>NZ_JAJSPB010000047.1:0-13442 GCF_021282325.1 Marinobacter sp. G11
CGCGGCGAATCCTCATCAAGGCCAGAGGCGGCAACGCCGCCTCGTTAACAGGCCGGATATATGGCAGCAACCTGTCCCTCATCAACAACGTCTGAGGCCTTGCAAGCGGGGAGGAGACCATATATGGTTTCCGTGGCACAAAACCTTTTCTTTTCGTGTTCTTTCGTGGATTTAGTGGCAAAAATCAGCCTTTAAGGCCCAAAACATCCTGCATGTCATACAAACCAGCCGCCTTACCCTCAAGCCACAAAGCAGCCCGCATAGCACCTTTGGCAAAGGTCATCCGGCTACTGGCCTTATGGGTAATCTCGATGCGCTCGCCTTCGGTGGCGAACAGCACGGTGTGGTCGCCTACCACGTCCCCGGCACGGATGGTTTCGAAACCGATTTCCTTGCGGGTGCGTTCGCCGGTGAAACCTTCGCGGCCGTACACTGCGCACTCTTTCAGATCGCGGCCCAAGGCGTCAGCCACGACTTCGCCCATACGCAGGGCGGTGCCGGAGGGGGCGTCTTTTTTGTGGCGGTGGTGGGCTTCGATGATTTCCACGTCGTAGTCGTCGCCCAGGGTCGCCGCGGCGGTGCGCAGGAGGTTGAGGACGACGTTAACGCCAACGCTCATGTTGGGCGCGAACACCACGGGGGTGGATTCGGCGGCCAGGGCGAGCTGTTCTTTTTCGGCGTCGGTCATACCGGTGGTGCCGATGACCAGCATCTTGCCGTTAGCGCTGCAGAACTTTGCGTTTTCCAGGGTTAGATCCGGGAAGGTGAAGTCCACCAGTACGTCGAAGTCGTCTTTGACGTCGTCCAGGCTACCAGCCATTTTTACGCCGGTTTTGCCAACGCTGGTCATTTCGCCGGCGTCGGCGCCGATCAGGCTGCTGCCCGGCTCGACGATGGCGGCGCCGAGTTCAAGGCCCTCGGTGCCGTCTACCGCTTCGATCAGTACCTTGCCCATGCGCCCGGCGGCGCCGATGATTGCTACCCGCATCTGTTCTGCCCTCAGAATTTCATTTCGTCGAAGAAGTTTTTCACACCCTCAAACCAGGAGGTTTTCTTCGGAGCATGATGGGTGCCGTTGCTGCCGTCCAGCGTTTGCTGGAATTCTTCCAGCAGTTCTTTCTGGCGCTTGGTCAGTTTCACCGGGGTTTCTACCATCACCCGGCACAGCAGGTCGCCGGCAGGGCCACCACGCACCGGGCTCACGCCTTTGTTGCGCAGGCGGAAAAGCTTGCCGGTCTGGGTTTCAGCCGGGATTTTCAGCTTCACACGGCCATCCAGTGTAGGCACTTCCAGCTCACCACCCAGGGCAGCATCCACGATGCTGATGGGCACTTCGCAGTACAGGTTGCGGCCGTCGCGGGTGAAGATGGAGTGTTCACGCACAGCCACCTGGACGTACAGGTCGCCTGGGGGGCCACCATCTACGCCCATTTCACCTTCGCCAGACAGGCGGATGCGGTCGCCGGTATCCACGCCGGGCGGCACTTTGACCGACAGGGTTTTGTCCTGGCGAACACGACCCTGACCATGACAGGCCTTGCAGGGATCCTTGATGATCTGGCCAGAGCCACGGCAGGTCGGACAAGCCTGCTGCACGGTGAAGAAACCCTGCTGCATGCGTACCTGACCCATGCCCTGACAGGTACCACAGGTTTCCGGCCGGGAGCCTTTTTCGGCGCCGCTGCCTTCACAGACATCACATTCCTTATGACCCGGAATCTTGATTTCGACGGACTTGCCCTTAACGGCTTCTTCAAGGTCCAGCTCCAGGGTGTAGCGCAGGTCTGAGCCACGGGTATTGCGGCCACGACCGCCACCACCACCGAAGATATCACCAAACACGTCTCCGAAGATGTCGGAGAAGCTGCCGCCACCGCCGAAGCCACCGGCACCGGCCTGGCCGTCTACACCGGCATGACCGAACTGGTCATACGCAGCGCGCTTGCCGGAGTCAGCGAGCACCTCGTAGGCTTCGGTGGCCTCTTTGAATTTACTGTCGGCATCCTGGTCATCCGGGTTACGGTCTGGATGGTATTTCATCGCGAGCTTCCGATATGCCCGCTTTATTTCCTTCTCATCCGCTCCCCGGGCAACCCCGAGTACTTCGTAATAATCGCGCTTGGCCATACTTCAAAACCCTGTTGCTATAACGCGGAAAACGCGGGGCTACCCCCGCGTTTTCCAACTGCCTGATGTACTTCGGATTTACTTCTTGTCGTCGTCTTTGACTTCTTCGAACTCGGCATCAACCGCGTCGTCTGCAGCCTGGGCACCTTCCTGCCCGTCAGCCTGCTGCGCCTGGTCAGCCTGATCCGCGTACATTTTCTGGGCCAGCTCGGAAGAGACTTCAGTCAGCTTCTGGGTCTTGGCTTCGATATCTTCCTTATCGGTACCCTTCAGAGCTTCTTCGAGGTCCTTGATGGCGCCTTCGATGGACTCTTTTTCGGCCTCGGTGACTTTGTCGCCGGCTTCGGTCAGGGTCTTGCGTACGGCGTGAACCATGGCATCGCCCTGGTTACGAGCCTGTACCAGCTCTTCGAACTTGCGATCTTCCTCGGCGTTGGCCTCGGCATCGCGCACCATCTTCTCGATTTCGTCATCGTTCAGGCCGGAAGAGGCCTTGATTACGATGGACTGCTCTTTACCGGTCGCCTTGTCTTTGGCAGACACGTTCAGGATACCGTTGGCGTCAATGTCGAAAGTCACTTCGATCTGCGGCACACCGCGGGGTGCCGGCGGAATGTCGGCCAGGTCGAAACGACCCAGTGACTTGTTCTGTGCCGCCTGCTTGCGCTCACCCTGAACAACGTGGATGGTTACCGCAGTCTGGTTGTCGTCCGCTGTGGAGAAGGTCTGCGATTTCTTGGTCGGAATCGTGGTGTTCTTCTCGATCAGCGGAGTGGCCACACCACCCATGGTTTCGATACCCAGGGTCAGCGGGGTTACGTCCAGCAGCAGTACGTCTTTCACGTCGCCAGACAGTACCGCACCCTGAATGGCAGCACCCATGGCTACGGCTTCATCCGGGTTTACGTCTTTACGCGGCTCTTTGCCGAAGAATTCCTTAACCTTCTCCTGCACCAGCGGCATACGGGTCTGACCACCCACCAGGATAACTTCGTCGATTTCAGAGGCCTTCATGCCAGCGTCCTGCAGAGCCACTTTACAGGGCTCGAGGCTGCGCTGAACCAGCTCTTCTACCAGCGATTCCAGCTTGGCGCGGGTCAGTTTCACGTTCATGTGCTTGGGACCAGACGCATCTGCAGTGATGTACGGCAGGTTTACGTCGGTCTGCTGGCTGCTGGACAGCTCGATCTTGGCCTTTTCGCCGGCTTCCTTCAGGCGCTGCATGGCCAGGGAGTCACCGCGCAGGTCGATGCCGCTGTCTTTCTTGAACTGGTCCGCCAAGTATTCGATGACCTTCATGTCGAAGTCTTCACCACCCAGGAAGGTGTCACCGTTGGTAGCCAGTACTTCAAACTGGTGCTCACCGTCTACGTCGGCAATCTCGATGATGGACAGGTCAAAGGTACCGCCGCCCAGATCGTAGACCGCTACGGTACGGTCGCCGCTCTGCTTGTCCATGCCGTAGGCCAGCGCAGCAGCAGTCGGCTCGTTGATGATCCGCTTAACTTCCAGGCCGGCAATCTTGCCTGCATCTTTGGTGGCCTGGCGCTGGCTGTCGTTGAAGTAAGCCGGCACGGTGATAACCGCTTCGGTTACGGTCTCGCCCAGGTAGTCTTCTGCAGTCTTCTTCATTTTCTTGAGGACTTCGGCAGAAACCTGCGGCGGAGCCATCTTCTGGCCTTTCACTTCTACCCAGGCATCGCCATTGTCAGCCTTGGCGATCTTGTACGGCACCATCTTGATGTCTTTCTGAACCACGTCGTCTTCAAAACGACGACCGATCAGACGCTTGATGGCGTACAGGGTATTTGCCGGGTTGGTGACCGCCTGGCGCTTGGCAGACTGGCCAACCAGTGTTTCGTTATCGTCGGTGTAGGCAATGATGGACGGGGTGGTACGATCACCCTCGGCATTCTCGATTACCTTTACCTTGTCACCATCCATGATGGCCACGCAGGAGTTGGTGGTTCCCAGGTCGATACCAATAATTTTGCTCATCGAATCACTCCAAGATCTTTCTGAATTCTGCTCCGGAGTGAGACCACCCCGGCTGTCGCTGTTTAATCGCTATATTGGCGCTTTCAGCGGCTTTTCAAGCCCCGACGGCGCCTTTTTTGATCAATTTTCTGCTTTTGCCACTACAACCATGGCCGGACGAACAACGCGGCCGTTCAGCAGATAACCCTTCTGCACCACCGCCACCACGCTATTGGGCTCGGCATCCGGGGCCGGCACCATAGACATGGCTTCGTGCTGCTGCGGGTCGAACGGTTCACCCACCGGGTTCAGCTGCTCCACGTTGAATTTCTTCAGGCTGCTCATGAACAGGCTGAGGGTCATTTCCGCGCCTTCGCGGATAGAAGCCACCAGTTCGCTGGCGTCTTCCTGCCCTTCCGTGCTTTCCACGGCCTTCTCCAGGCTGTCGGCCACCGGCAGCAATTCCTTGACGAATTTTTCCAGCGCAAACTTGTGCGCCTTTTCCACGTCGATCTCGGCCCGGCGGCGCACGTTCTGCATTTCTGCCTGGGAGCGCAACGCCTGGTCCTGGTACTCCTGTAGCTTGGCCTTCAGGGCATCCAGCTCGGAACCCTCTTGCCCCGCCTCGCCAGCTTCCGGCTCGGCATCAGCCTGTTCCGCCTGTGCGGCTTCGTTCAGCTCTTCTTCTACCTGTTCGTTGCGCTTTTCGTCAGCACTCATGACAACTCCTGATGGATTTTCCCAGGGCCCGAAGGCCTGCGGCTGGTTTAAGCCCCGCCCGTTTCAGGGCAGGAAAATACGACTTTGCGAACGGATATGGGGCCCGCCGGGCGGGTTTCAACCTTCCGGGATGCATTCTTTACAAATTCGGGGCACAGGTTATTTGCAAACAGGAAAAACCCTGTATATATTCACAGCAACTGTATGGAATCACAGTATTCGAAATTTTCAGAGACAACAGACTCTGAACGGAGGTAATCAGCATGCTTATCCAACTGACGGTCTCGAACTACGCCATTGCTGAACGGGTTGAATTGCAGTTCAGCAAGGGCATGACAGCACTCACCGGCGAAACCGGTGCCGGCAAGTCTATCGTTCTGGATGCCCTGGGGCTGGCCATGGGCGGCCGCGCAGACGCCGGAGCTGTGCGCCACGGGGCCGAGCGTGCCGATATCAACGCCAGTTTCGATATCTCGAGAATTCCGGAAGCCCGGCAATGGCTTGAAGCCCACGAACTGGATGACAAGGAAGACTGCATCCTGCGCCGCACTATCCGCAAAGATGGCCGCAGCAAGGCGTTTATTAACGGCCAGCCCTGCCCGCTGTCCCAGCTCAAAGAACTGGGCGGCCTGCTGATGGACATCCACAGCCAGCACCAGCACCAGTCACTGCTGCGCAAAGACACCCACCGCAAACTGCTGGACGAGTTTGCCGGCGCCGAACAACTGGCCGACCAGGCCCGCACCGCCTGGAAAGCCTGGAACGCTACCCGCCAGAAACTGGAACAGCGCCGGCACAACGCCGACGAAGCCGAGGCCAGGCTGCAACTGCTTCGCTACCAGGTAGAGGAGCTGGACCGGCTGGCACTGGAAGACGGCGAGCAGGAGGCCCTTGAGCAGGAGCAGGCCCAGCTGAGCCAGGCCGATGCAGTACTGCACAGCAGCCACCAGGCCGCCCTGCTCTGCACCGAAGATGACACCAGCGCAGCCGCCCTGGTACGCCAGGCCCTGCAGCAACTGGAGCAACTGCCGCTGGAAGTGCCGGCACTGGCCGATACCCTGCAGATGCTGAACGAAGCACAGATCCAGATTTCCGAAGCCGGCGACAACCTGCGCCGGTTTGTCGACGACTATGAAGCCGACCCGGCGCGGTTGGCCGAGGTGGAAGAACGCCTGAGCGCCATTTACCAGATGGCCCGAAAGCACCGGATTACCCCGGAAGAGTTGCCGGAACTGCACCAGCGCCTGGCCGCAGAACTGGCCGAACTGGACGGCGGCGAAGGCAGCCTGGAACAACTTGAAGCTGAGCTGGAAAACCTGCGCCAACAATTCGATGAGCTGGCAGCACAGCTGTCTGCCAAACGGGAACAGGCCGCCATGGAGCTGGACCAGCGGGTTGCCCGGGAACTGGCCCAGCTAAGCATGCCCAACATGCAGTTTGTCACCCACCTGAGCGGCAATGCTGACAACGAGCCGGCACCCCATGGCATGGAAGATATCGAATTCCTGGTCAGCGCCAACCCCGGCCAGCCGGCACGCCCACTGGCCAAGGTGGCCTCCGGCGGTGAATTGTCACGGATCAGCCTGGCCATCCAGGTGGTTGTGGCACAAACCTCCACCACACCCACGCTGGTATTCGATGAAGTGGACGTAGGTATTGGCGGCGGCACTGCCGAAGTGGTGGGCCGACTGCTGCGGTCACTGGGGGATAACGGGCAGGTACTGTGTGTGACTCACTTGCCGCAGGTGGCCGCCCAGTGCCATCAGCACCTGTTTGTCAGCAAGTTTACTGAAAAAGAAGCGACTTACTCGCGCATTGAGGCACTGGATGATCAGGGCAGGATCAGCGAGGTAGCAAGAATGCTGGGTGGCGTGGACATGACCGAGCACACCATTGCCCATGCCCGGGAGATGTTCGTAAAGGGCCAGGCGACCCATCACTGAAATCCCCTCTCGATTCGGAGAGCTTCGGGGCCGGCACTTGCTGGCCCCTTTTTTATCGTTTGATTACTTCTTGCCGGAGTTCAGAGGTTTTACGTACAGGATCAGGCTGTGATCGACAATCTCGTAGCCGTGTTCTGCCGCAATCTTCTGCTGACGCTCTTCGATGACCTCGTCCACAAACTCGATCACTTCACCGGTCTGGGTGCAGACCATGTGGTCGTGGTGATCGTCGCCGGCCATTTCGAACACCGCATGGCCGCCTTCAAAGTTGTGGCGCAATACCAGGCCAGCTGCCTCAAACTGGGTCAGCACCCGGTAAACGGTCGCAAGGCCCACATCGTCACCCTGGTCGAGCAACTTCTTGTAGACGTCTTCAGCACTCAGGTGATGCTCCTTGGCGTTCTCCAGAATATTGAAGATTTTCACCCTGGGCAGAGTAACCTTAAGACCGACTTTTCGTAATTCGGCGTTTTCAGATGGCATGCTACTATTCACTCGTTGGTGTGCCTTACGGCTTCCGGTATGATGAAGCCGCCGTTCAACGGTTAAACCCGTTTCACACCTGCCAAAGGCAGGCGATTTCAAGATAGAGGATTTCCCCTGGCGATGCAAAAGCTCACCGCTATCATTCTTATTGGCATTTTATCCTTGTCAGGCTGCGTCTTTCCCGGCGTTTACAAGATCAACGTACAGCAGGGAAACATTGTTACCGACGAAGAGCTGACTGAACTCTCCGAAGGCATGCCACGCAGCCAGGTACACGCGGTACTGGGCAGCCCGCTGATGCTGAACCCGGTCGATCCTTCCAGGGAATACTACGTGTACACCTTCCAGCGCCGGGGTGGTGACATCGAAGAACAACGCATCATCGTTTACTACAACGGCGACCAGTACAGCCACTACGAAGCCCAGCTACTGGAAGAAACCCCAGCCTACTAAGCTTCAGGCTTTCTTTTTGGCCCGGTTCAGGCGCGCCTGTTTCGGGTCGATCTTGAGCGGCCGGTACAGCTCTACCCGGTCGCCTTCCCGTAACTCGTGGCTGGCCGGATCTTTGATCACCTTGCCGAACACGCCCATATCGATAGCGTCCGGCTCAATTTCCGGAAAGATATCCACGATACCCGAAAGCTTTACCGCCTCCAGCGCCGTGACTCCCTCCGGAACCTTGACCGGCACAATCTGCTGCTTGTCGGGCCGGGCGTATGCCACCTCTACCTGCATTACACCAATCCTCCGCGATAGATTTCATCCGCGCGACGGCAGAAGGCGTCCACCATGGTGTTGGCAGCCTGGTTGAATACCGGGCCGAAGGTCATTCGGGACAACGAGCCGCCAAACTCAAACTCCAGCGTGAGAATAACCTTGCAGGCATTGTCGTCCAGCGACCGGAAATGCCAGCGCCCGGTCAGGTTCTTGAGCGGGCCATCCACCAGCTTCATTTCGATGCTTTCCGGCATCAGCAACTGGTTGCGTGTAGTCAGGCGATGGCGCACACCACCCTTGGCGATTTCCAGTGACGCCATAATCTCGGCATCGGTACGCTCGTGCACTTCCGCCCCGGCGCACCAGGGCAGAAACTCGGGATAACGCGCCACGTCGTTGACCAGGTGGAACATGCGTTCGGCCGAATGCATAACCAGCGCGGTTTTATCAATCTGATGAGCCATGTAAAACGGAATTCCTGCGCTTTTTTACTACTACTGACACCAACCGCTGTCACCGGCCGATGGGTCATTCACCATGATACTGGATATCCGGCCCGTTTGGGGCGCTTTCAACCGGTGCCGAAGCTTCGGCAACCGGCGTACCCGGCCCGCACCAGATCGCATCGTTGCCGTTATCACAAAGATTGGACAGTGAAAAAATGGTGTACTGGATACCTATCCACAACGCCACAACCGGCAGCACCAGCCGCATCACCCAATACCAGAGCTTGCGGAAAAACGCCGGGGCATCGCCCAGAATCTGCGCGCTGTAGCGGCGAGTCAGACACCAGCCGGCGAAGGTGGCAACAAGCATGGCAACCACCGGAATCAGGATGCCGCCGGTCACCAGCTCCAGCCAGCGGTAAACCGTGGCACCTGCCAGCTGATAATCGGCCCAGACGTTGAACGAAAACAGCGAGGCCAGGCCCGCCAGCCACACCGCCAGGCCCACACACACCACAGACCATCCCCTTGGCGCGCCGAGCCATTCCCGCAACCAGCCCACCACGGGCTCCAGCAGGGAGATAGAGGTCGCCCAGACAATCAGCACCACCAGCAGGAATACCGCGGTGATCACTACCTGGCTGAACGGCACCTGGGCCAGTGCCACCGGCAGCGAGACAAACAACAGGCTGAAGCCTCGCTCGCCATCCAGGCTGGTGCCGTCAAGCGCAATGGAAAACATCATCACACCGGCAACAATCGCCACCAGGGTATCCATCAGCACCACCGCCAGAATGGATCGTTTCAGGCGGGTTTCCGCCGTGGTGTAGGCACCAAAGATCGCCCATACCCCAACCCCGAGCCCCAGGGTGTAAAAGGCATGGAAGAAGGCTGCCTTGATGCTGTCTAGGCTCAACTGTTCCGGCCGGAAAGTCAGAATGTGATCAACGCCGGATTCCAGCCGCCCATGCCCGGCGGACAGGGCAAACAACACCGCCAGCAACACTAACGTGCAAGGCACAACAATGCGCAGCGAACGCTCCAATCCCTTCACGACACCCCGTGCCGACACCGCCAGTACCAGTAGCAGGAAGAACCCGTGCCAGGCCATAAACTCCCGGTAACGCTCCGGGCTTGAAACCAGCTCGGTCAGCACCGCCGAAGCGGAAGCTGTGGTCGCACCGCTGAACCGGCCAGAAGCACCGGCAAACACATAGGCCAGCACAATGCCGCCAAACACTGCGGTAAATGACAGTACCAGGAAGGCTGCAATCACACTCAGGGGACCGGTCAGGTGCCACAAGCGGTGGCTGCCGGCGTTGCGCACAAAGCCATCCATCGCCAGCACGATCCCGTGCCGGGAGTGCCGCCCGAACACCGCCTCTGTCACCATCAGTGGCAAAGCCACCAGCAACAGGCACGCCAGGTACAACAGGATAAACAGACCGCCACCGTGAATACTGGCCAGGTAGGGAAACTGCCACAGGTTGGCAAGGCCCACGGTTGCACCAACCGAGGCCCAGAAGAAGCTGGATTTACGGGTAAACGACCCTATGGATGTCTGGTACTTGTGCGGCATTCCGGCCCCTGAAAATCTATAGCCGCTTATTGTAGCCGATGCCGGCGGCGGTAAACGACCATTGTGGCACCCCGGCGGCGAAATCGTGACCCGTCTGGCAGACCTGAGCTACAATGCCCGCTTTGCCGGCCCTCTATTAACCGCCGGCCAAGTCATTCTTCCGATCCCGGACAGGATTCATGAGCAAGAAGAAAGCAAGCGGACCAACCAGTAACACCATTGCCCTGAACAAGAAGGCAAAGCACGAATACCACATCGAGGAACGCTTCGAAGCGGGCCTGGCCCTGCTTGGCTGGGAAGTGAAGTCTCTGCGTGCCGGCAAGGCGCAACTGGTGGATGCCTATGTCCTGCTCAAAGACGGCGAAGCCTGGCTGCTTGGCGCCCACATTACGCCGCTCAACACGGCGTCTACCCATGTGATTGCCGACCCCACCCGCACCCGGAAACTGCTGCTGCACGCCAAGGAAATTGCAAAGATTATCGGCCAGGTCAACCAGGCCGGGCACACATGTATCCCGCTGGCGCTATACTGGAAAGGCAACAAAGTGAAGTGCGAGATCGCCCTGGTAAAAGGCAAGAAGCTGTTCGACAAGCGGGCGACAGAAAAAGAGCGG
Organism: Marinobacter sp. G11; assembly: GCF_021282325.1. Lineage (NCBI taxonomy): Bacteria > Pseudomonadati > Pseudomonadota > Gammaproteobacteria > Pseudomonadales > Marinobacteraceae > Marinobacter > Marinobacter sp. G11. Next base: position 10,610 of record NZ_JAJSPB010000047.1, read on the forward strand.
GACTGGAACCGGCAGAAGCAGCGAATTATGCGCGAAGCCAACACCTGAGGCTGAGACACAAGGAGGGGGTATGTCACCACAACGGGCAGCCATGTCGTCGGTAGACCGGTCGTGGCTGCGCATGGACACCCCGGAAAACCCCATGATGATTTCGGCGGTGTTGATGTTCGAAAAACCGATCGACATCAATCGCCTGAAGCATACCCTGGAGGAGCGCTTCCTTAAGTTCCGGCGTTTCCGCCAGCGCATCGTAGACAAAGGCGACAGGGTTTACTGGGAAGACGACCCGCTGTTCGATCTCGACAACCACCTGCATCGCATTGCCCTGCCCGGCAAGGCTGGCAAGGATGAACTCCAGGCGCTGGCCAGCGACTTCAACAGCAGCGCCCTGGATTTCCGGCGCCCGCTCTGGCAAATCCACTATATCGACAATTTTAACGGCGGCTGCGCGCTGCTGGTGCGCATTCATCACTGCATAGCAGACGGCATCTCCCTGGTTCGGGTACTGCTTTCCCTTACGGATAAATCCCCCGAAGCCAGGCTGAAAAAAATCTCCAGCAAACCGAAACCTGCCAAAAAACCGGAAGGCACGGCCGCCTCCCGCTTCCTGCACCGCTTGGTAGACAGCAGCCAGGCAGGATGGCAGCAGGCGAGACTGTTCCTGGACTCCGTCCGTGAAGAACCCAACTACCCGCTCAAGCTCGCCACCACGGCCGGCGGCATTGCTGCGGACCTGGTAAAACTCGGGCTGGCTCCCTTCGAACCAAAAACCAGCCTGAAACAACAACTGGTTGGCCGCAAACAGGTCGCCTGGGCCGAACCGCTCGACCTTGATGACGTCAAAGCCTGCGCCAAGATACTCGGCGGCACCGTTAACGATGTTTTGTTGTGCGCCGCCACCGGTGCCCTGAGCCGGCACTTCACCGAACAACACCAGACCATCCCGGACTGCGGCATTCGGGTAGCAGTGCCTTTCAACCTGCGCCCGCTGGACCAGCCGATCGAGACCCTGGGCAATCAGTTCGGCCTGGTACTGGTGGGCCTGCCCGTTGAAGTTACCGACCCTCTCATGTGCTTCCGCCAGGTGCAGGAAAACATGAACCGGCTAAAGCGTTCCTACCAGGCCCAGGTCACCTACAGCCTGCTTGATCTGTTCGGTCGCGGCCCCGATATCCTGGAACGACGGGCACTGGACCTGCTCAGCAACAAAGCCTCTGCGGTACTGACCAACGTGCCCGGCCCCCGGCACGCCGTGTACCTGGCCGGCAGCAAACTGGTTCAGCCCATGTTCTGGGTACCCCAAAGCGGCAACATCGGCATTGGCATGAGCATTTTCAGCTACGCCGGCACCGTACAGTTCGGAATTACCATCGACAAAGGCATCCCGGCAGACCCGGTTGCGGTGATGGAATACTTCCGCGACAGCTTCCAGAATCTGTACCAGGCCGCAAAGGCCAAGGGCTCGACAGGGGATCTTCGCGCTGCGTCGTGATACAGATAGGTACAAATAACCGCCACGATAGTGAAACACCCCTTGAAGTATCGGGAGCCGCCCACATATACTCTAAGTAAGAGGGGACGACATGGCTTCGACGCTGGTGGCGAACCCTTGGGTGCATGTCGAGATGGCAGCCAATCTCGTTAATCCAAAGCTGCAACGCAATAGTCGCAAACGACGAAAACTACGCACTAGCAGCGTAAGCTGCTAGTCGTCCTGACCGGGTCGCCCGTAGCTCGGAAGCAACATCTCAGGACGTCATCGCTTACGGGATGCTCCTTTATCCAGAGCTCACTGGCTAAAGGCTAAGATTTAAAGAGCTCGCCTCTTGCACCCTGGCCTTCGGGTCGCTTGAGGTTAAAATAATAGAAGGACACTAAGCATGTAGATCTCAAGGCCTAGTGCTGGCGGACGCGGGTTCAATTCCCGCCGTCTCCACCAACCAAAAGTTTTAAGGGATCCAGCGAGATCCACTGAAACGCCCCAAAGCCCCGGAAACGGGGCTTTTTTATGCCTATCACATCCATATTGATCCATTGGCATCCACGCAAACTTGTGGGTAACATTGTGGGTAACAGCACATTTCCACTTCTCGTTACCCACAAACTGGACACCCATGGCCCGGCAACTCAACAAACTCTCCGCGAATGAAGTAAAAAATGCTAAGGGTTCCGGTAAGATACGGAAGCTCCCGGATGGCGGCGGCCTTACATTAGTCATTAAAGGTGAGTCAAAATACTGGTGGCTGAGGTACCGTTTTGCGGGTAACGAAAAGACGCTTTCACTGGGCTGTTACCCACAAGTTTCCCTCGCAGATGCGCGCAAGGCTCGTGATGTAGCCAAAGGACTGCTTAAGGACAACATCGACCCCAGCGCCCACCGAAAGCAACAGTCTACTCAGCGAGTATCTGATGGCGAGAACACCTTTCGCACCCTCTGCGAGGATTGGTACCAGCAGAAACACTCTGCAGAAGTTACTGAGTCACACGCTGTGCGCAACTGGCGAAGGCTGGAAATCTATACCTTCCCCCAGCTTGCCAGGCGCCCCATTCGCTCAATCCAGCCCGCTGACATCCTGCACGTACTGGACAAGATCGTTAAAAAAGGAAACGTTGAAACCGCGCATAGAGTTAAAACACTCATAAGCTTGGTATTTCGGTATGCAGTGGCAACATCCAGAGTGGACTCTGACGTAACTCGTGACCTGATGTTCGGCGACAATTAGGATGACCGGTTAACGACAATTATCTTGGCCGGTTGGGTGTAACAATTGGCCCCTTGTTTTCCATGGTGGAGCAAAGGGTGCCAGGCCAACACATAACCAACCGACAAGAG
>NZ_JAJSPB010000048.1:0-10473 GCF_021282325.1 Marinobacter sp. G11
GATTCCGATTAGGGTAACGTTCATCTGAACACCTCTTGTTGTTGACCTATTGATTTCGCACATCTAATAGTGGCGCTTTGACGCCGATCTCAACAAGAGGTGTTCATCCCATCATCCCTGTGCGCTTCTCTCCGGCCATCCATGGCCTCCGACATTTTTGGGAAGGGGCCCCAAACACCGCCAGCCGGACATCGCAGTAATAGTCCGTTGAACGGCGGGCGCACTGGGGCTTCACGTATGCATTCAGTTTGTAACTGAGACTGCGTTGATATTACCGCAGGGTGCAGTGGGCGGACGATTGCACAGAGCCGGAAGGCCTTGGCGGGAGGCTCCTCCCAAAAATTTGCGGAGCCATGGATGGCGGAGCAGAAGCGCCACATGGATGTGCCGCAAGGAGCGGTTTTTGGGAGGAGCCTCCCGCCAAGGCACTCCCGAAAACATTGCAGGCTGCGAACAAAGCCGCCCACCACCGAAACAAACAGGCTAGGGCCGAAACTAAGACCAAAATGCCAAACTAAGACCCCATGCGCCGAAACAATCTCTCAAACTGGGCGATGTTTTGCTGGATGTAGTCTATGAACGCCTGCATGGCCGGAGTCGGGTGCCGGGCCTGGGGGTAGACCACGCACCAACTGCGACGCAGGGGGAAGCCGGTGATGTTTAGGGCCTGCAGGGAACCCAGGGCCAGTTCTGAAAGCACGCTGAGCTTCGGCACCACCGCCACACCCAGACCGGCCAGGACTGCGTGCTTCACAGCATCGTTGGAACCCAGTTCCATGGTTGGCTCCATCTTCAGGCGGTGTTGCTGGCAGTAGACCTCCAGCGCCAGGCGGCTGCCGGAGCCGGTTTCCCGGGTTAGCAGCTGGCTGTTGAGGAAGTCCTGAGGTGCTACAACCTCCTGCTCCAGCGGATGGCCGGCCGGAACGATGGGGATAAGTTCGTTGTCGAGAAACGGCAGCGAGGTCAGTGGCCGGTCGGGCGGCACCATGCCCATGATCACCAGGTCGTCGCTGTTGTCGTTCAGACGTTGCAGTGCGGTGGCACGGTTGACCACGGCCACCGAGACGTTGACCTGCGAGTTCAGCTGGAGGAACGAGCGCAGCAGGTAGGGCACCACGTATTGCGCAGTGCTGACAGCCACCAGTTTCAGATCTCCCGCTACCCTGCCCTCCAGCGCCGCCAGGCGGTTCTGCATGTCGGCCAGTTCGTGGAACACCGAGCGCACGCAGGCGGCCATCTCCTCTCCCGCCGCGGTGCAATACAGCTTGCGACCCACGTACTCGAACATGGGCATCCCCAGAGCCTGCTCAAGGTGGCGTACCTGGCTGCTGACGGCGGGCTGGGTCAGGCCCAGCAGGTCGCCGGCTTTGCTGTAGCTTTTCAGGTCGTAGACCGCTTTGAACACTTGCAGCTGCCGGAAGGTCAGGCGGTTGGCGAGTTTCTGGATACTCAGGGGCATGGGCGTTCCCGAATCAGCCTGTTCATAAGATATTAGTTATACATAAGCGAAATAATATCAATTTTTCGTGATCCGTCATCCCCGTTACTCTTTTCCCACCTTCATTCGGGACGACGAGACGAGGAATCGCCCATGTTGAAGCCCACGCTTAAAAAAGTTCTGATCGCCAACCGTGGCGAGATTGCGGTGCGTATTGTCCGCGCCTGCGCCGAGATGGGCATCCGCTCGGTGGCGATTTATACCGAGCCGGATCGCTACGGCCTGCACGTGAAGCGCGCCGACGAAGCCTATTCACTGGGAGAAGACCCGCTGGCCGGCTATCTGGACCCGGCGCGGATTGTGAACCTGGCGCTGGAGACCGGCTGCGACGCCATTCATCCCGGCTACGGTTTTCTGTCGGAGAATGCCCGCTTTGCCCAGCTGTGCGAGCAGCACGGAGTTACCTTTATCGGCCCCAGGTCGGACGTTATCCACAAGATGGGCGACAAAACCCAGGCCCGGGACAGTATGCGGGCGGCCGGTGTGCCCATCACCCCGGGTTCCGAGGGCAACCTGGCGGACCTGGATCACGCCCTGAAGCTGGCTAACGAGATCGGCTACCCGGTGATGCTGAAAGCCACCTCCGGTGGCGGCGGCCGGGGCATTCGCCGGTGTGATTCTCCCGAAGAGCTGAAAACCCAGTACCCGCGGGTAATTTCCGAGGCCACCAAGGCTTTCGGTTCGGCCGAGGTGTTCATGGAAAAATGCATTGTGAACCCGCGCCATATCGAGGTGCAGGTGCTGGCTGACAGCCACGGCAATGCGATTCACCTGTTCGAGCGGGACTGCTCCATCCAGCGCCGTAACCAGAAGCTGATCGAGATTGCCCCCAGCCCCCAGCTTACGCCGGAGCAACGTCAGTACATTGGTGGCCTGGCAGTGAAAGCGGCCAGGGCGGTGGGTTACGAGAATGCCGGCACGGTGGAGTTTCTGCTCACCGGCAACGAAGTCTACTTCATGGAGATGAACACCCGGGTGCAGGTGGAGCACACCATTACCGAAGCCATCACCGGGGTGGATATTGTTCGGGAGCAGCTGCGCATCGCCGCCGGCGAACCTCTGAGCTACCGGCAGGAAGACATTTCCTACCGGGGCTATGCCCTGCAGTTCCGGATCAATGCGGAAGACCCGAAGAACGACTTCCTGCCCAGCTTCGGGCGCATCACTCATTATTACGCACCGGGCGGCCCCGGCGTTCGGGTGGATACGGCCATCTATACCGGCTATGAAATTCCGCCCTACTACGACTCCATGTGCCTGAAGCTGGTGGTCTGGGCCCTGACCTGGGACGAGGTCATTGCCCGGGGCAAGCGGGCGCTGGATGACATGCGCCTGCACGGCATTACCACCACCGCGAACTATTACCAGCAGATTCTGGATCACCCGGATTTCCGGGCCGGTGTGTTTGATACCAGCTTTGTGCCGAGCCACCCGGAGCTGCTGAACTATTCCGCCAAACGTCACCCCAGTGAAATTGCCCTGGCCATTGCCGCCACGATCGCAGCCCATGCCGGCTGGTAATCCGCAGGAGGATTGAACATGAGTAACGCCAAGAAAATTGCCAAACGAATTGAAGTATCCGACGTTATCCTTCGTGACGCGCACCAGTCCCTGATTGCTACCCGCATGCGCACCGAAGACATGCTACCGATCTGCGACAAGCTCGACCAGGTGGGCTACTGGTCGCTGGAAGTCTGGGGCGGCGCCACCTTTGATGCCTGCGTGCGCTTTTTGAAAGAAGACCCCTGGGAGCGCCTGCGCCAGCTGCGCCAGGCCCTGCCGAACACGCGCCTGCAAATGCTGCTGCGGGGCCAGAACCTGCTGGGTTACCGGCATTACGCCGATGATGTGGTGGAAGCCTTTGTACAGAAAGCCGCCGACAACGGCATTGATGTGTTCCGGGTGTTCGATGCCCTGAACGATCTGCGTAACCTGGAAACCGCCATGAAAGCGGTGAAGAAAGCCGGCAAGCATGCCCAGGGCACCATCTGCTACACCACCAGCCCGGTGCATACTCCCGAGCTGTTTGTTCAGCAGGCCCAGGAACTCAAAGCCATGGGTGCAGATTCCATCGCCATCAAGGATATGGCGGGTCTGCTGACCCCCTATGCCACCTTTGAGCTGGTGAACGCCATCAAATCCGCCGTCGACCTGCCGCTGGTGATTCACAGCCATGCCACCGCAGGCCTGGCAGCCATGTGCCAGTTGAAAGCCATCGAAGCCGGTGCCGACCGGATTGATACCGCCATTTCCTCTTTTGCCAACGGCACCAGCCATCCGGCCACCGAATCCCAGGTGGCCGCCCTGAAAGGCACCGAATACGACACCGGGCTGGACCTGGAACTGCTGAGCGAAATTGCCGATTACTTCCGGGAAGTGCGCAAGAAGTACCATCAGTTCGAAAGCGAATTCACCCGGGAAGACGTGTCAGTACAGATCAACCAGGTGCCGGGCGGCATGATGTCCAACCTCGCCAACCAGTTGAAGGAGCAGAACGCCCTGGACAAAATCCGGGACGTGTTCAGCGAGATTCCGCGAGTGCGGGCGGACCTGGGCTACCCTCCACTGGTAACCCCCACGTCCCAGATTGTCGGAACCCAGGCGGTGTACAACGTTCTGGCCGGACAGCGTTACAAGACCATCACCAACGAGGTAAAGCGCTACCTGCAAGGCGGCTACGGCCATCCGCCGGCTGAGGTGAATGCCGACATCCAGAAGAAAGCCATCGGCAATGAAAGCGTAAACGAAGGCCGGCCGGCAGACCTGCTGAGCCCGGAGCTGAACAAATTGCGAGAAGACATTGGTAGTCTGGCCACCTGCGAGGAGGATGTGCTCACATACGCCATGTTCCCGGACCTCGGCCGGGAGTTCCTGCAGCAGCGAAAAGATGGCACCCTCAAGCCGGAAGAACTGCTGCCGGCCGAGCACAAGGGCCGTGACCGAATGGGCACTGCCGTGGCGACCGAGTTCCGCATTGACGTGCACGGGGAAACCTACGAAGTCGCCGTTACCGGCGTGGGCGCATCCGGCCCCGGCAAGCGCAAGCTGTACCTGTCGCTGGACGGCATGCCCCAGGAAGTGGTGTTCGAGTCGCTGAACGAATACGAGGCCTCAGCCGGCGGTAGCGGCCGCAAGCAGGCCACGGATCCGGGCCATGTCACCACCACCATGCCCGGCAATGTGGTGGATGTACTGGTCAAGGAAGGCGATACTGTCGCCGCTGGCCAGGCGGTGATGATCACCGAAGCCATGAAAATGGAAACCGAAATTCACACCAGCGTGGACGGCACCGTGCAGGCGGTTTACGTCACCAAGGGCGACCGGGTTACTCCGGGCGAAGTATTGATCGAGATTGCCTGACCGGCAGGAGGAAACACTATGGACCACATTGTTCGCGGCGTACTGGATTTTCGCAAGAACGTTTACCCGGAACACAAAGACCTGTTTGGCGCCCTGGCCGACAGTCAGAACCCGGATGTTCTGTTCTTCACCTGTTCCGATTCACGCATCGACCCGAACATGGTGACCGGCTCCAACCCCGGTGACCTGTTCATCTGCCGTAATGCCGGCAACGTGATCCCGCCCCACAGCAACGAGACCGGAGGCATGACCGCTTCCATCGAATATGCTGTGGCGGTGCTCGGCGTTCGCCACATTATTGTTTGCGGCCATACCGACTGCGGTGCCATCAAAGGTGCGCTGGATATCCCGGCCCTGAAAGGCCTGCCCCACGTAAAGGAATGGCTGGGCCACTGCCGCTCCGCCATGGAGATTGTGCGGGAGCGCCACGGCATTGATGGTGACACGCCGCTGGATCCGAAGTACCTGAACGAAGCCATTGAGGAAAATGTGCTGCAGCAGGTTCAGCACCTGCGCACGCACCCTGTGGTGGCGGCCAAGCTGGCTACCGGCAAGATCGAGATTCACGGCTGGGTTTACGATATCAAGTCCGGCAACATTCGTTGCTGCGGGCGGGATAGCATCGAGTTCAAGAATTTCGATGACTATTATGCGGAGACAATTGCTCGGGTTGCTGAGGCCTGACGTCTTTGTGTGGGGTTTGGGCGGGGTGGGGATACCTTCCCCACCCTTTCAGACCTTGGCCTCACACGCCAAGACCCCGCCTCTTATTCCGATCAGGCCAGTACGGCCCAGAGGTCGTGCTCGTCGGCGTGCTCCACTACGGCCCGGACAATCTGGCCTGGCTGCAGGTCGGTCTCGCCATTGAGGTAGACCATGCCGTCGATTTCAGGGGCGTCGGCCTTGGAGCGGCCGATGGCGCCTTCTTCGTCAACTTCATCAATCAGCACATCAATGGTCTTGCCAATTTTGGCCTGCAGGCGTGCGGCTGAGATTTCAGCTTGTTTGGCCATAAAGCGCGCCAGGCGCTCTTCCTTCACTTCTTCCGGCACGGCACCTTCCAGCTCGTTGGCTTTCGCGCCCTCTACCGGGCTGTAGGTAAAGGCGCCCACGCGGTCGAGCTGGGCTTCGTCGAGCCAATCGAGCAGGTACTGGAAGTCTTCTTCGGTTTCGCCGGGGAAGCCGACAATAAAGGTGGAACGAATGGTCAGTTCCGGGCAGATCTCCCGCCACTTCTTGATGCGCTCCAGGGTTTTGCTGTCGTGGGCCGGGCGCTTCATGGCCTTGAGCACGTTCGGGCTGGCGTGCTGGAAAGGGATATCCAGGTACGGCAGGATCTTGCCTTCGGCCATCAGCGGGATGATGTCGTCCACGTGGGGGTACGGATATACGTAGTGCAGGCGAACCCACACGCCCATATCACCCAGCGCTTCACACAGGGACTGCATCTTGGTTTTCAGGGGCCGGCCCTGCCAGAATCCGGTGCGGTATTTGATATCCACGCCGTAGGCGGAGGTGTCCTGGGAGATCACCAGCAGTTCCTTCACGCCGGCATCCACCAGGCGCTTGGCTTCGTCCATGACATCACCAATGGGACGGCTGACCAGTTTGCCGCGCATGTCCGGGATGATGCAGAAGGTGCAGCTGTGGTTGCAGCCTTCGGAAATCTTCAGGTAGGCATAGTGGCGCGGGGTCAGCTTTACGCCCTGGGGCGGCACCAGGTCCACAAAGGGGTCATGGTCTTTATTCGGGGGTACAAACTGGTGCACCGCGCCTACCACTTCTTCATAAGCCTGGGGGCCGGATACCGCCAGTACGCCCGGGTGGGTTTCACGGATTTTGTCTGCTTCCACGCCCATGCAACCGGTTACGATGACCTTGCCGTTCTCGCTGATGGCCTCGCCGATGGCGTCCAGGGATTCCTGCTTGGCGGCATCGATAAAGCCGCAGGTGTTTACCACCACGATGTCGGCGTCGTTGTAGGTTGGCACTACGTCGTACCCGTCCAGGCGCAGCTGGGTAAGAATGCGCTCGGAATCAACCAGTGCCTTCGGGCAACCCAGGCTGATAAAGCCGACTTTTCCGCCCTTGGCGGTGTTTTCTGTTTTCTCGGTCATAACGGTTCTGCAGGAATCCCGGAGCAAAGCTCCTGATGAATGTAGGCGGCGATTTTACCTCAGCAGAATTGCAACTGCAGCACTATCCGGCTACCGGTCGTGGGTGGATAATACGGATCACCGCAGGCCATTCTGTGAACCATGGTTCAGATTTAATTCATAAATTTGCAATAATATGCTTCAATACCCTTGCTGGTCATAATTTGAACAACTACACTCTCTCAGCAATCAAACACCTGTTCGGAAGCCATCTATGGGAAAGGCAACACATCTGGAAACTGCATTCGCCAGAAGGGTTCGGGTCAAGCCCATCGCTGCAAGGCACAACCTGCGCAACCAGCAACGGGTGGAAGTGTCTGCCGACATTTTGATTGAACGAGCGGATGGCAGCCGCCTTGACGGCAAAATTGCCAACCTTTCCCGCTCCGGCGTGATGATTTCCTGCTCACAGGACACTGCCCGGAAACTGCTGCCCGGCCTTATCCCGCCGGCTCCCGGCCAGTCGCTGGAAGTAACCACCCGTTTCAGCGTGCCGGTATTACCCACCCAACCGGTTGCCGTGGTAGCCGACGGCAATATCGTGCACATGCGCCGCGTTGCCAGGGACGAGTTTCACCTGGGCATCCGTTTCTGCGAATTTGAAGGCAACGGCTTTGATTATGTAGACCGTTACGTGGCCAAGCTGCTGGCACGAAACTGACCGGCGTACCCGCCGGACTGCCCGCGAGTCGCTATATTTTTAGAACCCAAAGTTCTTGTTGCCCATCTTCTTATTCCATATTGTCCTCTGATATAGTCGGTTTTCTGAGTTAAAGCCCTTACTGGCCTTTGCGGCAACGGAAAACCATGACCACATACAACCTCACCCATCTCAAGCAGCTGGAAGCGGAAAGCATCCACATCATCCGGGAAGTGGCGGCCGAGTTCGACAACCCGGTTATGCTGTACTCCATCGGCAAGGATTCCGCCGTAATGCTGCACCTGGCGCTCAAAGCCTTCTACCCGGGCAAGCCCCCCTTCCCCCTGATGCACGTAGACACCACCTGGAAATTCCGGGAGATGATCGAATTCCGTGACAAGCAGGTGAGCCGCTACGGGCTCGATCTGATCGTGCACACCAACGAAGAAGGTGTGAAGCAAGGCATAGGACCATTCACCCACGGCAGCGCCAAGCACACCGACATAATGAAAACCCAGGCCCTGAAACAGGCTCTGAACAAGTACCAGTTTGATGCCGCCTTCGGTGGCGCGCGCCGGGATGAAGAGAAATCCCGGGCCAAGGAGCGGGTGTATTCGTTCCGGGATGAACACCACCGCTGGGATCCAAAAAACCAGCGCCCGGAGCTTTGGAATATCTACAACGGCAAGGTCAACAAGGGAGAAAGCATTCGCGTGTTCCCGCTGTCGAACTGGACCGAGCTGGATATCTGGCAATACATCTACCTGGAAAACATCGACATAGTGCCCCTGTATTTCGCCGCCGAGCGCCCGGTGGTGGAGCGCGACGGCTCCCTGATTATGGTGGACGACGACCGCATGCCACTGAAAGAAGGCGAAAAGCCGATGCTCAAGTCGGTGCGGTTCCGGACCCTGGGCTGCTACCCCCTGACCGGCGCCATTGAATCCGGGGCCAACACACTGCCGGAAATTATCCAGGAAATGCTGCTGGCCACCAGCTCCGAACGGCAAGGCCGGGTAATCGACCACGATTCCGCCGGCTCCATGGAACAGAAAAAGCGGGAAGGGTACTTCTGAGATGTCACACCAGTCTGAACTGATCGCCGACGATATTCTGGCGTACCTGAAACAGCACGAGAACAAAGAGCTGCTGCGCCTGCTCACCTGCGGCAGCGTAGATGACGGCAAAAGCACCCTGATTGGCCGCCTGCTGCACGACACCAAGATGATCTATGAAGATCACATGGCCAGTCTGAAAACCGATAGCGCCAAAATGGGCACCACCGGTGAAAAGCTGGACTTGGCCCTGCTGGTCGACGGCCTGCAGGCCGAGCGTGAACAGGGCATCACCATTGACGTGGCCTACCGCTACTTCAGCACCGACAAGCGCAAATTCATCATCGCCGACACCCCGGGCCACGAGCAATACACCCGCAACATGGCTACCGGCGCCTCCACCGCGCAACTGGCGATCCTGATGATCGACGCCCGCCACGGTGTAATGACCCAGACCCGCCGGCACTCGTTCATCGCCTCATTGCTGGGCATTCGCCACATTGTGGTGGCGGTGAACAAGATGGACCTGGTGGAGTTCAGCGAACAGCGCTTCAACGAAATCCGCGACGAGTACCTGGCCTTTGCCACCAAACTGGGCCTGAAGGACATCCGCTTCGTACCGATTTCCGCCCTGGACGGCGACAACGTGGTAAACAAGAGCGAGAACACGCCCTGGTTCACCGGCCAGCCGCTGATGGAAATCCTGGAAACCGTGGAAGTCTCCCGGGACAAAAACCTGGAACACTTCCGCTTCCCGGTGCAGTACGTCACCCGCCCCAACCTCAACTTCCGGGGTTTCTGCGGTACCGTCGCCTCCGGCGTGATCCGCCCGGGCGAAACCGTGATGGCCCTGCCCTCACGGCGCACCAGCAAAGTGAAGGAAATCGTCACCTTCGACGGCAACCTGAGCGAAGCCTATATCGACCAGGCCGTGACTCTGACCCTGGAAGACGAAATCGACATCAGCCGTGGCGACATGCTGGTGAAAGCGGACGACGAGCCGGAAGTTCACAACCGCTTTAACGCCAACATTGTCTGGATGACCGACGCGCCTCTGGAAACCGGCCGCCTCTACGACATCAAGCTGGGGCCCACGTTTACCTCCGGCACGGTGAAAAAGATTCACCACCAGACCGATGTAAACACCCTGGAGCAGAACCCGAACCCAAGCCAGCTTCAGCTCAACGAAATCGGCCTGTGCGAACTGACCCTGAACCAGCCCATCGCGTTCGACGCCTACCAGCGCAACCACGCCACCGGCAGCTTCATCGTCATCGACCGCCTGACCAACGTAACGGTCGGCGCCGGTATGATCGCCGGCCTGGCCGATGGTCTGGAATCACTGGACCCGGTTACTTCTGAGGAGCGCGAGCGCCGCCTGGCCCAGAAACCGGCCATCATCGCCTGCACCGGCAAACAGGCCCCGCAACTGGCCCTGGCCGTGGAGCGGGCTTTGTTTGACCAGGGCAAGACGGCGGTGGTGGTGTCCGAAGAAAACACCGGCGACGCCGACGAGCGCCGGCGCGTGGCTCAGCTGCTGACCGCCCATGGCCTGGTGGCTGTGGCGGTGAACCTGGGCACTGACATTGCCAATGCCAGCGTTTCTGCTGATTCGGAGACCGATATTCAAGCTGCGGTTGCCGGGCTCTTGCCGGAACTGGCTCGGAGTCAGCGGGTTTAAGCTCTTGATTCCCCATCCTTGGCGGGCGGGCTGCCGGGGTGGGGGAGATTTTTAGGGGGTTCTGTAATCCAACTGTTTGTGGG
>NZ_JAJSPB010000049.1:0-9737 GCF_021282325.1 Marinobacter sp. G11
GATTCCGATTAGGGTAACGTTCATCTGAACACCTCTTGTTGTTGACCTATTGATTTCGCACATCTAATAGTGGCGCTTTGACGCCGATCTCAACAAGAGGTGTTCATCCCATCATCCCTGTGCGCTTGACTGTGGCCATCCATGGCCACAGACAGTCCTGGGAAGAAGTCCCCGTTCCTGCGCTGTCTGGCAACGAAGGGGCACCTCCCCCGTGCGACAACTCCAGGAGATGAGGGCTCAGGGCTTTAGAAGCCTCGTGGAACCGTCTGCGCTTCCACGAACTCGAACAAGCCTTCCAGACCACCTTCCCGGCCAATACCAGACGCCTTCATGCCACCAAACGGCGCTTCCGGAGTAGGCCCGGTGCCGGTGTTCCAGCCAACATGGCCGAAACGCAGGCCGGCGGCTACGCGCTGGGCGCGCTCGGCATCGGCGGTGAAGACGTAGGAGGCCAGGCCGAATTCGGTGTCGTTGCCGGCTTCGATGACTTCTTCTTCGGTGCGGAACAGGGCCATGGGCACCAGCGGGCCGAAGGTTTCTTCCTGGTAGCAGGCCATGTTGCGGTCAACGCCCTGCACCACAGTAGGCGGGAAGAACAGGCCTTCGCCCAACTCATCCGGCTGCTTGCCGGCAACCAGTTTGCCGCCTTTGGCCAGGGCATCCTCCAGGTGGCGTTTGACCTTGTCGAAACCGGCTTTGTTGACCAGCGGGCCGATGTCGACGCCGTCGTTCATGCCGTCGCCGACGGTCATTTTGTTCACCCGCTCGGCGAGTTTTTCGCCGAAGGCGTCGGCCACTTTTTCATGCACGAAGATGCGGTTGGCGCACACGCAGGTCTGGCCGCCACCGCGGAATTTGTTGGCGATCAGGTTGTCGGCGGCGGCGTCCAGGTCGGCGTCGTCGAAGACGATATACGGGGCGTTGCCACCCAGTTCCAGGGACAGCTTTTTCACCTGCTCGGCGGTGTCGACGATCAGTTTTCGGCCCACTTCGGTCGAGCCGGTGAAGCTGAGCATGGGTACGTCTTTGTGTTCACACAGCACTTTGCCGATGACGCTGGCCTTGCCCATTACCAGGTTGACCATGCCATCGGGCAGGCCGAGTTTGTCCATGATGCTGAAGAAGGCAACCATGGTGAGCGGGGTTTCACTGGCCGGTTTGATGACCGAGGGGCAGCCGGCCGCCAGGGCCGCCGAGAGTTTCTTGGCGATCATGCCAATGGGGAAGTTCCAGGGCACAATCAGGCCGGTGACACCGATGGGGCGGTAGTGAACCGTCCAGGTGCAGTCTTTCGGCTTTTCCGGAATGGTGTGGGCATCCAGCGCCTGGATATGTTTGGCGCAGTAATCGAAGAAGCCGGCGGCGTAGTCCACTTCGCCCTGGCCTTCTTTCCAGGGCTTGCCGTGTTCCATGCACAGGATGCGGCCGATTTCCTCGCGGTTGTCCTTCAGGGCATCGCGGATGTCTTCCAGCCATTTGCGGCGGGTTTCAAGGGGATAGGGGTTGGTCAGCCGCAGGGCCTGCTTGCCGGCATCGACCGCATCCAGTATGTCTTGCTCCGGCATCGAAGGCACTTTGGCAATCACCTCGCCCGTGGCCGGATTGTAGACATCAAAGGTGCTGCCACCGGCGCTGTCTGTCCAGCGCCCGCCAATGTAGCCGGTAAGATTCTGCAACAGTGGTGATTCGATCATCTCGACTCCTTTTCTGTGCCTGATCACGCCCGGTTGCGGGCCGGGATCCGGGGTTCGGGTTCTGCCTTCATAGTGGTAGCTGGGGGCCGGCCTGTAAAGTCAGCGGGGATTTTTTGACCCATCCCGGTCTCTGCCTATACTCGAGGGAGTGAATCAAGGAGGCCGGACATGAAAGCATTTTTCCATCCGTCACAGGATCTGCACATCCCGAAGACGTATTTCACCCGGGGCCAGATGCGCCAGCCCCAGGAGGTGCCGGATCGTACCGGCCAGATGGTGGAAGGCCTGAAAGCGCTGGGCATTCCGGTGTTCCAGCCTGCCGACCAGGGTGCGGCGCCAATCTCGAAGGTGCATGACCTGGGCTATCTGCGGTTCCTGGAATCCGCCCACCGGCGCTGGATGGAAATGGAAGACTGGGGCGACGAGGTGATGTCCAACATCTTCGTGCGTTCTCCCAATGCCCTGCGGGGTGTCCTGGCGGAAGCAGCCTGTTACCTGGCCGATGGCAGTTGTCCGATTGGCGAGAATACCTGGAAGGCCGCCTACTGGTCGGCCCAGACTGCTCTCGGGGCGGCCGATGCCCTGATTGCCGGCGAGCGCTATGCCTATGCCGTGTGCCGCCCGCCCGGCCACCACGCCCGCAAAGATGCCGCCGGGGGCTTCTGCTACCTGAACAATGCCGCCATTGCCGCCGAACACCTGAAAAGCCGGTTCCCGCGCACGGTGATCCTGGACACCGACATGCACCACGGCCAGGGCATCCAGGAAATCTTCTACAATCGCAGCGATGTGCTGTATATCTCCATCCATGGCGACCCCACCAACTTCTACCCGGTGGTGAGCGGCTTTGAGGGCGAGCGCGGCGAAGGCGAAGGCTACGGTTACAACATCAACCTGCCCATGCCCCACGGCTCCAGCGAGGAGGATTTCTTTGCCCGCGTGGAGGAAGCACTGGCGGCTGTGCGGCTGTACCAGCCCGATGTGCTGATCCTGCCGCTGGGCTTCGATATCTACAAAAATGACCCGCAGGCCAAGGTGTCGGTGTCGTCCGAGGGCTTCTGCCGGCTCAGCACCCACATCCGTCAGCTGGGGCTGCCGACGCTGATCGTACAGGAAGGGGGGTATGACCTGGACGCCCTCAGCGAGAACGTCCAGCAGTTCTTCAGGGGGCTGGAAGGTTAGGCGCCCGGAGCGTAAACCTTCACGTTGTTGAGGCCTTCTGCCTTCAGGTGGCCGGCGTGCATCCGGCTCATGGTGCCCCGGTCACAGTACAACAGGTACTGGCGGCCTGCCGGTAGCCCTGGCACCTGCTGGTTGAGCTCGTAGAACGGGATCTTCAGGATCTCGTTGTTGGTGAGCGTCAGCGGTGCCCGCTCTTCCTCGGAAGGGTGGCGCACGTCGATGATCACATCGTCTACCGCCGGGGTCTGTACCAGTTCCACCTCTTCCGGAGTCACCACGCTGTCCAGCAGTTCGCTCACCTTGGTGTGCTCGCTGTTGGCAATGGCGCTGGCCAGCACTTGCGGGTCCATGTGGGTTTCTTCTTCCTCCACCCGGTGCAGCTTGGCGCGGGTGACCGGCTTGCTGGAAATCACGCCACAGTATTCCGGCATGTTGCGGGCGAAGGGCTCGGTGCCGATGTCCCGGGCAATGCGGATGATTTCCTGCTTGTCCATGGCAATCAGCGGGCGCAGCACCACTTCATCGCTGGCGCGATCGACCACGTTCAGGTTGGTCAGGGTCTGGCTCGACACCTGGGCCACGGCATCGCCCATCACCAGGCCGGTGGCGGTGTAATCCCGGGCAATTTCTGCAGCGGCTTTCAGCATCATACGCTTGAGCACCACGCCCCAGTGGCGATGGTTTACCGAACGCATGATCTCTGCCACCACGCCCTCGAAAGGCACCGAGATAAACTTCACATTGTGGGAGGCGCCATAACGCTGCCACAGGTAGTGCACCACCTGGCGCACGCCCACCTCATGGGCAGTGCCGCCGAGGTTGAAGAACAGGAAATGGCTGCGGATACCGCGGCGCATCATCAGGTAAGCCGCTACCGACGAATCGTAGCCACCGGAGATCAATGTCATCACGGTTTCCACGGTACCCAGCGGATAGCCGCCCAGGCCCTCGTGACGGCGATGGGCAATGTGGAACTGGTCATCGTTCACTTCGATGCGCACTTCCACTTCCGGATTTTTCAGATCGACCCCACGGGCCTCGGAGGCTTGCATCAGCGCGCCGCCGACCAGTCGCTCCAGGTCAATCGAACGGAAATCATGCTGGCCATGGCGCCGTGCACGCACCGCAAAGGTTTTGCCTTTCAGTCGACCAGCAAAGGCCTGTACAGCCTTGGCGCCCACGTCGTCCAGGTCCACAAACGGGTAAACCGCGATTTCCTGGATGGTGGAAATGCCGGAAATGCGGGTAAGTTCATCAATCACCGCGCCGGTCAGGCCCCGGCCTTCGGGCACGTCCACATCTACCCGGTCCCAGCTGCCATCCACCCGGATGTCGGCATCCAGGCGAGCCAGGAGTTTCCGGATATTCTGCCGCAACTGGCGCATTTGCTGCTGGCGAACGGGTTTGCTTTTGATGGCCACTTCAGCGGCGGGACGAATCAGTAATTTCATAAAAAAGGACTTTGATCGGAGGAACGTCGGGTAGCGTAAAAGGCGGAAAGCGCTTAGTGTACCCTTTCGCCTGAGTGGCTCAAAATCCGTCATTGCCGAAACAGCAGGAGTTCCAACACCGATGACCGAACCCACCATGAATGCCCTGGTCTCTCCGGAGGGCAGCCTCGAAATTCTCTCCACCCACGAGGTAAACCGGCTCAAGGACAAGAGTGAAGGGGGTTTGTACCGATTGTTCAGGCAATGCGCCCTGGCAGTGCTGAATACCGGCATGGAAACCGACGACTGCAAGGAACTGATGGAAGCCCACGGCGATTTCGATGTGCGGCTGGTTCCCCAGCCCCGGGGCCTGAAGCTGGAGCTGATCAACGCCCCGGCGCACGCTTTTGTTGACGGCGAAATGCTGCGGGCGATCCGGGAACACCTGTTCTCGGTGTTGCGGGATATTGTCTACAGCCACTCGCTGCCAGACACCGTCTCCGGCTTCCGCAAGGATAATCCGGAAGACATTACCAACCTGGTGTTCCATATCCTGCGCAATGCCCGGGCCCTGGAGCCCGGCCGCCAGCCCGACATGGTGGTGTGCTGGGGAGGCCATTCCATCAGCCATGACGAGTACCAGTACAGCAAGGAAGTGGGGCACCAGCTGGGGCTTCGGGGAATGAGCATCTGCACCGGCTGCGGCCCCGGTGCCATGAAAGGCCCCATGAAAGGCGCGACCATTGCCCACGCCAAGCAGCGGATCAAGAACGGTCGTTACATTGGCATTACCGAACCGGGCATCATCGGGGCGGAAGCGCCCAACCCGATTGTCAACGAACTGGTGATCATGCCGGATATCGAAAAGCGGCTGGAAGCCTTTGTGCGCTGCGGCCACGGGGTGATCGTTTTCCCCGGTGGCGTAGGTACGGCCGAAGAGATTCTGTATCTTCTGGGTATTCTGCTACATCCGGACAACGCCGACCTGCCGTTCCCGGTGGTGTTTACCGGCCGCCGGGAAAACGCGGAATACTTCGAGATGATCGACAAGTTCATCCGCAATGCCCTGGGCGACGAAGCCGCCAGCAAGTACGACATCATCATTGATGACCCGGTACGGGTAGCCCAGACCATGAAGCAGGGCATCAAGGATGTGGAGACCTTCCGCCGCGCCATGCAGGATGCCTACTACTTCAACTGGATGCTGAAGATCGACCCGGTGTTCCAGTTACCGTTCGAGCCCAACCACAGCAATATGCGGGCGCTGGAATTACACAGGGATCAACCGGCACACCTGATTGCGGCGAATCTGCGCAAGGCGTTCAGCGGTATCGTGGCGGGAAATGTGAAGGAAAGCGGAATTCGGCAGATTCAGGAGAAGGGACCATTTGAAATTGCCGGAGACCCGACACTGATCAAACCCCTTGAGGCCATGCTGGAGCAGTTTATTGCCCAGGACCGGATGAAACTGCCGGGATCATCCGCTTATCGGCCCAGTTACCGGATTGTCAGTGGTGCGGCCTGAGCCGCACCACTGCCGGGCAATTACTTGCCGCCAGCCGGCAGGCTTGCGTAGTAAGCCGCCAGGTTGGCGATGTCTTCATCGCTCAGGGCAGTTGCCTGGCCCTGCATGACCGGAGCCTGGCCACCCTGACGCTGACCAGCCTTGTAGGCTTTCAGGGCAGCAACCAGGTACTGCTCTTTCTGGCCTGCCAGGTTCGGGTAGATGGGCACCTGGGAGATACCGTTCTGGCCGTGGCACGCGGCACAAACGCCAGCCTTGGCCTTACCGGCTTCGGCATCGGCTGCCATGGAAGCGGCAGGCGCAGCAGCACCCAGTGCGAACAGACCAGCAACTGCGAAGTGTTTCAGGTTCATAGAGTTCATCCTCTCATCGTTTTTACGTTTACAATTCAGTTTTTTATCAACCGGACCGTAAGTCAGACTTTCTTTATAGCACAGCCATCCAAGGCCTCAAATGTGATAGGTCAAGGACATTCGTGCGACCATAGTGCTGTTTTACTCTCGTGCTGACTATAGGACAGTACGAACAAACCGCAAAAATACATTAATTAACAAAATCACCTGCACACCGGAGATCACACCACATGTCTGTAGAGGTTCAGGAACTCGCCTGCCGCCAGGGCCACATCGGCCTGCTTACCCTGAATGCAGCCCAGACCCTCAACGCCCTGACCGAGGACATGGTCAACCAGGCCCAGGAAACCCTGGATCGCTGGGCCACAGACGACCGCATCTGCATGGTGGTGTTGCAAGGCAGTGGCGAACGGGCCTTCTGTGCCGGCGGTAACATCCGCAACCTGTACCAGGCACTGAAAGGCGAAGGCGACACCTCTGCCCCGGAACGCTTCTTTACCCGGGAGTACCGGCTTGACTACAGCCTGCACCGTTTCCCGAAGCCGGTGGTGGGCCTGGCCCGGGGCATTGTGATGGGGGGCGGCCTGGGCCTGCTGTCCGCCTGCCGCTACCGGCTGGTCACACCCGATGTCACCCTGGCCATGCCGGAAATCAGCATCGGCCTGTTCCCGGATGTCGGCGCCAGCTGGTTCCTGAACCGCCTGCCGGGGCGCCTCGGGCTGTTTATGGGGCTGACCGGGGCCCGCCTGAACGTGGCCGATACCCTGCGGGTGGGGCTGGCAGACCTGGTGATTGATGCCGGCCAGATCGAAACCCTGCTGGCCCGCCTGCAGGATGAGCGCTGGACCGGCGAGGCCGCCGCCGATGACAACCGGCTGTTCCGCCTGCTGAACCAGGTGGAAGCGCTGGATTACCGGAGCCTGGCGCCGGGCCACCTGGAGCGGCACGAACAGGCCATCGCCCGGCTGACCGCAGGTACCGAACTGCCCGCCATCATCGAAAAGATACTCGCCGCCGACATTGACGACCCCTGGTGGCAAAGCTGTGCGGAAAACCTGAAGAATGGCTGCTCGGTGACCGCCTGGCTGGTCTGGCACCAGCTGCGCAAGGGTCAGCAGATGTCACTGAAGGATATTTTCCGGATGGAACTGGCCATGGCACTGGAATGCACCCGCCGCCCCGACCTCGCCGAAGGCATCCGGGCATTGCTGGTAGATAAAGATAAAGCGCCGGTGTGGTCGTTCAAATCCGCCGGGGAGGTACCGGAAGAGGTGATCGAACGGCATTTCGAGCCAGTGTGGGACGACCTGAACGACCCGATGCAGCTGGACTGACACCGGGCCGGGAAATCAGCGGGCCGCGCCCGCCTGCACCAGCAGCATTTCCAGGTCCTGGTTATTGCGGGCCCGGGCAATGTCGAGGGCCGTGGTACCATCGGTGCGCCGGTAGTGCACATCAGCACCAGCGGCCAGCAGCATCTCCGCGGTCAGCAGGTCGCCGGCTTCCACCACTTTCATCAGCAGGGATTCGCCGTCCTGGCTGACATTGACGTTGGCTCCCGCCGCAAGCAAGGCCCGAACCACCGACAAATGCCCGTTTTCCGCCGCATGGATCACCGGAGTGTAACCGCTGTTGTCTTCGCTGTTCACATCGGCACCGGCCGCCAGCAACAAGCGGACAATACGCCGGTTACCCTCCGCCGCGGCCAGCATCAGCGGGGTTTTGGAAGAACCTGCCCTGGGGTCCGGGTCCACGCCCTGCGACAGCATATCCAGCACCGTCCGGTCTTCATTGGCCGCAACCGCTGCCAACAAATCCGCACCGGTTGCCCCGATATCGCCTACTTCACCCGTGCTGCTGCAACCAGCCAGCAACGACAGCACCACCAAAACCACAAAATGAAAGCGACTGCCCGCATCCCTGCTCATCATTCGTACTCTCTTGTTTGATTTTTTCAGCTATTTTGCGGGCCGGGTGGTGATAATTAAATCGAAACGGTCACAACTCCGACACTTGCGCCAGCCAGCGGGCCACGATTTGTCTCAGCCGCATTTCGCCCTCCCGCTTGCCGGTGACCAGCCCAAGCGCCTGCAACTGCGACCAGGCCCAACCCTGAAGCACCGCACGGCACCAGAGCCCGGCATCTTCCTGCCCGGCCAGCCAGGCCATCCAGCCAGGCCAGCTGCAGACTTCACGCAGCAGCGGCAAAGTCACTTCAAACCCCCGATAGCCCTCGGCAAAGCTCCGCAAATCCTGCCAGTCGTCCGGCCCGGGCTCTGCCGTGGCAGGCAGGTCTGCGGCTAGCTGCGCCAGTAATTCCGGGGGCATGTCTGCCCAATGCCGGGGAATCAGCACCTGCCAGTGCCTGGCAAACCGGCGGCGCAGGCGCTGTTTCAGGTCGTAGCCCGCCGGGGATACACCCTTCAACAGTTGCACCGGAAACTCGCCGGTAGAATGCTCCCGGGTCAGCCCGATACGCACCAGGCGTAATCCACAACCCTGCCAGAACGACTGCAAACCCGCTTCGCCACCAAAACTGGTACCCAGCGAATCCAGCCCCTGGCTCCGGCAAAACTCTTCCGCCGCCGCCACCAGCGCCCGGCCCACGCCCAGCTGCCGGGCCGGCTCTGCCACGGCAATGCGCACCACCCGAAAACACCGCTGCTGCGCCGCCTCCGCAAAGCCACCATGGCTGGCCAGGGACTGCGCCAGCAAATGCCCCCGCAAACGGCGCTGGCCCATGGCCACCTGGGCGGCCAGGTCCTGATCCAGGCCGCCTTCCGCACATCCCCAGAGCACACCCACGGTTTTGCCCTGCACCACCGCCCGCCAGCTGCTGGCGGCCGGATCGTCCAGCCACTGCCGCAAGTCTGCCGGCGTGGTGCGGTAATGGGCATCTACCAGCAAGCCGAAGGCCTCGGCAAGTTCCGCCTCGCTGGCCTGTGCCGGATTCCAGGGTTCGACAGACACCGCACCGGGTTTCGGCTTGCTGCTGTCCGGCCCCCGGGCACCCAACAGAAACATCCGGAACAACACCCGCTCCAGGGGATCACCCTGCGCCCAGCGCACCGGCTGGTTCAGCTCCACCGATTGCCAGTGCGGCGCCTCCCGGTCCAGCACCTGCCGGAACCGGATCGCAAAGCCCCGCCCGGTGCCCTCATAACCATGCACCGTGCTGGCAAACGCCACCCGAGGCCAACCCAGCAAAACCTCCCGCAGCCAGCTCGCCGGCAAACCGGCGGCCTCGTCCACCATCACCACCTCGGCCTCCGGCTTCTGCGCCAGCAACTCCGGCACCGGCAGGAAACGAATCGCCTGCCCGCCCGGCAGCACAAGCTCCGACTCCGACCGGCTCTCAACCCGGTCGCCCAGAACCTCCGCCGCATGCCGGAAAAAACTCTGCAGATTGTCCACCGAAGGCGACGTCACCAACACCTGCTGCCGCCCCGCCAGCAACAACTCCGCCGCCGCCATCCCCAACGCCGCCGACTTCCCCCGGCCCCGGTCTGCCGTCACCACCACCGGCCGCCGACGCCGCCCCAACCCGAAACGC
>NZ_JAJSPB010000004.1:0-205208 GCF_021282325.1 Marinobacter sp. G11
GTGAAAGTACGCATGAACTAAATGCACTGACTGGGTGAATGGATGTCAGGTGCTATTATATCGCCCAAGGCTTTGTTATTGCAGGCTTTGGATACAGTTTCAGCCGGTTGAACTCACGGATTCAGGTAATAATTACTGTTAGCTATCTACCTTGCACAGGAGGTAGATTTTGTCCCACTTTCAGCTCGCACTGTTACTCGGCATGACCGTTGCGCTGGGGCCGTTGGCCCTGGATGCGTATTTGCCGGCGTTTCCCAGCATCGCCGATGGCTTCGGCATTCCCCATGCCGATGTTGGCCTTACCCTGAGTGCCTATGTGGCGACGCTGGGGCTTGCGCAGCTGGTGGGCGGGCCGCTGTCGGACCGTTACGGGCGCCGGAACATCCTGTTTGCGGGGCTTGCGGTGTTTGCTATAGCCAGCCTGATGGTCGCGCTGGCCGACAACCTCACCAGTATGATCGCCTGGCGGGTGGTGCAGGGCATTGGTGGTGCCTTCTGTGCGGTATCGGTACCGGCCATTGTGCGGGACCAGGTTGGCGGTCAGGAAGCCGCCCGACTGTTCGGGCTGATCGGCTTGATCATGTTTATTGCCCCGGCGGCGGCACCGTCCCTTGGTGCCCTTATGCTGGCGCTGGGCGACTGGCACCTGATCTATGTATTCCTGGCCGGCTACGCCTTCTTCCTGGCCGTGGTGCTTCAGCTGGCTTTGTTTCCCCGTCTCAAGCCCCGGCCCCGGGCAACAACTCCCGTCAAAACCCTGGTGACCAACTACATGCTGGTGCTCAGGCACCGCACCACCATGCGATTTATCGGCATCCAGGTAATGAGCTTCAGCAGCATGATGCTGTTTATCACCCATTCGTCATTCATCTACCAGGAGTGGTTCGGGCTGTCGAACAGCACCTTCTCCATGCTGTTTGCTGCCAACATTGGCTTGATGGCGGTGTTGAACCTGGTCAACCGGCCACTGCTGCGCACCTTCTCATCGGTGGTTTTGCTGCGGGTGCAGGTGGTTATCCAGTTCGTGATGCTGCTTGGCCTGGTTGCGGTGGTTATGATGGACGGACCCTTGTGGGCGGTGGCCGGATTTATTATCGCCGCGGTGGGCTGTCAGGGCGGTATTGTGCCCAATAACATGGCGAATGCCCTGGAGTTCTTCCCGCATATGGGCGGCACTGCGGCGGCTATGCTGGGGGCGTCCCAGTTTACCCTGGCCGGTGCCATCAGCGCCCTGTCTGCGGCATTCGGGGGTGAAGCGTTGCTGCCGATTGCCCTGAGTATGCTTGCCTGCTCAGTGGGAGCAGTGTTGCTGTCACTGGGCGCCCCGGCGGCAGTGGCCCGGGAGAAAGCCGCAGAAGCGGCGGCGGAGGCTGCGGTCTGAGGTTCAGGCCGCGCTGAAGTTGCTGTTGCGCCGCACATTCACCAGCAGCGGGCTGCCGGTGGCGGGGTCCTGAATCAGGTCGCAGCTTACCCCGTAAAGGTCCTGCACAAGCTCCGGCGAGACAATCTCCGCGGGAGTGCCTTCCTCAATAATCTTCCCGGCTTTCATGGCCACCATGTGATCCGCATAGCGGCAGGCGCTGGCCAGGTCGTGCACTACCATGGCGATGGTCTTGCCTTGCCCGCTCAGGGTACGAATCAGTTCAAACACTTCAATCTGGTGGCCCAGGTCTAAAGCCGAGGTGGGTTCGTCCAGCAGCAGCAACGGCGTTTGCTGGGCTACCGCCATGGCAATCCAGGCCCGCTGGCGCTGTCCGCCCGAGAGGGTATCCAGCGCACGCTCCGCCAGGCCGGCAACGTCTGCCGCCTGTACTGCATGATCAAACGCCTGCTGATCTTCGTTTGACCACTGCTTCATCCAGCCCTGATGGGGCTGGCGGCCGAAACGTACCAGGTCGGCCACGGTCAGGCCTTCCGGGGCGGTGTTGTCCTGGGGGAGTAGCGCCAGTTTGCGGGCCACGTCTTTAGACGGTAAGCGGTGAATGTCCTTGCCGTCCAGCAGCACCGAGCCCTTTGCCGGTGCGTGGATGCGGGCCAGGCCGTTCAGCAGGGTGGATTTGCCGCAACCGTTGGGGCCGACAATGGCGGTCACCTTGCCAGTGGGCAGGGTCACGCTCAGGTTTTCGGCCACGGTGAACTGGCGATGGGCCAGGGTAATGCTGTCTGCCGCCAGGGTCGCGGTTTGTGCAGGGCTCATGTCAGGCTCCTTCGGGAAGGTTTCAGCAGAATCCACAGCAGGTAGGGGCTGCCAACAATGGCGGTAATGATGCCCACCGGAATTTCCAGTGGCGAAAACAGGGTGCGCCCTAGCAGGTCTGCTGCCACCATAAAAGTGGCTCCGGCCAGCGCCGAGGCCGTCAACGGAACCTTGCCGGGCCGGCAGATGGTTCGGGCCAGCTCCGGTGCCAGCAGGGCAATGAGCCCCACTGGGCCACACACCGAAACCGCGAGGCCGGTGAGCAACACCGACAGCGCCAGCCCCAGAATACGGGTCGCTTTCAGGCGGGTGCCCAGGGCGATCGCTACAGCATCGGAAAACTGCAAGGTATTCAGGGCCCGGCTGATCAACATCAGGATGGCATAGCCGGCGGCCAGGCCGATAGCCAGTACCAGCACGCTGTTGCCGGAGCGGGCATTCAGGCTGCCCACGGTCCACGGATAGGCGGCGTTGGCAGCGTCGATGGCCACCCGGCTGAGCATCACCTGGGTGACCGCGCCAGCGATGGCGCCAATGCCGATGCCGGCCACAATAAACCGGTAGCCCCGGGTGCCGTTGGCGCCGGCCAGGCCAAAGGCGATGGCAGTAGCGCAGGCGGCACCGGCCAGGGCCATGGCGGAGGGGGCCAGCGACAGGCCCACACCCACCACGGATGCTACGGCAAAGGCAGTGGCGGCGTTATCGATACCGATTATGCCCGGCGTGGCCAGGCGGTTCCGGGCCAGGGTCTGCATCAGGCAGCCGGCCATGGCCAGGGCTGCGCCGCTGAGCAGGCCGGCAACAACCCGGCTAAGACGCAGTTCATTGACGACAAAGGCGGTCATTGGGTCTGCGTTGCCCATGAGGGCCTGCAGAACATCCGGTGGTGGGACCTGAACGGTGCCCATCGATAGCGATGTGATCACCGCCAGTAGCAGCAAAACCAGCAGGCTGCTGTTGGCAAGGGTGGTGCGTTTATCCGGCATGATTAATCAGTAAACCTCAGGGTTACAGCGACGGCATACGGCCGGCACGAACAATGGCCAGCAGCACCGGGGCGCCGATCAGTGCGGTGACTACACCAAGGGGCAATTCCGCCGGGGCGGCGATCAGGCGTGAGACCACGTCTGCGGCCAGCACCACCGCCGGGCCCACCGGCACACACAGCCACAGGGTTTTGCGGATATCCGGCCCGGCAAAGGCCCGGGCAATAAAGGGCACCACCAGCCCGACAAAGATCAGCGGCCCGGCCAGGGCGGTGGCTGAACCCACCAGCAAAGCGACCGTGAGCACGATCAGGAACCGGATGCGCCCCGGATGATGCCCCAGGCCTACGGCCGCTTTTTCGCCCAGCGCCATGGCGGCGAGAGGCCGGGCAACGATAACGATAAGAATCAGTGCAGCCAGGATCGAGGGCAGGGTGGCTTGCAGCATGCTGAGCGGTTTGCCGGCAATGCTGCCGGTAATCCAGAAACGGATTTCATCAGCGGCACGTTGGTCCATCAGCATCAGCATGGAGGTAAGGGCCAGCAACAGACCTGTCAGGGTGGCGCCGGCCAGAATCAGCCGGACCGGGTCGTTACCCAGCCCCTGTACACGAGTGGCCGCAATAACCAGTGCACAACCGGCCAGGGCGCCCAGCTGGGCTACGAAGCTGGTCAGGGTGGCGGTGCTGGCGCCAAACAGGATGGCCAGGGCCACGGCAAAGCCACTGCCGGCACTGACGCCTAACAGGCCCGGCTCGGCCAGAGGGTTGCGGGTCATCGACTGCAACAGTGCGCCGGCCAGTCCAAGCGCAAGGCCAGTCACCAGGCCGATGATCGTGCGTGGCAGCCGTAATTCGCTCACCACAAACCGGGCTTCTTCGCTGCCACTGCCGGCGAGCACCATAAAAGCTTCGCTGGCCGAGATCGGGCCGGCCCCGTAGAGCAGGCTGGCGATGATGATCAGAAACAACAAAAGCCCCGCCGCAATAAGCGGCAGGGAAAGAGCGCGAGACGCAACTGCGCTGGTTGGGGATAAAGCGTTCAAGGGCTCGGCCTTCAGGGCTGGATTGCGTTCACGGCAGCTTCGATATCATCCAGGATCGCAAGCGCGGCAAGGGGGCCAGTGGCGCTGGTCCAGAGCTGGCCGCTGACACCGATAACCTGGTCATTCTGCACCGCATTCAGCCGGGCAAAGGCCGGGGACTTGCGGGCGGCGTCCAGCGCCTTGTCGCCGTCTTCGTTCAGCGTGGCCAGGAACACCCAGCTCTGGTCCATGCTGGACAGGTTTTCCAGGCTCAGAGGCTCGCTGTGCGGGCGTCCTTCTTTCACCAGATCCTTGTCGGTCAGTTCAAAACCCACGGCCTGCAGCAGCGATGCGGAAAACAGGCCCTCAGCCATCACCAGCGGCCCCTGGGGCATCCAGCGCACCAGGGCGGCATCACGCTGACCGGCAGGGATCTTTGCAGAGACCACTTGCGCCACCTCGCTAATTCGCTCCTTCACCTGCCCGATTACCTTTTCAGCCTCGGCTTCGCGGCCCATGGCCTTTGCGAACAGCCGGGTTTCCCGTTCCCAGCTGTCTGGCTGGAACATGGGCACGTTGGAGGCAACCACCGGGGCAATACGGGACAGCAACGCCACCTGCTGCTGGTTAATGCGGGGCGGAGCCAGGATCAGGTCTGGCTGTGCGGCAATCACCGCTTCGATATTGGTTTCCGCCGGTGCGCCAACAATCGCGATGTCGCCGGCTTCAGATTTGATGTACTCGGCCACGTCGCTGCCGCCACGGGTAATGACTGCCCCCACGGCATTGGCATCAACCGCCAGCGCAGCGTCCAGTGCGCCTTCGTACAGGGTGACTACACGCCCTGGCTGGCCGTTGATCTGCACCGGACCGTATGCGGATTCAACCGTGCGGGTTTCGGCCATGGCCTGGCCGAGGCCACCAGAAGCTACGGCGACAACGGTCAGGGCTTGAACCAGTGTGCTGCGAAGGCGGTTTGATAGCTGTGACATACCGGAAATTCTCCATGCCGTGGCGTTAGATAGTTTGCAATTCAAAGTGGAAAAGAATGATAATGGTTCGCATTAATAATTTAAAGCCTTAAATTGGAACGGTCTGTTGCAAAATATGGAACGCCCTATGTACGACCTTGAAGAGTTGGAAGCCTTTGTCTCGGTAGTTCGTACCGGCAGCCTGACCGCCAGTACCCGGGATCTCGGTTGCCCGAAATCTACCCTCAGCCGCTGGATTCGCCAGTTGGAGGAGGCAGTGGGTCAGCCGTTGCTGCTGCGCCAGTCCAGAAAGGTTGTACCGAACGACGCGGGGCGGGTGTTCTATCGATACAGCAACGACATTCTTGAGCTGGCCGCCCGGGGGCGGGAAGCCCTGGATGAACTGAAAGAGGAGGTCAGCGGCCGGCTGGAGCTGTGCTGCCATGAATCCTTGGTGCGCGGCTGGTTTGCCGGCGTGGTGGAAGCCTTCATGGACGAATACCCGGACATGCGGGTGGCGCTGCATACCCAGCAGCGGGTGCCGGAAAAACTGGATAACGGCATCTGCCTCTGGCTGGGCGCCGCGCCCGAATGCCCGTTTCGACAGGAGCGCCTGGGCCTGCTTGCCCAGAGTGTGTATGCCAGCCCCGGCTACCTGGAGCAGGCCGGTTTACCTGCAACGCCGGGAGAGCTCGGCCGGTATGCCTGGGTGGATATGCTAAACCGCCATGGCGGGGGAACGGTGCTGCACAATTCTGCCCAGGGGACCTATCCGCTATCCGCCCCGGAGCGACAGTTTACGGTTGACCAGTTCTGTGTTCAGGGCGATGCCATCGCCGCTGGCCGGGGCCTGGGGCTGATGCCGGACTGGCTGGTAGAACAGCGTATGCGCGCCCATCCCGGCAGTTTCCGCCGCTGCCTGCCAGATTGGCGTGGCCCGGACTTGCCGGTAACCCTGCTTTACCCCCACGGCCATCTGCCGCGCCGGGTGCGGGCTTTTATTGCCCATTTGAGAAGCTCGGTACCCATGGCCTGGCTGGCCGGCCCCTGCTTAGCGGAGGGCATTGTTCCGGATACTGGAACAGATCATATCAACACCTGAACCCTTGCCTTGTGTTAATGTAGTCGCAACTAATAATGATTCGCATCTGCATGACGAGTCAAAAGTCAACGTTGCACAACACAAGGAGTTTTCATGCGTCGTCCTCTTCTGGCCTCCGCGATCGCACTGGTGAATGCCGGAGCTGCTTTTGCCCAGCCGGCCCCGGTTGAACTTGGTGAAATTGTAGTTACAGCATCGGGGTTTGAGCAGAACATCTCCGATGCGCCGGCGAGTATTTCGGTGATCTCCAGTGATGAACTGGCCAAGAAATCCTACAAAAGCATTGTCGATGCGGTGAATAACATTCCGGGTGTGTACGTTACCGGTGGTGGTGGGGCACAGGACATCAGCATCCGGGGTATGGACGATAGCTACACGCTGTACCTGGTGGACGGTCGGCCGGTGTCTGCCGGCCGCTCGGTAAACACCAACGGCCAGGACGGTGGCAAGCAGATTGCCCTGCCGCCGATTTCAATGATCGAACGGGTGGAAGTGATCCGCGGGCCTATGTCTTCGCTCTATGGCTCTGAGGCCATGGGTGGCGTCATCAACATCATCACCCGTAAAAACCGGGGTGAGTGGGCTGGCACTGTTTCCTCCGAATACACCAAGTCCTTTAACGATGTGAGCAACGACAGCAAGCAAACCAGCCTGTTTGCCGGTGGTGCGTTGGTGGAAGGTTTGCTGAGTGCCGAGGTTAACGCGTCCTGGTCGGGTGACGATGAAAGCGATTTCGCCGGCGCCGACGATTCCGCCAGAAGTACCCCGGAAAGCAAGCGCACGATGGGCGGAGCCAAGCTGATTTTCACTCCGGATAACCAAAACGAATTTGCTCTGAGCTATGACAGCTCCCGCCTGGAAGAAACCAGCACTCCGGGCAAAAGCGTGGCCCTGGATGAAACCGGGTTAACCTACATCTACGACAAAGACGTTTACGTGCTCTCCCACGCCGGTAACTACGGTAACTGGATGACCAGGAGCTTTGTTCAGCACGATCTTTCCGAACGGGTGCAGGACCAGACCAAGAAAGAGCAGGTGTCGATGCTGGATACCCAGGCAACACGGTTCTGGGGTGATCACGTGGTTACCGTGGGTGGCCAGTACAAGCAGGAGAAGCTGACGGATGAAACCAACGGTTTGCTCACCTCCAATATCCCGGGTGCCGTGCGCAGTGTTGACCGCTGGATTGCCGCTGTTTACTCGGAAGTGGAGTGGGGCCTGACCGACGACTTCTCGGTGACCACCGGCCTTCGTTACAACGACGACGAACTGTTTGGCGGCGAGTTCTCACCCCGGGTCTATGCACTTTACGATCTGACGCCTGAGCTGACCCTGAAAGGCGGTGTGTCGACCGGCTATCGCCAGCCCGGACTGGCGGATGTCACGGAAGGGTTTGGCCGTGGCACCGGTGGCGGTGGCTCGCCTGCACCTCATCCCCGAGCGCTGATCATCGGCAACCCGGATCTCGACCCCGAGTCCAGTATCAGCTATGAGGCCGGTATGGTCTTCGACAGCCGGGCCATGGGCCTGAATGCGAGCGTGATGCTGTTCCAGACCGATTTCAAAGACAAGATTGCGGAAGATCGCTTCTGCGAATCCCCGAATGGCGACCGGGGTGACCCAGACACCTGGACCTGTGCATTCGAGGGTAATGACTACCTGTTCCTGAGCACCCGTGCCAACATCGACGAAGCCGAAATGCGCGGTATTGAACTGACGCTCGACTACGACCTGACCGATGCGGTAACCCTCAGTTCCAGCTACACCTACACCGATTCTGAGCAGAAAACCGGTGAGTTCAAGGGTGAGCCCCTGAACAAGGTTCCCGAACACATGGCCAACGCCAACCTAGACTGGCAGGCCAGCGGCCGCCTGAACCTGTGGTTCCAGACTAACTATCGTGGCGAAACCAGTGACTTCCTTGGCCGCAGAGATATGGAGAGCGGAACGCCGGGTTACACGCTGATGGATGTGGGCTTGTTGTACAGGCTGACGGATACCGCCCGGGTAACAGCGGGCCTGTACAACCTCGCCGATAAAGAAATTACCAACGATGACTATGGCGTGGTGCTGGATGGCCGCCGCCTGAACCTTGGCCTTGCGGTCGACTTCTAAGGAGAATTGCATGAACTCACTGAAACTCACCCTGGCCGGAGCCCTGGCAGGCCTCACGCTCGCGGGTTGCGCAACCACCACTTCGGTCACCGGCCCGACCGTGGTCAGCTATGACCACGGTGCCCTGGACACCCTGCTGGAGCTGGGTCTGGAAGATAAGGTCCTGGCCATTCCTCAGCAGGGGCTGCCGGACTACCTGGCTGATCTTGGGGCCAAACTGCCAGACGCCGGCAGCCTGAAAGAACCTGACCAGAAGCTGCTGGCAGACCTGCAACCGGGGCTGGTACTGATGACCGGTCGTCAGGGCGCCGATGCCCAGATTTCGGCAGCAAAGGTTGCCCCTGTGCGCGATGTAACCCTGGCCACAGGCGACTTTCGTGATGCGGTAAGCGCCAATGTTATCAGCCTGGCGAGTTACTATGGCCTTGAAGAAACCGCAGGCCTCAAGCTGGGCGAGCTCTGGCAGCATGTGGGTGAACAGAAAGCGGAGCTGGCTGATGCCGGCACAGTTACCGTGGTTACCCACAACGATGGCAACTTCTCGCTGCGCCAGGAAGCAGTGGTTTACCAGATGCTGGAACTGACGCCGGCAACGGTACCGGCCAGCGTGCAGCCGGTGGTGCGGGGTGAGCGTACCTTCTACCCGGTGAAGGCAGAGACACTGGCCGAAATGGCGCCGGATACGTTGCTGGTGGTGGACCGCAGCGCCGCCGTTGGTGCCGAACCGCTGAAGCCGGAAATACTGGAAGCCGCCATGGCTGATGCCGGCGCCGACACCGATGTTGTGGTGCTGAACCCGGGCCTCTGGTATCTCTCTGGCGGTGGCCTGCAGAGTGTGCGCCTGCAGGTGGATGAGGTGGTTAACGCGGTGCGTTAACGTCTGTGCATTGAAAGCAAAAGGCTCGCTGGAGAGAACCAGCGGGTCTTTTTTGTTCGAGGAAGTGCGGCCTTCAGGCCCGCTTAAAGCTCGCCAGCGCTACCGCGGCTGTCACGAACAGGCTACCGAATACGCGGTTCATCTGCCGCTGACGTTTCGGTGTAGTCATAAACCGGAACAGCTGGCTTGCGAGCAGGGCGTAGCCCACCATCACCAGAATATCGACCAGGATGAGGGTTGCCCCCATGGTGGCCAACTGCTGCCCATGGGCCGCGCCGGCCACCAGGAATTGCGGGAACAAGGCGATCAGGAAAATCGTGGCTTTCGGGTTGGTTAGGTTCACCAGTGCGCCATTCCAGAACTGCTGGCGGGGACTGAATCCGGACAGGTCTGCGCGGGAGGCCTCCACCGGTTGCTCCCGCCATTTCTGGATACCCAGCCAGATCAGATAAGCCACGCCAATCCACTTGATGACCATAAGTGCTGTATTGGATGAAGCCACAATGGCGCCCAGGCCTGCGCCTACCAGCACAATCTGCACGCCATATCCGAACTGCTGGCCGGCAATGGTCGGTAAGGACTTACGCACACCATAACGCAGGCCGCTGCTCATGGAGTTGACCGCGCCGGCACCCGGAGAAACACTGATCAGAAGGGCTGCGATCAGAAATGTGAGCCACACAGTGAGTGTCATTGCTTACGCTCGCGAAATTCAGGGGAGTGATATAATACTCGCCGTTAGAACCGAGCCAAACGAGGAGATACCGAGATGGCCAGAAAAAAGGCGAAAGCCACACAGCACAGTGCCGTGCAGCGGGAACTGAGAACGCCAAAATACCAGATGCGAGTAGTTGAAGACAAAACCAGGTACAAGCGCAGCCGGGACAAAAGTGTGCGGATGGAGGGCTTCCGCAAAGCCGCGTGAGCGTGGTTTTACGAAAGCCTTCCTTTCTGCCTGCCGGCTCCCGCGATAACTGTCATAAAAGCTTCATAGTTGCTGTCTTGGTGCCTGTTACCCTGTAATGTTTGGTAACAACGGATACAGCAGGAGCTCCCGTCCATGAGAATCATCGCCTTCTACAGCCCCAAGGGTGGCGTAGGCAAAACCGCCGCCGCAGTGAACACCGCTTATCTCGCCAGCCGTGCCAACATCAGCACACTGCTTTGGGATCTCGACCCACAAGGGGCTGCCAGTTTTTACCTGGCGGGTGCGGAGGTCGTCAAAGGCCGTAAGCTGTCCAAGCTGTTAGAAGGCAAATCCCCCATTGCCCGCTTTATCCACGAAGACGTCTACCCCAATCTCGACTTTATCCCCGCCCACAGCAGCTTTCGCAACTTCGATATCAAGCTTGAGCACGAGGAAGGGCACAACGTCCTGAAAGACCTGCTGGCTCCGCTGTCCGAAGACACCAGCCTGGTGGTTCTGGACTGCCCGCCCACACTGTCGCGCCTGACCGAACAGGTGCTGGAAATGGCCGACAAGGTATATGTGCCAATGGTGCCTACCTGGTTGTCCCTCAACAGCTGGAACCAGTTACGGGAGTTTGTGAAAGACAAAAAGCTGGGTAACAAGAAACTCCGGCCGTTTTTCTCCATGGTCGACCGTCGCAAGAACCTGCACCGGGAGATACTGGGTCAGTCTGCGGAGTTGCTTGGCACGCCGGTCAATGTGGCTGTTCCCTACGCAAGTGTTGTCGAGCGAATGGGAGAAGAGGGCAAGCCGCTGGAAGTACTGGCGCCCTTAAGCCCGGCAGCCCATGCTTTTCGAACATTATGGCAGGATATAAAAGTTGACCTGGGATTTCCCAACCCCAGGTAACCGGACGTAAGCAAGCGAGGTTATTGACTGTGCAGCTGCCTGGCGTTTGATTGTAAAAGTCAGTCAAATAATCATGTTTTTTGCCTTGGGTCAGATTTGTACTCGTTCAGTCACTCCGTTAGTGATCTCTATCGGCGCCCGACCAGTAACATCATCGTGAGACTCGAATACCCCCAAGCTGCAGCTGGACAGCATTTTCCGGTGAGGTTGTTTTAGTGTTGGCTGAACGTTTTAGCATTGTTCCCTGGAACTCCAGTTTCGATATCGGTATTGAGGTGATCGACGAGCAACACCATCAGTTGGTTGCGTTACTGAACGATCTTGCCTCCCAATATGTCCATGGTGTGGACCTCGCCCGCGCTCATCGTGTGGTGGAGGGCCTGATTGACTATGCCGCCTATCACTTTGAGACGGAGGAGGCGATCTGGGCGGAAGCTCTGGTTGATGACCCCTGGTTTAAGGCCCATTGTCGGGGCCATTCCGGCTTTGTAGAGAAAGTCCGGCACTTTCAGCAGGGGCTGGATGAGCACAACCTTGAGAGCGTGCTCCACGAAATGCTTTCCTTCCTGACCGGCTGGCTGGCGCATCATATTTTGTATGAAGACAAACGCTTGTCAGTAGTGGTGCTTGCCGCCCGGGAAGGCAAGGATTCCGAAGCGGGCAAGCAGGCAGCCCAGAAAGCCCTGACCGGGCAGGCGTCCAGCCTGATTCAGAGCGTGCTTTCCATGTACAAGCAGCTTTCCAGCCGCACCTTGTCGCTGGAGCGGGAATCGATTGCCCGTGAAAAAGCCGAACGTGAGTTGAGAAAGCAGCAAAACCGCTGGGAAGCGGTTCTGGGCGCCAATAATGACATTTTCTGGGAATGGGACTTGTCTGAACTGGACCTGTCTGAGCCCGACAGCTGGCTGCCTTCCATCGAAGTGCTGATCGGCAACCGCCTGACTATTCTGGCTGAAGACTGGCCGGCACTTCGAACCGACCTGGCCGCCCATATTAATAACGAGACCGAAAATTTCAGCCATCAGCACCGCCTGGTCGATGAGGGTGGGAGTGTTCACTGGGTTATAGCCCGGGGGAAAATCACTGAAACGGATGCAGCGGGCCGGCCCCTGAAAATGGTGGGCACGCAGACCGATATTACCGAGAGAAAGCTGGCAGAACTCCGGTTGCAGCGTGAGCGCGACACCCGCTCGATCATCAGTGAGTTTGCCGCCGATTTCATGGCGTCTTCACTGGGGGACTTTGATGCTGCCATTGAACGCTCCCTCAAGCATGCCGGTGAATACATGCATGCTGACAGAATCTACGTGTTTCTGATTCAGGAAAACGGCGAATACATGAGCAACACGCACGAATGGTGCGCGCCAGGGATCAGTCCGGAAATTGCCAATCTTCAGAATATTCCCGTGGACTCCACGCCCTGGTGGTGGGAGCAGTTGCAGAGTGTGGGCCATGTTCTGGTTCCGTCTGTCAGAGAGATGCCTCCCGCGGCTCAGACAGAAAAGGACATTCTGGAAGCTCAGGGCATCCATTCGGTGTGCGTCTACCCATTGTACCGGGGCAGCGAGCTGGTCGGATTTCTGGGTAATGATGCCGTGATGTCGCCGGGTAAATGGGGCGAAGAGGTCCTTGAGTTTCTCGGCCTGTTCAGTGATCTGCTGAGTATTTCGCTGGAGCATCGTCAGCTGCACATCAATCGTACCGAGGCCCTGGCCCGGCTCGAACGTGCCGAACAACAGGCGCATATTGGTCGTTGGAGTTTTGATATCAAGTCAGGCCGTGCTACCTGGTCAACGGAGGTGTACCGTATTTTTGAGCAGACTCCCGAGCAGTTTACTCCGGATTATGAGGCTTACCTGAGGCTGGTTCATCCAGACGACCAGAAGGCGCTGATTGATGCGTATTCTGAGGCCAAAGTTAGTCTTGGTGACCTACAGGTTGAGCACAGACTGCTGCTACCGGATGCTAGGATCAAGCATGTCCAGCTTCTGGCTCAGATTGAACCCGACCCCGACGGTTGTGCTGGGCGCCTGGAGGGTACCGTTCAGGACATCACTGAACGGGCTCGCCATCAGGAAGAATTGAGGCGCCTGGCGTTTGAAGATCCCCTGACAGGCTTACCCAATCGCCGGGCAGCAGACTCTGCCCTCGAAGAGGCCATGGCGCTCAGCAAGGAACGCGGAAAGGGCCTTGCGCTGGCCATGATCGACCTGGACAACTTCCGGGAAGAAAACGAGGCGTACGGTCCGGAGGTGGGGGATCGCCTGCTTCAGGTAATGGGCCAGCGACTCAGCGCCTTTTTTCCGGAGCCTGGCGCGGTATCACGGATTGGCGGGGATGAGTTTGTTGTTCTTATGGATGGGCCCGGGAGCAAAGACGACTATATTTCAAGGGTTCGTCAGTTGCTTCAGGTGGTCAATGAGACGGTGGTTATTGATGATGCTTGCATCCGGTTGTCTGCCAGTATTGGTATTGCGGAGTTTGCGCCATCTTCGGATGTGCTTCCGGACCAACTGTTCCGCCAGGCCCAGCAGGCTCTGTTTCAGGCCAAGCTGGATGGCAAGAATCGTTTCCACAGTTATGACCTGAGCTGGGAGCAAAGTGCGCAGGAACTCAGGGAGCAGCTGCACGAAATTCGGCAGGCGCTGCATGCCGGAGAGTTGGTTCTGTATTACCAGCCAAAGGTGAATATGGTCACCGGCACGATCGTGGGTGCAGAAGCGCTGCTGCGTTGGCTCAAACCTTCGGGCGAGCTGGTTCCGCCACTCCGGTTTTTACCAGTGCTGCAGGATCACCCGCTGGAAATTGAGGTGGGCGACTGGGTTATCCGAGAAGCGCTGCGCCAGATGGACCAGTGGCAGTCGGAAGGGCTTCATTTGCAGGTGAGTGTGAATGTCAGTGGCCAGCAATTGTTGGAGGATACGTTCGCCGACAAGCTGCGCTCGGCACTTGAGGATTTCCCCGAAGTTGCGCCTTCCGCCCTGCAGCTGGAAGTGCTGGAAAGCAGTGCCTTGCAGGACATGGGCAAAGTATCCAGAACCATGCAGACGTGCCGTCAACTGGGTGTGAGCTTTGCCCTGGATGATTTCGGCACCGGATTTTCCTCTTTGGTGTATCTGAAACACCTGCCGGCGAGCGTGCTCAAGATAGATCAGGGATTCGTGCGCGGCATGCTCAGAAATACCGACGACCTGCCCATCATCGCGGGCGTGGTCAGTATGGCTCACGCATTTGGCCTACAGGTGATTGCGGAAGGCGTTGAGACAGTGCCGCACGGAGAACTGCTGTTAAAGCTGGGCTGCGAACAGGCTCAAGGCTACGGCATTGCCCGGCCAATGCCTGCTGGCGATCTGCCGGAATGGGTGGCTACCTGGCCGGGTGAGATTGCGTGGAAAGGGATCGTTCCGGTCGATAGCCACAAGGTGATGTTGCTGTCTGCCGAGATTGAGCACCGCAACTGGGTAGCCAGCATGGCCAGCTGGCTGGCAACCGGTGAGGGCGCTCCGCCTGAACTGGATCATCGACTTTGCCGGCTGGGACAGTGGCTGGAACGGGAAACGGGCCATAAGGGTATCTGGTCTTCGGACTTTGCGCAGCTAACCCGACGGCATAGAAATCTTCACAACAGGGCAAGGGAGTTGGTCGTCAGCCACGGGCAGGGTGATTCCGTTCAGGCAGAGCGCTTGCTGGCGGAACTCGAAAGCGAAAGTGAAGAGCTGCTCAAAAGCCTTGGGCGGCTGATTAACTGAAGATCTCGGGCGCCATGGATGGTAAAGTCTCTCAACTTTTTAAGACCTCCGGAGGCCCGATGACCGCCCTGAACACCCTGCAAATCGACACCGGCGATAACCCCGAAACCACCATCATATGGCTGCACGGCCTGGGCGCCAGCGGCCACGATTTCGAGCCGGTGGTTCCGGAGTTCCGGTTCTCCCGCGAGAAGCCAGTCCGCTTTATTTTCCCCCATGCCCCCGAGTTGCCGGTAACCATCAACGGTGGTTACGTGATGCCGGCCTGGTACGACATCCTCGCCATGGACGTAGACCGAAAGGTGGATGCCGAACAACTGCGGGCCTCAGCGGCAATGGTGGCGGAGCTGATCCGGCAGGAGCGGGAGCGTGGCATCGCCAGCGAGAACATCGTCCTTGGCGGCTTCTCCCAGGGCGGTGCCGTGGCCTATGAGTTGGCACTGAGCTACCCTGAGCGGTTGGGTGGCCTGTTCGCCCTCTCCACCTATTTTGCAACCGCCGATTCCATCGAGCTGAGCGAGGCCAATCGCCAGCTTCCCGTCTTTATTGCCCACGGCCGGTTTGATCAGGTTGTCGCGGAACATCTTGGCCAGGCGGCTCAGCAGAAACTGCAGGAGTTGGGGTACGAGCCGGAGTATCACGCCTATGGGATGGAGCACAGCCTTTGCCTGGAAGAGGTTCGGGATCTGGATGTGTTTCTGGCCAAGCGGGTGGCGGGCGCAAAGTGACAGACCAGCCGGTTTCCAGACAATCTCCTTCACTCATCGGCGGCGCCAGCATCATCGCCAGCGTCTGCGTGGGCGCGGGTATGCTTGGCCTGCCAAGTTCCGGCGCCGGTGCATGGACGCTGTGGTCCAGCTTTGCCCTGATTCTCACCATGGTGGTGATGACGCTGTCCGGCTGGATGCTGCTGGAGGCCCTGAAGCATTATGACCTGAGGGCGTCGTTCAATACGGTCACCAAGTCCATGCTGGGGCCACGGGTGAATATCTTCAGTAACCTGATGGTCTATTTTGTCGGCGGCATTCTGCTCTATGCCTACATTACATCGTCCGGGCTGATCATCCAGGGCGTGACTGGAGTCAGCAGCAAGCTTGCATCTGTGGCCTTTGTGGCGGTGTTTTCGCTGGTGGTGTGGCACTCCACCCGGGCGGTGGACCGGCTTTCGGTGGTGCTGGTTACCTTCATGCTGCTGAGCTTTGTGTTGGGCGTATCCGGCCTCGCATCACGGATTGAGTTCAGTGTGCTGTTCGATACCGTCAACCAGCATGGCCAGTACGCACCCTACGCGCTGGCCATGTTGCCGGTGGCTCTCACCTCTTTCGGTTACCACCATTCGGTTGCTTCCCTGCGGGCCTATTATGGAGAAGAGCGGAAGGCGCAGAAGGCTATTCTCGGTGGCACCTCCATTGCCTTGCTGTTTTACATCGCCTGGTTGGTGAGCATCTTCGGCAACCTGCCAAGGGCCGACTTCGGGCCCGTTGTCGCCCGGGGTGGCGATGTCGACGTGCTGCTGGCTGCCCTGGGGTTTGCCATAGACTCCGAGCGGGTGGCCAATACCATCAGCGCCTTCTCTGCGGCGGCGATTCTGTCGTCCTTTGTGGGCGTGGGGCTGGGCACGTTCGATTTCATGGCCGACCTCTTCGGTTTCGAAAACGACCGAAAGGGCCGCACCAAAACCTGGGCAATCACCTTCATCCCGCCGCTGCTGCTCTCTCTGATGGCACCCTTCGGCTTTGTCCTGGCCATCGGCTATGCCGGCGCAGCCGCTGCTGTCTGGGCCTGTATCATCCCGGCCCTGCTGGCCTGGAAATCAAGAACACTGCAAGGTGGCAAAACGGGCTTTATGGCTCCGGGCGGGAAGGCGGCGATTGTGCTGGTGCTGGTGTTCGGAATGGTGACGGTGCTGTTCCACTTTATGGGGCTGGCGGGGTGGTTGCCGGTGGCGCAGTTGGGGTGAGGGACGTAGACTTCAATTAACGCTCGTTCAGGAGAGGTTTTAATGGCTATTCAAGTTGGCGATACATTGCCGTCGGTTACGTTCAAGGTAATGGGAGAGAATGGACCGGAATCGGTGTCCACTGAAGAACTGTTTGTCGGCAAAAAGGTTGTGCTTTTCGCGGTGCCAGGCGCTTTCACGCCGGGTTGTTCAGCAACCCACCTGCCTGGCTTCGTAGTCAATGCAGACAAGATAAAGGCTAAAGGCGTCGATGCCATCGTTTGTACTGCGGTCAATGATGCCTTCGTCATGGATGCCTGGGGTAAGTCGCAGAACGCCGAGGAGATTATTATGGCGGGTGATGGCAACGCTGAGTTCGCTAAGGCGATCGGACTGGAGCTGGATCTGACTGAGCGTGGATTGGGCGTGCGCAGCAAGCGCTACGCGATGATCGTCAACGACGGCAAGGTCGAGCTGCTCAATATCGATACCACGGGTATTGATGCTAGCAGTGCGGAAACCATTCTGGCCGCTCTTTGACCTTCAATATCAAACCGCTGGAAGTTGGCTGCCAATAGGTTGGCCTATAGGGCTCGCTGTGCCAGAGCGTCGGCTTGTTGTTCCCTTGTCAAGATCCTCTCGCGCTTGCGGCTTCGTGAGAGGGCCTCTGAACCAAGATGTCCGTTGGTATGCCCAGCCCATGGTTCAGCCTGCGAATCATATTCAGGCTTAGAGGCCGAACGCCATTCAGCACTTCGCTCACTTTGGAAGCCGAACCGAAAAAGGGCACGAGATCCTTGTTCTTAAGCCCTTGTTGCTCCATACGGAAGCGGATAGCTGATACGGGGTCGGGAAGGTCAATGGGGAACTGGCGCTGTTCATACTGTTCGATCAGCATCGCCAGAACTTCCAGCTCGTCGGCTTCCCGGGAGCCCTCTTGTGGATCAGCCTCCATCAGTGCCATAAGGCGCTCCAGAGCCGCCTCGTGCTCATCTGGAGTTTTGATGATTTTCAGATGGTCCATTATGCCGTTCCCTCAGAATGTTTTCTTGCTGTACTCAGCGTGTGTTCCAACCCACTCCACCACGACGATCCCGTTTTGATAGCGCACTTTAACCACCAGCCGAAAATGGTTGCCTTTGATGTTGAAAATGACCCGGTTGTCCGCGAGAAAATCGGCGCTTGAGAATCGTTCCTTGATGTCTTTTGGCGTTTGCCAATCACCTCTTTCCGCTTCGGCAAACCAGGCTTCAAGGGCCTTGCGTGAGGAAGCGTGTTTGCGCATAAAGTCTGTCAGCTTGTTCCTGGCTAAGACCTTCATGGGATAAGAAAGTTCCTTTTTCGGGAATACTACGTTATTTTCCCGAAATGGGAAAATAACGTCTGATTATAAAAAGCAAAGCGATTGCTCGTAATGCCTTTCCTTGCCACGGTAGATCATTCGCGCAACGCCCCTTCGGCGATAGCTTCTGCCGACTGGCAGCGGGTGTCGCCGGCCTGGCTCAGACGGATGTCTTCCTGACAGCTGTGTGAGCGTTTCGGGTAGAAAGTGCTGCGGGTTGTTGCTTGGTTTTGTAACGAGGTGTCCCATGAGTGCTCCATGGGAGGGCCCAGAAACGACAAAGCCCGCTAAGAAGCGGGCTAAGTCATTGAATCTTATGGTGCCCGGAGGCGGAATCGAACCACCGACACGGGGATTTTCAATCCCCTGCTCTACCAACTGAGCTATCCGGGCGTGTTGAGCTATGTGCTGCAACGGGGCGCTATTAAACCGGTTTAGGGTTGGGGAGTCAAGGCCACTCCGCAAAAATTTTCTGAAACTTTTCTGGGTTGTTCATGCCTTGATCAGTTCGTTCATTTTTCCGGCGGAACGAAGCCTTCGGCCTGGTCGAATGGCTCGTTGTTGAAGAAGCGTTCCATCTGGGCCTGCAGGTATTTCCGGTTGTTCGGGTCCATCATGCTCAGGTGCTTTTCGTTGATCAGCATGGTTTGCTGGTTCTGCCATTCTTCCCAGGCGACTTTTGACACGTTGTCGAAGATTTCCTGGCCTTTGGGACCGGGCATGGGGGGCATGGCCAGGCCTTCCATCTCTTTCTGGTACTTGCGGCAGAATACAGTGCGGCTCATGTCGGCTCCTGTGTTGGTGGACTGGGCGAATGATAACAGATCGCCGGGTGCTCAGAGCAGGGCGGTTTGTTCCGGCTCGGTGAGCAGGGATCGGATGGGGGCGGGCAGGCCGAGGGTTAAGGCCTGGTCTCGGTGCACCCAGCGCTGGCTGTCGGCATCGGCTACTTTGGTACTGCCGGTTACCGGCAGTCGTGCTGGCTGGATGTGCAGGTGATAGTGGCTGAAAGTGTGCCGGAAGCCGCCGATCAGCTCCGGGTCCCTGCAGGCAAGCCCCAGCTTCGTTTCACAGGCTTCCTGCAGTTCCTCTGCGCCATAGGCGGGGTCCAGTTCCGGCAGGCTCCACAGGCCGCCCCAGATGCCGCTGGGCGGGCGTCGCTCCAGCAGGATGCGGCCTTCGTTATCTTCCAGGATCAGCATCCAGGTGGTCTTTTCCGGTTTCTCTTTCTTCGGCTTGGAGCCCGGGTAGAGTTTGGTTTCGTTTCGGGCATAGGCCTGGCAGCCGTTGTTCACCGGGCAACTTTCACAGGCGGGTTTGCTGCGGGTGCACACCATGGCGCCCAGGTCCATGATGCCCTGGGTGTAGTCGCGCACGCGCTCATTTGGAGTGTGTTGCTCGGCATGCTGCCAGAGTTGGTTCAGTACCGGGGTTTGCCCCGGCCAGCCAGGTACAGCGTGGTAGCGGGCCAGAACGCGTTTTACGTTGCCGTCCAGGATGGCGGCCCGCTTGCCAAAAGCCTGGGCAATAATGGCCGCAGCGGTGGAGCGGCCGATGCCGGTCAGGGTTTCCAGTGTTTCCTGGTCTTGCGGGAACTCGCCTCTATGCTCGTCCACCACCTGCCTGGCTGCCTTGTGCAGGTTACGGGCGCGGGCGTAGTAACC
Organism: Marinobacter sp. G11; assembly: GCF_021282325.1. Lineage (NCBI taxonomy): Bacteria > Pseudomonadati > Pseudomonadota > Gammaproteobacteria > Pseudomonadales > Marinobacteraceae > Marinobacter > Marinobacter sp. G11. The sequence continues at coordinate 19,786 of NZ_JAJSPB010000004.1, forward strand.
CAGGCCAGACCAGTGGCTGAGTACGTCGTCTACCGGTGCCGCAGCCAGTGCCTGCACATCCGGAAAACTGGCCATGAAGGCTTCGAAGTAGGGGATAACAGTAGCTACCTGGGTCTGCTGGAGCATGATCTCCGACACCCAGACCCGGTAAGCGTTGCGGTTATGGTGCCACGGCAGGTTGTGCCTGCCGTGGTTGTCGTACCAGTTCAGTAGCCGGTCGGCGAAGCTGTCGGTCATTGGCCAAACAGGCCTTTGAGGGCGTCTTTCACTTTCCCGCCTTCTTCACCGAGTTTCTCCTGAAGCTTTTCGTTTACCTTGTCTTCGGCCTTCTGCCTGGCTTCGTCTACTTTCTCTTCCGCCTTGGCCTTGGCCCGGTCGATTTCTTCCTGGGCCTTGGCGCGGGCTGCGTTGGCTGCGATGTCTTTGATGGTGTCGCGGAAGCGGGAACCGTCGAAGGAACACAGGCCGGCCGGGTCTTCGCTGAAGTTGCCGCGGCACTCCACGGGGATAACCACGTTCTCAACGTACTCGGTCACCCGGCAGGCTTCGTCGCGGTGGATTTCGCCGACGATGCGCAGGCCCAGTTCGTAGTCCAGGTTGGTCTGCTCAAGGTCAACTGTGCCGTTGCCTTCAAGGCGCATGCCGGCCAGGGCCGCAACCAGGTCGGTGTTGTTCAGGGTGTTGCCGTCAATCTTCAGGGTGCCACGCATGTCGTTAAACGGAGTGGTGGTGCCCCAGTCTGTGGTGGTCAGGGAGTCCTGGTTCACCAGGGCAATGCCCTGACAGGCCATGCGGGTCAGGTTCATTTTGCGGAACTGCCCTTCGGCCAGGTTGAAGCTTATGTCGCCCTTGGCATTGTTGCGCAGGGCAGAGATGCGGTTGCCGTTGGTGTTTACTGCCAGTTTCAGGTTGGCACCGCCAGAGAGCATGTCGACCTCGGCCAGCTGGGTCAGTAGTGGTAGTGTCTGCACGTTGCTGACGTCGGAGCGAATGTTCCACTTGGGATTGTCGCTGCGGGCGTCGATGGTCACGTTGGCGCCGAAGCTGCCCTCGTAAAGCTTGCCGCTGAACTCATCCACTTTCAGCAGGCCGTCTTTGGCGGTGGTGCTGGCTTTGATTTCGTTGATGGTCAGGTTGCTGACAATCAGTTCGCCCAGGCCAAAGTCGATATCCAGCAGCAGGGTGCGCAGGGTTTCCAGTGGTAGCAGGTCAGTTTCCGGTTGGCTGGCTGCGGCGGTTTGCTGTGCAGGGCTATCAGATTCAGCGGCTGTCTCACTGGCAGCGGCTTCACCTTCTTCCGGCGTGGGTGGCAGGTAGCGGTCGGCATTGAGTTTGTCGCCGTTCAGGTCAAACACCAGCCCACCGGTGCCGAGGTTGTAGCTGCCGCCGCCGTTGAAGGTGGTGTCGTCCAGGGTGATTTTCAGGTTGCTCAGGGCAACGGTGCCCGGCTCGCCGCCCAGGTTGGTGGACAGCGCGATGGCCTTCAGTACGTCCGGGTCTTCGGTTTCAATCGCGGGCTGGCCGAGGTTGCTCAGTAGTTGTTTCAGGGAAAACTCGGAAATGGCCAGTTTGCCATCAAGGGCAGGCTTATCGCCGAAGCCTTTCACGTTCAGGTCCGTGCTCAGGCTCAGGTTAGCCAGGCTGGCGGTGAAGCCGCTCAGGGTGGCGGTTTCGTTCTCCAGGTTGGCAGCCAGTGAGCCACCAAGCTCGGCAGTGACCGATTTGCCCCCGAACGGTTCACCGTTCATGTCAAAAACGGCTTTCAGGCCGGACATGGCAAATTCGTTGAGGGCCTGGTTGGCTTTCAGTTGTGCGCTGATGCTGCCGTCTACCGCGAACTTCGGCTGGCTGGTTTCCACCTTGAAGCGGATATCCAGTGGGAACTCGGAGCCCAGGGTAATGTTGCTGGCGGTTACCGTGAAGTCTTCCAGGGTAACGGCCTGGCCGGTGCTCTTGTCGTTGTAGTGAACGCTGGCGTTGCTGATTTCCACGTTCTCTACGTTGAAGTTCAGGGCTTCGCCGCGGGTTTCTTGTGCGGTGTCAGCGGTTTCTGTCGGCGCCGGTTCGGCGCTGGCACCGTCAGTTGCAGGCGCTTCCGAGCCATCTGCGCTCTTCTCCGGCATAATCCGCGCCCAGTTACCTTCGCCTTGCTCGTTAACTTCCAGCCGCGCGTCCAGGCCGTTCAGCAGGAAGGTGTTCACCTGCGGCGACATGGCAATCAACGACCAGAAATCGATCTTGGCAATCAGCTGTTCCAGTGCCACGAAGCGTTCGCCTTCCAGTGTTGCCTCAACCTGGTTCAGCTCCAGCCCCAGCGGAATGAAAGACCAGCCGATGTCACCTTCAAGCTGTAACTGAAGGTTGGTGTTCTTCTCCACTGCGGCTTCAATCTGGGGCTTGTAATCGTTCGGGTTGATCACGGCGACGGCAATGGCGACCGCTGCAACCGCCAGTACAACCAGGGCGATAACAGCATAGAGCACATAGCGAACAGCTTTCATGGCGAGTTCCTTTTCTTTCCGGCAGGGTGGATTGCTGCCGTATTACGAATGAATTACCCAAAGGATAACGCAGGGTTAGCAAATTAACAGTGCAGGAATATGACAATGCGTTAGTCTTGGGTCAAAATACACTCCGTTAAAAACCGGGGTTGTCCCGGTGTGCGCAAACAAGCATACGCAAATAAGCATAAAAAGGAGTCGGCTGTGGCCATTACTGTATCGATTGAGCTGAACCGGGAACTCGAGATTCCGGCAGGCTATGATGACGTTTTCGATCTTCTGGCAGACGTTCCCCGTTCTGTCAGCCACTTCCCGAAAGTCGACAAGCTGGTTGATCTTGGTGGCAACGCCTACCGCTGGGAAATGGAAAAGGTGGGTGTTGATAAGCACGCCATCCAGACCGTATACGCCTGTACCTATCACCCGAATAAAGAGGCCGGCAAAATCACCTGGGATCCGGTAAAAGGCGAGGGCAATGCCGAAGTCAGCGGCTCCTGGACCATCACCGCCAATGGCGACAACGCCACCAAGGTGCGCTTCCAGACCAGTGCCCAGCTGACCGTCCCCCTGCCCAGCCTGCTCAAGCTGGCGATCAGCCCGGTGATCAAGCACGAGTTCAACAGCCTGGTAGACACCTACATGGCTAACCTGAAGAAAGCGTTCTGAGCTATCAGGGCGATTGATCCGGTTGCGGGACTCCGGCTGTGTTAACGGGTATAATCTGCGAATCTGATTTTTACAGTAGCAAGCCTGTTTTCTAGACGGAGTCTCCATGGCTGAACGCAAGGCTCGGGTAGAGCGAAATACCCTTGAAACCCAGATTACCGTCGAGATCAATCTCGATGGCACCGGCAAAGCCTGCTTTGACACCGGTGTGCCCTTCCTTGACCACATGATGGACCAGATTGCCCGCCACGGCCTGGTAGACCTGGACATCACCTGCAAGGGCGACCTCCACATCGACGACCACCACACCGTGGAAGACATCGGCATCACCCTCGGCCAGGCCTTCAAACAGGCCGTGGGCGACAAAAAAGGTATCCGCCGCTACGGCCACGCCTATGTGCCCCTGGACGAAGCCTTGTCCCGCGTGGTGATCGACCTCTCCGGCCGCCCAGGTTTGCTCATGGACGTACCCTACACCCGCGCCAGCGTCGGCGGGTTTGATGTGGACCTGTTCGCAGAGTTCTTCCAGGGCTTCGTGAACCACTCCATGGTGACCCTGCACATCGACAACCTGAAGGGCAAGAACACCCACCACCAGATCGAAACCGTGTTCAAGGCCTTCGGCCGCGCACTGCGCATGGCGATTGAAATGGACGAGCGCATGGCGGGCATCACCCCGTCCACCAAGGGCGCCCTGTAACCGGTCACCGAAAGGAACAGACACACCATGAAGACCGTCGCCATCATCGACTACGGCATGGGTAACCTGCACTCCGCCCGCAAAGCCGTAGAGCACGTGGCCCCGGACTGCACCGTACTGGTCACAGACGATGCCACCAAAATCCGCGAAGCCGACCGGGTAATCCTGCCCGGCGTCGGCGCCATCCGCGACTGCATGGCCGAAATGCACCGCCTGGGTGTGGTTGAACTTGTTAAAGAAGTCTCCCAGGACCGCCCGTTTCTCGGCATCTGCGTTGGCATGCAGGCCCTGATGGCCCGCAGCGAAGAAAACGGCGGCGTGGAAGGCATCGGCCTGTTCCCGTCCGAAGTCCGCTACTTCGGCGACAACCTCACCGAAAACGGCGAACGCCTGAAAGTGCCCCACATGGGTTGGAACCAGGTGTACCAAACCGCAGACCACCCGCTCTGGCACAACATCCCGGACGGCGACCGTTTCTACTTCGTGCACAGCTACTACGCCGAAGCCGACGGCAACGCCGACATGGCCGGCCGCACCCGTTACGGTGTCGACCTGGCGGCAGCGGTGGCTCGCGACAACATCTTTGCAGTGCAGTTCCACCCGGAAAAAAGCGCCCGGGCGGGCCTGCAGTTGCTGGAAAACTTTACGAACTGGACTGGAAAGTAAGCGGGCAAGCACTTAATAGCGCTCTGGGGTAGGGAGGCCTTTCAGGGACTGTCTGCAGCAGGGATGCTGCAGTCAAGCGTACAGGGATGTATTCACAGCGTGTCCCTGAAAGGCCTCCCTGCTCCAGAGTGCGAGCGCCAAACTCCTTGCCCGACTTTCTGAATAGGAAGAACAAAATGCTCATCATCCCCGCTATCGATCTGAAAGACGGCAAATGCGTAAGACTGCGCCAGGGCCGCATGGAAGACTCCACCGTATTCGGTGACGACCCCGTCGACATGGCCACCAAATGGGTCGATGCCGGCGCCCGCCGCCTGCACCTGGTCGACCTGAACGGCGCCTTCGCCGGCGAACCGGTAAACGGTGAAATCGTAAAGGCGATTGCAGTCAAATACCCGAACCTGCCCATCCAGATCGGCGGCGGCATCCGCTCCGCGGAAACCATCGAAGCCTACCTCAAGGCCGGCGTGCAGTGGGTCATCATCGGCACCAAGGCGGTCAAAGAGCCTGAATTCGTCACGCAAATGTGCAAAGAATTCCCCGGCCACATCATCGTCGGCCTGGACGCCAAAGACGGCCGCGTAGCCACCGACGGCTGGGCTGAAGTCTCTGAAGTCATGGCCGTAGACCTGGCCAAACGCTTCGCCAACGACGGCGTATCCTCCATCGTCTACACCGACATCGCCCGAGACGGCATGATGCAGGGCGTAAACGTAGAAGCCACCGCCAAGCTGGCGGAAGAGGGCGGTATCCCCGTAATTGCCTCCGGCGGCGTCACCAACATGGACGACCTCAAGCGCCTGGCCACCGTCGCCGACAAAGGCGTCATCGGTGCCATCACCGGCCGTGCCATCTACGAAGGCACCCTGGATGTAGCCGAAGCGCAAGCCTACTGCGACAGCCTGCAAAACTGAGGACAGATCATGGCACTGGCAAAACGCATCATCCCCTGCCTGGACGTCGACAAAGGCCGAGTGGTCAAAGGCGTCAACTTCGTGGACATCCGCGATGCCGGCGATCCTGTTGAAGTGGCCCGCCGCTACAACGAGCAGGGCGCAGACGAAATCACCTTCCTGGACATCACTGCCAGCAGTGAAAGCCGCGACACCACCTACGAAACCGTCGAGCGTATGGCCGCGGAAGTGTTTATCCCGCTGACCGTGGGCGGTGGTGTGCGCACCGTAGATGACATCCGCAAGCTGCTGAATGCCGGCGCCGATAAGGTGTCGATCAACACCGCGGCGGTCTTCAACCCGGAATTCGTGAAAGAAGCAGCGGAACGATTCGGTCGCCAGTGCATTGTGGTAGCCATCGATGCCAAGCAGGTAAGCGTAGAAGGCGAAGAGCCCCGCTGGGAAATCTTCACCCACGGCGGCCGCAAGCCTACCGGGCTGGATGCCGTGGAATGGGCGAAGAAGATGGTGGATATGGGCGCCGGCGAACTGCTGCTAACCAGCATGGACCGCGACGGCACCAAGATCGGCTTTGATCTTGGACTTACCCGTGCCATCAGCGATGCGGTGGCGGTTCCGGTAATTGCTTCAGGCGGGGTGGGCGAGCTGCAGCACCTGGCGGATGGCGTAACCAAGGGTGGCGCCGATGCGGTACTGGCGGCTTCCATCTTCCACTTCGGCCAGCATACCATTCCCGAAGCCAAGGCGTTTATGAAGGCGCAGGGCATCGAAGTTCGGGACTGAAAAGATTTTTTTGCCACGAAATCCACGAAAAAACACGAACAAAGATTAACGACTGAATAACTAGAATTTCTTTGTCTTTAATTTCGTGTTCTTTCGTGGATTTCGTGGCCAAAGAGTCCTTATCTTTTGCTTTTTTCCGTGTCCTTCCGTGGATTCCGTGGCAAAAACCTAGTCCTTATCACTCCGGGCTACAGAAAGTACCACAGGCTGCTTCTCCCCTTCCGCAAACATCTCCCGGTTACCGTTACGCACGGCCCAGACGCCGCTGATGGTGGCGATGGCGATGCCTTGTTCATCCAGTTCCGGTAAGTGCTTTTCCAGGTAGTCCACGGTCACCTTGTGGGGATGGCCGATGCCGATAGCGGTGCCCTTTTCCTTAGCGGTTTTTATCAGTTCCTTGAATTGCTGATCCACAAACTCCTCGGTCTGTTCGTGGTCCAGGAACACATCCCGGGTCAGGCTCGGGATTTTGTAGGCATCGGCTACGCTGCCAGCGATGGAGTTGGCGATGGTGCGGCTGTCTACGAAGTACACCGGGTACTTGTTGAGTTCTTTCATCACCCAATCCATGGGTTGAAGCTGCTGGGTCAGCAGGCTGCCCATGTGGTTATTCACGCCCACTACGTGGGGGATGGACTGCAGGGAGCGCCGGAGGGTGGTGGCCATGGTGCCTTCGTCCATGTCCGGGGTCAGGCCGCCGGGGCCGAGGCCGAAGTTGCGGGTGTTGGCCATGGGCGCGTGCAGCATGATTTCTTTCTGTTTCTTGTGGGCCAGCTTGGCCAGCGGCACGGTGTGGCGCCGGAAAGGCAGGAACGCCAGCGTCAGCGGTTGTTCCATCCGGGCCAGGCGTTCACCTTCATGAAGGTTGTGGCCCATGTCATCAATGATGATGGCGATGGTGGGCGGCTGGTGCTCTGCCGGCTGGGCGGCCACAAAAGGGCTCAGCGCCAGCAGCATTACCCGGAGCAGGGTCGTTCTGAATTTCACTGATCTGTGCCCTGCTGGCCGCTGTCGTCCTTGCGGTTAAGAATGCGCATGCCTTTGAGCAGGTTCAGTGCTGAACGCAGCTGGTAGTCCCGGTTGGCGGCAGACTGTTCGGTTTCTGCCTGCTGTTCACGTTGTTCCTTGGCTTTCTCTTCGTTCTCGCCGGTCAGGTGGCCGGTCAGGTCTGCCTCTGTGAAGAACGGGCGGCTGTCCAGCTCGGTCAGCTCGGCCGGGCGCACCTCGATATCGGGCTTGATTCCGGTAGCCTGAATGGAGCGGCCGTCGGGGGTGAAATAGCGAGCTGTGGTCATCTTGATGGCATGGGTTTCATCCAGCGGGATGACTGTTTGCACGCTGCCCTTGCCAAAGGACTGGGTGCCCATGATCACCGCACGTTCGTGATCCTGCAGGGCGCCGGCCAGGATTTCGGAAGCCGAGGCGGAGCCACCGTTGATCAGCACCACAATCGGGGTGTCGGCCATCACATCGCCCGGCTTGGCGCTGAAGCGCAGCCTTGAGCTCTGGATACGCCCCTCGGTGTAGACAATCAGGCCTTCATCAATCAGCGCATCGGCGGTTTCCACGGCAGCCTGCAGTACGCCGCCGGGGTTGTTGCGAAGGTCGATCACCAGGCCGTCCAGGTCGCTGCCATGCTCATCTTCCAGATCGTTCAGGGCTTTGAGGAACTGTTTGCCGGTTTCCGCCTGGAACTGGGTAATGCGCACATAGCCGTAACCGTTTTCAATCATCCGGGATTTGATGCTGGTTACCTTGATGATATCGCGGGTTACATCAATCTCGATCGGCGCGGTTTCGCCTTCGCGCATGATGGTCAGTGTGAGTACCGAGCCGGGCTTGCCGCGCATCAGGTTGACGGCTTCTTCCAGCGACATGCCCTTCACCGGTTTTTCATCCAGCTTGATAATCAGGTCGCCGGCCTGCACGCCCGCTTTCTGGGCCGGGGTGTCGTCGATGGGGGAAATGACTTTCACAAAGCCGTTTTCCATGCCCACTTCAATGCCTAGGCCACCAAACTCGCCGGAGGTGCTTTCTTCCAACTCTTCGTAGTCTTTCGGGGCCAGGTAGGTGGAGTGCGGATCCAGGTCTGACAGCATGCCCTTGATGGCGCTTTCCAGCAGCTCGCTGTCGGAAACTTCTTCTACGTAGGCGTCTTTGATGCGGGCGAACACTTCAGTGAACTTGCGCAGGTCTTCCAGCGGCAGTTGTTCTTCCGGGTCCGGCAGTTTCAGTTCTACCCGCTCGCCATCCTGGATACCTTCGATGATGTCCCGGCTTTGGGCATCCTGGGCCAGGGCGAGTCCGGGCAGGGTAAACAAACAGGTCGCAAGGGTAAGGCTGCGAAGTTGTGAGATCTGGAGTTTGCCGGTGACTCGTTTCATCCACATATCCTGTTTTGTTTCCAATAGTTGGACTAATTTCCTGATTTCGACAGTATGGCGTTCGCGGCGCCGTTTGTCAGCCCTTTGCGTCGGGGGACAAAACTCAGGGCTTGCCCAGCCAGCGGCGGGGGTTGACCGGCTTTCCGTTCTGGCGAACTTCGAAGTAGACCGCCGGGTCTTCGGTGCCTCCGGTGCGGCCGGAAAGGGCAATGGTTTCACCGGCCCGAACCCAGTCGCCGGGTGCGGTGAACAGGCTGCTGCTGTGGCCGTACAGGGTCATGTAGCCATCGCCGTGATCGATAATGGTCATCAGCCCGAAACCCCGCAACCAGTTAGCGAAGACCACGCGGCCATAGTGTACGGCGGTGACTTCCGCGTTTTCTGCCGTGTTCATGATCAGGCCGCTGCGGCGCAATTTGCCGTCAGCATAGGCGGCGCCGTAGTTGGTGACCACGCGGCCCTTGGCGGGCCAGGGCAGTTTGTCCCGCAGTGACTTGAACGGGCGGGATTCGTTGGGAGAGGGGATGTTGGCGATGGCCTGCTGTACTTCTTCCAGCAGCTGCTCAAGGTGTTTGCGGTCAGTTTCCAGGTCGTCCCGCTCACTGCGACGGCTGCGGATGTCCTGTTTCAGGGCGACCAGGGTTTGTTCCCGCTCGGCTTTGCTTTGCGTCAGTTGCTGCTGGCGTTGTTCCAGGTCTGCTTCGGTCTTTGCCAGTTCCACCCGCGATGCCTGCACCGCGGCCCGGGCCTGTTTCAACTCCTGAAGGCTCTTCTGGAAGGCTTGAAGACGCTCGACGGTGTCGTTGCTGAGGTATTCGTAGTAGGTGAGGGTTCGGGCAATCTGGCCCGGTTCTATTTCGTTCAGCAGGATTTTCAGGGCCGGGGCGTCGCCTTCCATCCAGGCGGCGCGAATCTGCGTTTTCAGGCCTTCCCGTTGTGATTCCAGGGTGTCGGCCAACTGGCGTTCCTGCGTTCGCAGTTCATCCAGGCGCTGTTGTTGATGGTCGGCTTTCTCGCGCAGTTCCCGGCGCTCCCGGGTCAGCTGGCTGATTCTTTGCTCGGTACGGGCCAGTTGCTGCTCCAGGCTGGAGCGGTCTTTCTCGGCATCTTTCAGCCAGTCGTCAATGCTGGCAATGCGCTTTTTCAGCGCCTCCACCTGTTCGGGGGTTACGTCATCCCGGGCATGCAGTGGCGTGGCTCCCAGAACGAGAGCCAGCGCCAGTGCGAGGACATACTTCAAGGTATCTGCCTTAAGCCGGATCAGTTGATCTCGGCCAGGCTGTGCCCGGACATTTCCTGAGGTTGCTGCAGCCCCATCAGTGTCAGCAGGGTGGGTGCGATATCGCACAGGCTGCCGTCGTCTTTGAGGTTGACGTTGCGATGGCCGGTATAAACCAGCGGCACCGGGCCAATGGTGTGGGAGGTGTGAACCTGGCCGGATTTCGGGTCCGTCATCTGCTCGCAGTTGCCGTGGTCGGCGGTGATCAGGGCTTCGCCGCCCACTTCGTCCAGCGCTTCCACAACCCGCTGTACGCAATGGTCCAGACACTCGGCGGCCTTGACGGCGGCGTCCATCTTGCCGGTATGGCCAACCATGTCGCCGTTGGCGTAGTTGCACACGATCAGGTCGTATTTGCCGCTCTTGATGGCTTCTACCAGCTTGTCGGTTACTTCCGGCGCGCTCATTTCCGGCTGCAGGTCGTAGGTGGCTACTTTGGGGGAGGGCACCAGAATACGGTCTTCGCCTTCAAACGGGGTTTCCAGGCCGCCATTGAAGAAGAAGGTCACGTGGGCGTACTTCTCGGTTTCGGCAATGCGCAGCTGGGTCTTGCCTTGGCTGGCCATGTATTCGCCAAGGCCGTTGGCCAGTTGCTCGGGCGGATAGGCGCAGGAGGTTTTGATGTCTGCGGCGTATTCGGTGAGCATCACGAAATCGGCCAGTTCCGGGTGCTTGCGGCGATCGAAGCCGTCGAACTCCGGCTCCACGAAGGTGCGGGTCATTTCCCGGGCGCGGTCGGCACGGAAGTTCATGAACAGCACGGAATCGCCATCGTTGATGGTGCCCTCTGGCTGGCCTTCGGCGCGGATGTGGGTGGCTTTTACAAACTCGTCGTTCTCGCCCCGCTCGTAGGCCTGGTCCAGTGCGGTTACCGGGTCGTCACAGGTGAACTCGGCTTCGCTCAGGGTCATGGCGTTATAGGCAGCTTCTACGCGGTCCCAGCGGTTGTCCCGGTCCATGGCGAAGTAGCGGCCAGCGATGGTGGCTACCCGGCCTACTCCCAGGCTCTTCATCCTGGCGGCGGCTTTTTCCAGGGACGGGCGGGCGCTGCGCGGGGGCATGTCGCGGCCGTCCAGGAAGGCGTGGATATAGACTTCTTTGGCGCCACGGGCTGCGGCCAGTTCCGCTGCTGCCAGCATATGGTCTTCGTGGCTGTGAACGCCGCCCGGAGACAGCAGACCCATGATGTGCACGGCCTTGTTATTCGCCACGGCTTTGTCGATGGCGTTACACAGGGCTTCGTTCTTCTGGAACAGGCCGTCTTCCAGGTCTTTGTCGATACGGGTCAGGCTCTGGTACACCACCCGGCCGGCGCCGAGGTTCATGTGGCCTACTTCCGAGTTACCCATCTGGCCCTGCGGCAGGCCTACAAACATGCCTGAAGTGTTGATGAGGGTCTTCGGCTGATTCTGCCAGAGCTTGTCCCAGAATGGTGTGCGGGCGTTGGAGATGGCGTTGTCTGCAGCCGGGTCACGGTGGCCCCAGCCGTCGAGAATAATCAGTGCAGTGGGCTTGCGCGTGTCGGTCATCATGTCGTCCGGTTGGTTGCGAAAACAGATTGCAAGGGAATCGTGGTAAAAGTGGGGCAGATTGTAACCGTTTTCATTTGTGCAGGCCACGCGCGCAGCGCCAAGGCTTTGCATGGCCCTGATGCACTGTTGCTATAAAGGAGGCCCCTGGCACGTGCCACTTGCCTTCTTTGAGCCGTCACGGGTGTGTATAATCCCGCCAAATCAAATTTTCAGGGTAGTTTCATGGATCGCTTGTTCGAATTCGTTGTTAACCACTACATTCTGGTTTCTGTTTTCGTGGCGCTGCTGCTGGCGCTTCTGGTGCTGGAGTCCCGCCGTGGTGGTGCCAAGATTTCCGCCCAGGGTGCGGTGTCTCTGATCAACAAAGACGAAGCCGTAGTGGTGGATATCCGTGATCGCAAAGACTTCGGCGAAGGTCGTATTACCGGTTCTCTGAACATTCCCCTGAGTGGTATCAAGGGCCGTGCCAACGAGCTGAGCAAGCACAAAGACAAGCAGATTATCGTGGTGGACAAGATGGGCCAGCACTCTGCAATGGCGGTCAAGTACCTGAAGGAAGAAGGCTTTACCAACGTGGTGCGCCTGAACGGTGGTATCGCCGACTGGAAAGCCAGCAACCTTCCGCTGGTGAAAAAGTAACAGGGCTTGATCTGATTGCCGATCTGAAGCACTGTTTCACATTACCTGCCGGGGCCTGTGTTTAGACTGTTCCGGCACACGTGACTATAACAACGGGCTGCGCCCGACCTACGAAAATGAAAGGACTGATCATGGCTGAGAACCAGCAAGCCGCAGGCAACGAAAACCAGAACCAACCCCAGTTCGCCCTTCAGCGCATCTATGTGAAGGACCTGTCTTTTGAATCACCCAACTCGCCGCTGGTATTCCAGGAGCAGTGGAAGCCGCAGGTGAACCTGGACCTGAACACCGCCCACAACAAGCTCAGCGACAACCAGTACGAAGTGGTTCTGTCCCTGACCGTTACCGCCAAGGTGGGTGAGAAGGTCGCCTATATTGTTGAAATCCAGCAGGCGGGTGTGTTCCTGGTAGCCGGTATTGAAGGTGCCCAGCTGGGCCAGATGCTCGGCGCCTACTGCCCGAACATCCTGTTCCCGTACGCCCGCGAGGCCATCGACGCCACCGTTAACCGTGGCAGCTTCCCGGCACTGATGCTGGCGCCGGTGAACTTCGATGCGATCTACGCCCAGGCGCTCAAGCGCAAGCAGGAAGAAGCCGCAGGCGAAGCGAAGGAAGAGCAGACGCACTGATTGCTGCAGTCGTTCTTCGAAGCATAAAAAAACCGGCCAACGCCGGTTTTTTTATGCCTGTAAACTTTTGACTGCGCTACACCGCTCCGGGAAAACCCAGCTGTCGCCAGGCTTCATACACCACCAAGGCGGCAGTGTTGGACAGGTTCAGGCTGCGGCTTTGTGGTTGCATGGGCACCCGCAGCCGGTGCTCCGCTGGCAGAGCTTCCCGCACATCAACAGGCAGGCCCCGGGTTTCCGGGCCGAACATCAGGTAGTCACCATCCTCGAAGGCTACTTCGTGGTACTGCCGTGAACCCTTGGTGGTGAGACCGAACAACCGGGCTGGCTGTTCGGTTTCCAGAAAACTGGCGTAATCCGGATGGATCTTTACCGTGGCGTATTCGCTGTAATCCAGCCCGGCCCGGCGCATCTGCTTGTCCTCCAGGGAGAAGCCCAGAGGTTCAATCAGGTGCAGCTGGCAGCCGGTGTTGGCGCAGAGCCGGATGATGTTGCCAGTATTTGGCGGTATCTCCGGCTCATAGAGTACAACGTGCAGCACGTGGCTTAGCGTTCCACGGCCAGGGCTACACCCATGCCACCACCAATGCACAGGGTCGCCAGGCCTTTCTTGGCGTCGCGGCGTGCCATTTCGTGCAGCAGGCTGACCAGGATGCGACAGCCGGAAGCGCCAATCGGGTGGCCGATGGCAATGGCGCCGCCATTCACGTTTACCTTGTCGGTATCCCAGCCCATATCCCGGTTTACAGAGATCGCCTGGGCTGCGAAGGCTTCGTTTGCTTCAACCAGGTCCAGGTCTGCGGCGCTCCAGCCGGCCCGCTCCAGGCAACGCTGGCTGGCGGGGATGGGGCCGGTGCCCATGATGGTGGGGTCTACACCTGCATTGGCGTGGGCCTTGATGGTGGCAAGCGGGGTCAGACCCAGCTCCCTGGCTTTCTCGGCACTGCATACCAGAACGGCAGCGGCGCCATCGTTCAGGGATGAGGCATTACCAGCGGTGACGGTACCGTCTTTCTTGAAGGCCGGGCGCAGTTTGGCCAGGCTGTCACCGGTAACGCCATCGCGGGGGCATTCGTCTTTGGCTACAACAATCGGGTCGCCCTTGCGCTGGGGAATGCTGACCGGAACGATCTGGCCGTCAAAGTAGCCGGCGTTCTGGGCCGCGACCGCCTTTTGCTGGGAGGCGGCGGCAAAGGCGTCCTGCTCTTCACGGCTGATGCCATACTTCTCGACAATGTTCTCGGCAGTGATACCCATGTGGTAATCGTTGAAAGCATCCCACAGGCCATCGTTCACCATGGTGTCGATCATGCTCCAGTTACCCATGCGCTGGCCGTTGCGGCTGTTGGGGAGCACGTGCGGGGCCTGGCTCATGCTTTCCTGGCCGCCGGCAATCACCACTTCAGCGTCGCCACACTGGATGCTCTGCACGGCCATATGAACTGCCTTCAGGCCGGAGCCACACACCTTGTTGATGGTGATGGCCGGTACCGAACTGGGCAGGCCGGCGTTGATGGCCGCCTGGCGGGCCGGGTTCTGGCCGCAACCGGCGGTGAGCACCTGGCCGAGAATGACCTCACCCACCTGCTCGCCGGCGATGCCGGTTTCTTCCATCAGGGCCTTGATAACGGCAGTACCGAGCTGGTCAGCACGCAGGCTGGACAAGCCACCACCAAAACTGCCGACAGCGGTACGTTTTGCGGCAACGATCACGACATCACGCATGGGAAATCTCCGTTGTAGTGGGCAGGCTCGGAACAGGCCCGCCTCGTATGAAATAGATGGCGGGCATTGTAGCGGTAAAGTGGCGGGGCGCCAAAGCCACCATGGTCGGGTAGTGGCTGTGGGCGGTTTACATGTTCAGGCTACGGCCACCGTCAACGCTGATAATCTGGCCGGTTACGAAGGGGGCATCACAAATCAGCCAGGTGATGGCGCCGGCGATATCCGACGGGTTGCCGGTGCGGGCGAGTGGGGTCTTGTCCAGAATAGCTTTTTGATAATCCGCGTCAATTTCGGCCTCGCCCTCCGGCCACAGTATCGCGCCGGGCGATACGCCGTTTACCCGGACATCCGGCGCCAGGTCCTTGGCCCAGGAGCGGGTAAGGGCGGCGAGGCCGGCCTTGCTGGCGCAGTACAGCGGGTGGTCCTTGAGGGGCTTTTCGCTGTAGATGTCGATCAGGTTCACCACCGCACCAGAGCTTTTCTTGAGGGCCGGCAGGCAGTGCTGGAGCAGGAAGAACGGGGCTTTCAGGTTGGCGCCCATAATTCCTTGCCAGTCGTCCTCGGTGGCGATTTCCGTGGGGTTGGGGTAGAACACCGACGCGTTGTTCACCAGTCCGTTCAGCCGCTGCCAGTGCTCGCAGGCGGTTTTTGCCAGGCGGGCGAGGTCTTCAGGATTGGTCAGGTCGGCCTGCACCGAGGTGGCGGAGTCTGCCCGTTCCCGGTTCAGTTTGTCGATCAGTTGCCGGGCCTGTTCTTGCCGGCTCCGGTAATGGATAACCACATTCCAGCCCCGGCCATGGAGGGTTTCGGCAGTGTGGGCGCCCAGGCGGTGGGCAGCACCGGTGATCAGAACAACGGGAGCAGCCATAACGACTTCCTCAGGATGATGGATTCAATACCCGGGTGATACGCGCCAGCCGCTCGTTCCGGATTGCTTCGCCGAGCTCCTTGCCCTTGAAGCCCTGTTTCAGCAAGTCCTGCGGATTTACCCCGGTAGCTTCTCCTGCAGCGGCGTGCAACTGCTCCAGAAGGCTTTGTTGCTCCTCCGGGAGCGTGCAGGCCAGTGTGTCGAGCAGGGCATCGAAACGCTCGCTGCGGCGCCACAGGTCTGCGGTATCCAGCAGTTCCAGGATCTCTTCTGAAGAAATACTGTCTGCAGGCTGCCGGGACAGTCCGGCCATAAACCGGCAGGTCAGCCGGCTGAGATCCCGGCAGTCATTGGGGCTCTTCATTGCTTTGGCCCGCGCAATGGCTTGTTCTTCCGGTACGGCACTCAGCAAGGCGGCAAAGCGCTGGGCGGTGTTGCCATGTTTTTGGTGAATGCACGCCAGGGCCTTAACGCCGGCCCGGAACACGGTTGCACCCTCCAGCTCCGGAATCAGTACCGCCAGGGCTCCGAGTTCCCGAAGGACTTCGAAAAATACGGTGGGCGCATTTTCGTGCAGGGCCCGCTGAATTTCCTGCCATACCCGTTCCGGCACCAGATGTTCCAGTTCGCCATCGGTAATCATCTGGCGCATCAGGGTCATGGTTTCAGGACAGATGCTGAAGCCCAGCGGATGCAGGCGGGCGGCAAAGCGGGCGGTGCGCAGAATGCGCAGGGGGTCTTCGGCAAAGGCTTCGGACACATGGCGCAGGGTTTTGTGCTCAAGATCGGCATGGCCGTCGAACGGGTCCACCAGCTGGCCGTCTTCAGCCTGCGCCATGGCGTTGATGGTCAGGTCCCGGCGCTTGAGGTCTTCCTCCAGGGTAACGTCCGGCGCGCTGTACACGGAAAAGCCGTGATAGCCGCGGCCCTGTTTGCGCTCGGTGCGGGCCAGGGCATATTCCTCGCCGGTTTTCGGGTGCAGGAACACCGGGAAGTCGGCACCCACCTGCTTGAAGCCCCGCGCCTTCATCTGCTCCGGTGTGGCGCCAACCACCACCCAGTCCCGGTCTTTGACCTTCAGGCCCAACAGTTGGTCACGAACGGCGCCGCCTACCAGATAGGTTTGCATGGGAAACCCTGTGTTTAAGCCGGCTCAGACTGCTTCTGTGGCTGCAATATCACGGATCTTGCCAACCATGGCACGCAGGCCGTTGCCGCGTGTGGGAGAGATGTGGCGGAACAGGTCGAGTTGCTCGAACAGTTCGTCGATATCGGTGGCGAGCAGGTCGCGGGGTGTCTTGCCGTTCAGGGCTACCAGGATGATAGCCGCAAGGCCGCGCACGATGATGGCGTCGGAGTCGATCAGCAGGAACAGTTTGCCACTGTCTTCATCGTAATGGTGGATCAGCCAGACCTGACTCTGGCAGCCGTGCACGTAGTTCTCTTCGATGCGGGCCTCATCCGGAAACGCCGGCAGCTGTTTGCCCAGGTCCACGATGTAGGCGTAGCGTTCTTCCCAGTCATCCAGGAATTCGAAGGCGTCCAGAACGTCTTCCAGAGTGGTCTTGGTACCGAGAGGGTTCTCGAGAAATTGTTCCTTGCTGGCGGTCATAGCATTCCCAGTTCAAGCTTGGCTTCGTCGGTGAGCATATCGTTGTTCCAGGGCGGATCAAAGGTGAGGTCTACGGTCACTTTGTCCACGTTGGGCACATGCTCCACCTTGGTTTGTACATCGTTGGTGATGACCGGCCCCATGCCGCAGCCAGCCGCGGTGAGGGTCATCTTGATGTACACGTGGTTGCCGTCTTCGGTGCCGTTCTGGATCCGGCAGTCGTAGATCAGGCCTAGGTCCACCACGTTAACCGGAATCTCCGGGTCGTAGCAGTTGCGCAGGGCTTCCCACACCTGGTTTTCGTTAACCGTGCCGTCTTCCGGGGTCTCGAAGCTGCTTTCCAGGGGCTGTTTGCCCAAGGCATCGGCGTCGTGGCCTTCAATCCGGGCCAGGTTGCCGTTCACCGCCACGGTAAACGTGCCACCGAGGGACTGGGTGATGGTCACGAAGGTATCCGACGGAATCATGATCTCCGTACCGGAAGGCACCAGCCGGGCTTCCACTTCGCGCTTTGTCAGTACGACTTCCCGTTCTTGCATGCTCAGTAAGACCTCTGTTCAAGCCACCGTAAAACTCTCGCCGCACCCGCATTCTGCCGTAGCGTTGGGGTTGCGGAAGCGGAACAGGGAGTTCACGCCTTCGGTGACAAAGTCGATTTCAATGCCGTTTACCATGGGCAGGTGTTCCTGCTTTACGTACACATCCACGCCGTCGATGGTAAAAATGCGGTCGTCGGACTCGGGGGTTTCTACCCACTGGGTTTCGTATTTGAAGCCGGAGCAGCCACTCTTTTTGATGGCCAGGCGAATGCCCCTGGCTTCCGGTTTCTTGTCCAGTTGTTTGCGAACGTGTTTGACCGCTGTCGGGGTCATGGTCACGTTCACGGTGTTCGGGGTGAAGACTTCGGCTGTCATGTTTCCACCTCCTCAGGCAAACAGGCGCTGGATCTTCTGCAGGCCGGTGAATAATTTCTCGACCTCTTCCAGCGTATTGTAGAACGCAAATGAAGCCCGGGCTGTACCGGGTACTCCGTAGAAATCCATCAGAGGCATGGCGCAATGATGGCCGGTGCGGATGGCAATGCCTTGCTGGTCCAGCAGGGTGCCGATGTCGCTGGGGTGCAGGCCGGCGATCTTGAACGACATTACCGGCACTTTCTGTTTCGCGGTACCGATGATTTCCATGCCGGGCACGGTTTCCACCAGCTCGTTGGCACGGGCCAGCAGGGCGTTTTCGGCGGCTTCCATGGCCTTGCGGTCCAGGCTGTCCAGGTAGTTGATGGCTGCCGCCAGGCCAACCGCTTCGGCGATGGCCGGGGTGCCGGCTTCAAATTTGTAGGGCAGTACGTTCCAGGTGGTACGCTCGAACGATACCCGCTCGATCATCTCGCCGCCGCCCTGGTATGGAGGCATCTCTTCCAGCAGTTCCGCGCGGCCATACAGCACACCGATACCGGTGGGGCCGAACAGTTTGTGGGAAGAGAACACGTAGAAGTCGCAGCCCAATGCCTGCACATCCGGCTTGAAGTGGGGTACGGCCTGGGCACCGTCGATCAGGGTAATCACGCCCTGTTTCTTCGCCTGCTCGATCAGCGGCGCGATCGGGTTTATCGTTCCCAACACGTTGGAGACGTGGGTGAGGGCCAGTACCCGGGTGCGCTCGTTCAGCAGGCTGTTGAAAGAGTCCAGGTCCAGCTCGCCTTCCGGGGTTACCTGCACAGGGATCACCCTGGCGCCGGTGCGCTCGGCCACCATCTGCCAGGGCACGATGTTGGCGTGGTGCTCCATATGGCTGACCAGGATTTCGTCGCCGGCTTTCAGGCGCGGGGCCAGGCCGTTGGCCACCAGGTTGATGGCCTCGGTGGTGCCGCGGGTCCAGATGATTTCGTTGGTGCCGGGTGCGTTCAGGAAGTGGCGAA
The DNA here is from genome assembly GCF_021282325.1 of Marinobacter sp. G11. Lineage (NCBI taxonomy): Bacteria > Pseudomonadati > Pseudomonadota > Gammaproteobacteria > Pseudomonadales > Marinobacteraceae > Marinobacter > Marinobacter sp. G11. The sequence continues at coordinate 38,602 of NZ_JAJSPB010000004.1, forward strand.
CCACTTTCCGGGCACCTTCAAAGGCGGTCGTGGCCCGGTCGCCCAGGGTGTGGGCGCCACGGTGCACGTTGGAGTGCATTTCCCGATAGTAGCGGTCCATGGCATCCAGCACGGCGACGGGCTTCTGGGCCGAGGCGCCGTTGTCCAGATACACCAGGGGCTTCCCGTTGATTTCCTGTGCCAGGATCGGGAAGTCGCGGCGGATGCTTTCCACATCAAGCGCCGGCGAGGTGGTGTTGGTTGCCACAGACAGATCGGTCATGCCGCTCAGGCCTCCTGAAAGGTTTGATCGAAGAAATCATTCAACCGCGCCTGGGCGGTTTCGCGCACGGCTTCTACCGGAATCTGCTCAACCAGTTCGTTGATGAACGCCATGGTCAGCAATACGTTGGCCTGCCGGCGACCTATGCCACGGGAAACCAGGTAGAACACGGAGGTTTCGTCCAGCTGGCCGATGGTAGCACCGTGGGCGCACTTGACGTCATCCGCGTAGATTTCCAGTTCCGGCTTGGTGTCGATTTCGGCACCGTTGGACAGCAGCAGGTTCTTGTTGTTCATATCCGCGTTGGACTTCTGAGCGTCCTGGTGGATATGAATTCGGCCATTAAACACCGCGTGGGACTGGTCCGCAGCAATGTTGCGGTAGGTCTCTTCGCTGTTGCAGTGGGCGGCTACGTGGTCAATGGAGGTGTGGTTGTCGTAGTGCTGTTTACCCTGGGTAACCACCACGCCATTGAGCTTGGTTTCCGCGCCTTCGCCTTCCAGGCGAACCTGCAGGTCGTGCCGGCGCAGCGGGCCGCCGAAGCCTACGCAGTGGCTCTCGAAGCGGGAGTTGCGCTGTTGCAGTACGCCGGTAGCGCCAATGTGCTGCACGGTTTCGCCTTCCATGGTCAGGCGAATGCTGGTGATGTTGGCGCCATCAGCCAGCTGGAATTCGGTAACGGTATCAACCAGGGCCGCAGAATCGCCTTCGGAGACGTAGGCTTCCACCAGCGTCATCTGGCTGTTGGTGCCGGCCTCGACAAAAATGCGCGGGAAGGCAGAGCCATTCTGGGTAGCCGCGGTTTCATGGATGATGAACAGCGGCTTGTCCAGCACGGCGTTGGCGCCAAGGCGAATCAGCAGGCCGTCTTCAAAGCGGGCGCTGTTGATCTGGGCAAACTGGGTTTGCTCTGCATCGAGGGTGCTGCCCAGTTTCTGCGCCAGGGCGCTGGCGTCGTCCGCATTCAGGTCGCTGAAGTGCTGAACGGTGATGCCGCCCTGGTCCGGGTACTGGCTGTCGGCGCGGTTGATTGCACCGTTGTTGAGCACAATCCGGTAACCGGGTACGTCCAGGCTGCTGGCCTTTCCGGTAGCCGGCAGGGTGGCGGCCATGTCTTCGGTCAGCTTCAGGTACTTGCTGGAGTATTTCCAGTTTTCGGTTTTCCGGGTCGGCATGGGCATGTCTGCCAGTGCTGCAGCCCGCTCGTTACGCAGTGCCAGCAAAGGTTCCGGCAGGGATTGCCCGGCCGGCTGCAGGAAAGCGCCGGAAAGCATAGGTACAGATTTCATTCCGCGGCCTCCTGATCAGTTGCTGGTGTCTTCGTCTTTGATGCCCAACCAGCCGTAACCTTTTTCTTCCAGTTCCAGGGCCAGTTCGCGGCCGCCGGATTTGACGATTCTGCCGCCGGCCAGTACGTGCACGTAATCCGGCACGATGTGGTTCAGCAGGCGCTGGTAGTGGGTCACCATCAGGATGGCGCGGTCTTCGGCACGCAGGGCGTTGACGCCGTTGGATACGACTTGCAGGGCGTCGATGTCGAGGCCGGAGTCGGTTTCATCCAGAATGGCCAGTTTCGGCTGCAGCAGCAGGGCCTGCATGATTTCGTTACGCTTTTTCTCGCCACCGGAGAAACCTTCGTTCACGCCGCGCTTGAGGAAAGCCGGGTCCAGGTCTACCTGCTTGGAGACTTCCTTCGCCAGCTTCATGAACTCGGCAGCGTTCATTTCTTCTTCGCCCCGGTGCTTGCGCATGGCATTTACGGCGGTGCGCAGGAACTGCAGGTTGCTTACGCCGGGGATTTCCACCGGGTACTGGAATGCCAGGAAGATGCCTTCCCGGGCGCGTTCTTCGGTTTCCAGGTCCAGCAGGTTGTCGCCGTTGAGGGTGACTTCGCCGCTGGTGACTTCAAATGCGTCGTTGCCTGCCAGAACCTGTGACAGGGTACTCTTACCGGAACCGTTCGGGCCCATGATGGCGTGAACTTCCCCGGCTTTGATCTCCAGGTTGATGCCTTTGAGGATTTCTTTGCCCTCAACGGAGGCGTGCAGGTTTTTGATGCTCAGCATTTGTACGCTTCTCTCTTTTTAACCGTCTGAATTCTTTGTCCGCCCCAAATTCTGGGGGAGTCAGCCATCAGGGTGTCCCTTCCGGGATACGCTGTGAATACGTCCCTGTACGCTCGACAAAATCATCCCTGATTTTGACGATCCCGGAAGGGACACCCTGACGGCTTCCGCGATACTTTTGTGTATGCCGTCCCGTTAACCGACGGAGCCTTCTAGGCTCACTTCCAGCAGCTTGCCGGCTTCTACCGCAAACTCCATCGGCAGCTCCTTGAACACTTCCTTGCAGAAGCCGTTCACGATCATGGACACCGCCTGCTCCGGGTCGATACCACGCTGACGGCACAGGAACATCTGCTCGTCGCTGACCTTGGATGTGGTGGCTTCGTGTTCCACGATGGCCGATTTGTTCTTGCTTTCGATGTACGGGAAGGTGTGGGCGCCGCAGCGGTCGCCGATCAGCAGCGAGTCGCACTGGGTAAAGTTACGCGCACCTTCTGCACCCGGACCGAATTTCACCAGGCCGCGGTAGGCGTTGGAGCTGCGGCCGGCGGAGATGCCTTTGGAGATGATGGTGCTCCGGGTGTTCTTGCCCAGGTGGATCATCTTGGTGCCGGTGTCGGCCTGCTGGTAGTTGTGGGTGAGGGCGACGGAGTAAAACTCGCCTACGCTGTTCTCACCGCGCAGTACGCAGCTCGGGTATTTCCAGGTGATGGCGGAGCCGGTTTCTACCTGGGTCCAGGAGATCTTGGAGTTTTTGCCGATGCAGGCGCCGCGCTTGGTGACGAAGTTGTAGATGCCGCCTTTGCCGTTTTCGTCGCCCGGATACCAGTTCTGTACGGTAGAGTATTTGATCTGGGCGTCGTCCAGGGCGACCAGTTCTACCACCGCTGCGTGCAGCTGGTTTTCGTCCCGCATGGGGGCGGTGCAGCCTTCCAGGTAGCTCACGTAGCTGCCTTCTTCGGCGATGATCAGGGTACGTTCGAACTGGCCGGTGTTGGCGGCGTTAATCCGGAAGTAGGTGGACAGTTCCATGGGGCAGCGAACGCCCTTCGGGATGTAAACGAAGGAGCCGTCGGAGAATACGGCGGAGTTCAGGGCAGCGAAGTAGTTGTCGCCGGCCGGGACTACGCTGCCCAGGTATTTCTTCACCAGTTCCGGATACTTCTGTACCGCCTCGGAAATGGGGCAGAAGATCACGCCGGCTTTTTCAAGCGGTTCCTTGAAGGTGGTGGCTACCGAAACGGAATCGAAGACCGCATCAACCGCTACACCGGCCAGCTTGGCCCGTTCGTGCAGGGGGATGCCCAGTTTTTCGTAGGTGCGCAGCAGCTCCGGATCAACGTCGTCCAGGCTCTGGGGCATGTCTTCTTTTTTCTTGGGCGCGGAGTAGTAAGAGATGGCGTCGTAGTCCACCTTCGGGAAGTCCACGTGGGCCCATTCCGGCTCGTCCATTTCCAGCCAGCGACGGTAGGCCTTCAGGCGCCATTCCAGCATGAACTCCGGCTCCTGCTTGATCTCGGACAGGCGGCGGATTACGTCTTCGTTGAGGCCGGGCTCGAAGGTGTCGGATTCAATCTCGGTCACGAATCCGTGTTCGTATTCCCGTTTGATCAGCTCTTTCACCTCTTTATCGGTGGTCGCCATGATCGTCGCTCCGTAATTCTCTCATCTGGGGCTTGGTGCCTGAGTGGCGGGGCAGGGCTCTGTTGGCCCGGTTTCCCCGATGCTTCTGGCGAGTGATTATACAATACCAGAGTAATTTAGTCAGGTATTAAATCGGTCGTGTAAGGATTATACCTTAGTCAGCCTTTCAGCCCCAGATGAATGGAACATTAACGCCTTGCTCAGCGAAGGTTCAGGCGGCCTGTTGCAGGCTGTAGTTGCGGAAGGCAATCCGCCTTCTGTGAGGGATCTGGGGAAGCTGAATCATGTTGCTTGTTCTTGTTGGTGTAATCGCTTTGGTAACCGTTGGTTGGGCGTATCAGCTAATGGCTCCGGGCTATCCGGATGCCGGTTCCACTGTCTGGGCTGTGTATCTGGAAAGCCTGTTTCTCAGTGGCCTGCTTTCGGTGGCGTTGATGTCGATGGTTATGGTGCTGGCGACTCGCCCCGCCTGGCTCGAAAAGCCGCTCGGGGGCATGGATAAGATCTATCGTCTGCACAAGTGGGGCGGGATTCTGGCGGTTTTGTTTGCCGCCGCGCACTGGTTGCTGGAAATGTCGGAGGACCTTTTCGAGAATCTGGCGGGCCGTAGCGCCCGGCTGGATGCCGATGAGTTCTCGGCGTTTCCGGGCGGGCTCCGGGATCTTGGCGAAGACCTGGGTGAGTTTGTTATTTATCTGATGTTCGCCATGTTGTTGCTGAGCCTGTGGCGTCAGTTTTCCTACCGCTTGTGGCGGCCGTTGCATCGCGCAATGCCTGCGCTGTATCTGTTGGTAGTGTTCCATGCGGTGGTGCTTGCTCCTGCCGGGTATTGGCAAGGGCCACTGGGGTGGTTGATGGCGGTCTTGTTTGTAGCGGGCAGCGTTGCCAGCGTTTGGTCGCTGACGGGGCGTATCGGGGCCGGGCGCTCAAGCGAAGGAACGGTGATTTCGGTAGAGCGGGTGTCCCGCGATATTCTCGAGGTGACTTGCAAGCTGGCTGATACCTGGCGCGGGCATCGTGCCGGCCAGTTTGCTTTTGTGATCTTTGACCGGTTTGAGGGGCATCACCCGTTTACGATCGCCAGTGCAGACCGTGGCGACAAGACTGTGACCTTTGCCATCAAGGCTCTCGGAGATTACACGCAAAAGCTGTCAGGTCGTTTGGTTGCAGGAGATCCGGTGAAAGTGGAAGGCCCCTATGGCCGGTTCCAGCTTGATCGGGCCAGGGCCGGTGTTCGGCAGATCTGGGTAGCAGGCGGAATTGGTATTACACCGTTTCTGGCCTGGCTGGAGTCATTGGATTCGCGAGGCGAGGATGAGGTTCGGGCTGATGTTCACTACTGCGTGACAGATCCCGGGCATGATCCGTTCGTGGCTCGGCTGGAATCCCTGTGCGCGGCCCGTCCGGGGGTTGATCTGCACCTGCATGGTGGGGCCAGTGGCAGGCTGACGGCTGAGGCTCTGGCTGCGGATGCCGCCCGCGGTGAGCGAGCAGAAGTATGGTTTTGCGGGCCACAAGGGATGGCGGACAGCCTCCGCAAAGGGCTGCGGAGGCTTTGGCCGGGACGGGTGCGCTTCCACCAGGAAGCCTTCCGGATGCGTTAACCGGCCGGCAGGATGCGGGTCAGGTAGCTGAATTGCAGGGATTCAGGCAGGCCTTCCGGCTTGGGAATGCGCACAAAGTGGCCGCTGCCCGGTGCGTATTCCATGGCTTCGCCGTTGCGGTTTTCCATGGCATTGGCACGGAAGTGAAGGTTGCCGGCCGGGGTGATCAGTTCCAGCTGGTCGCCCGGGGCGAACTTGTTCTTCACGTCGATGGTGAGCCAGCGGTCATCGGCATCGCTGATGGTGCCGACCACCTGCTGGGTGCCCAGATAGGACGAGCCCTGTTCGTAGGACTGGTATTCCTGGGGCACGTGGCGGCGCAGGAAGCCTTCGGTGTAGCCCCGGTTAGACAGCGCTTCCAGTTCATCCATCATGTGCATGTCGAAGGGCTTGCCGGCCAGGGCGTCGTCTATGGCCTTGCGGTACACCTGGGTGGTGCGGGCCACGTAGTAGGTGCTCTTGGTGCGGCCTTCGATTTTCAGGGAGTGCACGCCCATGTTCACCAGTTCCGCCACGTGCTGGATGGCACGCAGGTCCTTGGAGTTCATGATGTAGGTGCCGTGTTCGTCCTCGTAGGCGGGAATGAAGCCTCCGGGGCGGTTGGGCTCTTCCAGCAGGATTTCTTTGGGTTCGAAGGTTTCCACGCTGTCGGCAGAGGTGGCAATCAGGTCGCCGGTCTGGTCATGGCTGTGCTGCACCGGCTTGTAGTTCCAGCGGCAGGCGTTGGTGCAGGCGCCCTGGTTGGCGTCTCGATGGTTCATATAGCCAGACAGCAGGCAGCGGCCGGAGTAGGCCATGCACAGGGCGCCGTGTACGAACACTTCCAGCTCCATTTCCGGCACTTTCTCACGGATCTCGCGGATTTCATTCAGGGCCAGTTCCCGGGACAGGATCACCCGGTTGATGCCCTGGCGGCGCCAGAACTCTACGGTGGCCCAGTTTACGGCGTTGGCCTGCACCGACAGGTGGATGGGCTGGTCCGGCCAGTTTTCCCGCACCAGCATGATCAGCCCGGGGTCTGACATGATCAGGGCGTCCGGCTTCTGCTCCAGCACCGGGGCAAGGTCCCTCAGGTAACTGCGCACCTTGTCGTTGTGGGGTGCGATGTTGGAGACCAGGTAGAACTGTTTACCCAGTTCGTGGGCCCGTGCAATCCCTGCGCCCAGGGCTGCAACGTCTTTGAAACTGTTGTTCCTTACTCTCAGGGAGTACCTTGGCTGGCCGGCGTAAACGGCATCGGCACCGTAGGCAAAGGCGGTTTCCAGGTGTTCGGGGGTGCCGGCGGGAGCGAGCAGTTCCGGGAAAGTCATGGTGTCTCCGGGTTTATTCAGGAAGTCGATGGCTGCAGGTGGGCTATTATGGAAAGGGTGCAGTTTTCCACAAACGGGTGGCTGTGCCATTGATCTCGCTCAAAGGTCTTATTGATCAGTTTCGGCTAACATGTGTACGCTGATGGAGTTTGCAGATTGGGCCAGCATGAAATGGCAGGAGGAACCAGCATGGCATCAGAGCCTGTAAGGCCTGAAAATTCAAAGCGTTCCCTGAGCATTCGGGTGAGTAAGCTGATCCGGGTTCAGTTGGAACGGGGAAAGGTAGGTGTGGAAACGGTGGCCGGGCAGTTGAATATGAGCCGCTACACCCTGCACAAAAAGTTACGCGAAGAGGGGCTGACGTTTGCAGCCTTGTTGGAGCAGGTACGCCGGGAGCAGGCGCTGACTTACATGAAGGATAAAACCAAGCCGCTGGTAGAAATCGCCGAACAGCTTGGTTTCTCGGAGCTGAGTGCATTCAGCCGGGCGTTCAAGCGCTGGATGGGCACTCCGCCGGCTGAATACCGCTCACTCAGGCTGTCCTGATCACACCTTCTTGAAGATCAGGGTGGCGTTGGTGCCGCCGAAGCCGAAGCTGTTGCTCATCACCAGGTCCATGTTCTGGTTGTTCATGCGTTCACGAACGATGGGGTAGCCTTCGGCACCTTCATCCAGGTTCTGGATGTTGGCAGACGGGGCAATAAAGCCTTCCCGTTGCATGATCAGGCTGTAGATTGCCTCATGCACGCCGGCGGCACCCAGGGCGTGGCCGCACAGGGGCTTGGTGGAACTCAGCGGTGGAATCTTGTCCCCGAAGGTTTCCTTCAGGGCTTTCAGCTCGGTTACGTCGCCAGCCGGGGTGCTGGTGCCGTGGGTGTTGATGTAGCTGATTTCGCCGTCGATGTTGGCCAGGGCCTGTTTCATGCAGCGAATGGCGCCTTCACCGCTCGGGGCAACCATGTCGGCGCCGTCAGAGGTGGCACCGAAGCCGACCAGTTCGCCCAGGATGGTGGCACCGCGGGCTTCCGCGTGTTCCAGTGATTCCAGTACCAGCGTGCCGCCACCACCGGAGATCACGAAACCGTCACGGTCTGCATCGTAGGTGCGCGAGGCCTGTTCCGGCGTGTCGTTGTACTTGGTGGACAGTGCGCCCATGGCATCGAACATCAGGCTCAGGGTCCAGTGGATGTCTTCGCCACCGCCAGCCAGCATCACATCCTGGCGGCCCAGGGCGATCTGGTCAGCCGCGTGGCCGATACAGTGGGCACTGGTCGCGCAGGCAGAGGTAATGCCGTAGTTGATGCCGGTAATACCGAACGCCGTGGTGATGGACGCGTTGATGGCGCTGCCCATGGTGCGGGGAACCCGGTAAGGGCCTACCCGGCGAATGCCTTTGTCGCGATGGGTGTCGATCGCATCCAGCAGTTCCACGGTGGACGCGCCACCGGTGCCGAATACGGCGCCCGTGGTGTTGGCACGCAGCTGCTCGTCGGTCAGGCCTGCCTGCTCGATGGCTTCTTTTGCTGCCAGGTAGCAGTAGCCTGCTGCCGGGCTCATAAAGCGCCAGATCTTACGGTCGATCAGCTCGGACAGGTTCAGGTCGATCTTGCCTGCTACGTGGCTGCGCAAGCCGTTGTCCCGGGCTTCCTCGCTGAAGGCAATGCCTGAGCGGGATTCACGAAGGGACTGGGCGACTTCTTTCTGGTTGTTGCCAAGGCTGGAGACAATCCCCATGCCGGTAATAACTACGCGACGCATCGTTCTAACTCCTAAAAGTCATCTGTAGAGGTGAACAGGCCAACCCGAAGGTCCTTGGCGGTATAGATTTCCCGCCCGTCCACTTCCATGCGGGCATCCGCAATGGCCATGGTCAGCTTGCGGCGGATGAGCCGCTTGATATCCAGGTAATAGGTTACCTTTTTGTTGTCAGGCAGAACCTGACCAAAGAATTTCACTTCGCCGGCACCCAGTGCCCGGCCCTTGCCTTCGCCACCGCTCCAGGCCAGGAAGAAACCGACCAGCTGCCACATGGCGTCGAGGCCCAGACAGCCCGGCATTACCGGGTCGCCTTCGAAGTGAACCTTGAAGAACCAGAGGTCCGGGTTGATGTCCAGTTCTGCCACCAGACTGCCCTTACCGTAAAGGCCGTCATCGGCGCCCACGTGGGTAATGCGGTCGACCATCAGCATTTCGTCGATGGGCAGGCGCATGGCGCCAGGGAATAATTCGCCATGGCCACAGCGGATCAGGTCTTCTTTGTCAAAGTGATCAGGGTACATGTTGCCAGTATCTCTATTGCAAAATGATGTACTGATACTTTAGCGCCTGATTCAGAAACGGCTATTGACCTTTAGTGGATGATTGCCGCAAACACCCCGTTTTTGTGCCTGAAACCCTGCCCCTGGCGTTGATGCTCATCAAGGTACCCGGGCGCGGGCCTTGCTACCGTGTCGGACTATTCAAATCTGTGCGTTTGGCGGTTCGGAAGGAGGTGTTATGTCCGCAGAACACGAGGTGATCAGTGGCTCCCTGGCATTGCAGGACGGGTGCGTTACCGCCCGGCTGGAGCGGGTAACGGAGCATTCGCCGGAGCTGGTCTGGAAGATGCTGACGGATTCGGTGCACCTGGCCAGCTGGCTGGCGCCGGGCACGCTGGACGCCCGCACCGGTGGCCGGGTTCAGCTGGATTTCGGTAACAGTGGCACGCCCATTGATTGTCGGATATCGGCCTGTGAGCCGCACCGCTTGCTGGCGTATTCCTGGAGTGCCGGGGAGGATCCGGAGCGGCCATTGCGGTGGGAACTGGCGCCGGAAGGCGATGGCACCCGGTTGTCGCTGACCCTGTTGCTACCAGACGATCACCTGGTGCCGGTTGCCTGTGCAGGCTGGGATGCCCACCTGGAAATGCTGATGGCAGCACTGGAGGGAATCAGTATTCACTTTCCTGCAGGCCGCTTCCGTGCCGCCCGCAGTTACTTCGAACAGTGCCTCAAGGAGAAACTGGCGGCCTGAGCCGCTCAGCCTTCCCGACCGTCTGCCCTGGGCCGTGCCAGTACCCCGGCATAGCGCACCAGGAACAGTCCGTAGGCGATCATCCATAACAGGGTGCTGGTGCCAATGCCCGGGTGCCACGGGATGATGCTCAATGCGGTGAGCACCCGGATAACCGCCGCCAGCTGAATGGCGACGAACGCCAGCACCATGCCCTTCGGAAGTTTCAACGGCCGGCCGGTATGGCCAAGGGAGACCCGGGCAATCACGCCCAGAATCAGGCAACCGACAGCACCTGCGCCTGCTGCGTGGCTCCAGGCGTTGGAGGGCCAGTCTGCAACCAGCGAGCCTGCCAGCAGCAACAGCGCGACCGGTACCCAGAGAATAGACAGGTGCAGGATCCACAGCAGCGGCTCGGAGCGCGCCAGCCAGCCTTTCCAGTTATACAGGCGAACCAGCATCAGCGCGGCGGCAACCACGGCGATTACGGCCGCCAGGGTTTTCCAGCCGGTTACCAGGGATGCCATCAGCAGGATCATCGAAAACAGGGCGGCCATATCCAGCCCCGGAATCATTTTTACCGCCTCGGCGTTGCCACCGCGCTGGCGCAGCCAGCCGGCAGTGAACGCCGGTGTGATGCGGCCGCCGATGATGCTGATCAGCGCCAGGGCCATAATCAGCGCGCCGTAGCTAAAGGACATATCCAGCCGGGTAAGGAAGCCGATCTGCATCAGCCACAGCAGGCCCAGAACGACCATAATCATGGCCTGGCGTTTCTGGCGCGCATGCCATACTCGCCATCCGGCATCGATCATCACCAGTGGCAGAAAAGCCAGGTTAACGCCCTGAACTATCCAGTCGGGCAGGTTTCCACCCAGGGCCAGCAGCAGGCGACCGGCCAGCCAGACGCCCCAGAGCAGCGCCAGGGGAAGGCCGTGGGTGCGTTCTGTTTGCGTCCATACACAGACGGCGGTCAGCAGAAAGCCGGCAATGGCCGCCGACAAAAACCCGAACAGCATTTCATGCTGGTGCCAGAACAGGGCAGGCATGGCCAGTGGCAACTGCAGAACGCCGGTTACTTCCAGAACCCAGACCGGTATGGCCACAAGGGTCAGTACCGTCATGGACAGGAAGAAAATCCGGAACGGATAGGAAAATAACTGGCTGACGCTGGCGGGTGCCTGGTCAGCGGAGGTGGGTATGGCCTGCATGGAGATCTCCCAAATACATATATTTCAGGTATATGTTAAATCTGCGTGCCTGTATTAACCATACCTGCTTGGGGGTAGTTTGCGTACAATGGCCGCAAATCTCTTGTAACCGAAGGAACTTCCATGTCGTACACGATCCTGAAGCACCTGCACATGACCACAGCCTACCTTACTATCACACTCTTTGCGCTGCGGTTGCTGCTGGATGCGGTAGGCCGGCCGGGCTGGCGCCAGACACCGCTGCGGTTCATTCCCCACATCAATGACACCATTTTGCTGGTGGCGGCGATTTCCCTGCTGTTTGTGGTGGGCTATGCCTCGGCCATGCCGGGCTGGCTGATTGCCAAGGTTGTTCTGCTGGTCGGCTACATCGTGGCCGGAGTGTTTGCACTGAAGGTCACTCTGGGCAAGCCCGCCCGGATTACCGCTGCGGTACTTGCCCTGATTATGGTCAGCGCCATCTTCCACCTGGCCATGGCCAAGCCGTTCTGAGTCAGCGTTTCTCGCTGACCTGCTTCGTCAGTTCCTTCAGCTGTTCCTGGACAGCCTGGAGCTGACGGGCAATTTCATCCCGTTCGTCGTGGGCTTTCTGGGCCTGCTTGGCATTTTGTTCCTCGCTCATCACCTCCAGAATCGCCCCAATCATCATGTTCAGGAATACAAAGGCCGTCAGGAAGATAAACGTCAGGTAGTAGATCCAGCTCATGGGATAGGCCTCCATGGTGGCGTACATCACGTCGGTCCAGTCCTCGAAGGTGGCGACCCGGAACAGGGTGAGCATCGAGATGGCCACATCGCCCCAGAGTTCTTCGTCCACACTGGCAAAGAACATTGAGCCCATGGCGGCATAGATGTAAAAGATGATGAACATCAGCAGGGCGATGTAGCCCATGCGCGGAATGGCTTTGAGCAGGGAATTGATCAGAAAGCGCAGTTCCGGCACTACGGACACCAGTCGCAGCACCCGGAAGACCCGCAGCAAACGGCCCAGAAGCACCGCCTCGGAGTTGTCCAGCGGGATCAGGCTGCCGATCACTACCAGGGTGTCGAACAGGTTCCAGCCGTCCATCAGGAACTGGCGCTTGACCGGGCAGGCGGCGAAGCGAAACAGGATTTCCACCAGGAAGAACAGCGTGATGGCGTTATCCAGAACGGTCAGGGTCTGTTCAATCAGCGGCGGGAGTTCGTAGGTTTTTGCGCCGATGGTCAGGGCCGAGAGAATGATGATGGCAATCACAACGCCCTGAAACACCTTGCTCGATTCAATGCGCTTCAGTTGATCAAAACTACTTGTGGGAGTTATGTCCACAGACATCGTTCAGGCTCCGGATTAGGTTGGCGCGGCAATTCTAATCACCCGGAGCAGCGGGTGGTAGCTCTGTGACGGCGGTTTAATCCATCAGCCGAACAATCAGCTGCCATTCTTCGGAGGGTTCGGTCTTTACCAGCCATTTAGCCATTGTTGGCCTTTCCTTTCTTGGTGAACGCGGAGTACAGGTGCAGTAGTTGAGCGAACAGGCCTAGATAGGCCAGGCTCCAGGCGCCGGCCGCCAGCCAGAGCAAGGCAGGCTCGCTGAAAGGCACAGGGCCTGCCAGGTACCGGCAGATACTGGCGAGTGCAGTAAGTACCGCAATAGCCAGAACCTGCCACGCTGGCGGGAAGCGCCGGCAGGCCCGCTGCCAGGCCAGGCGCAACATCACACTGCAAGACAGGGTGCCCAGTGCGCCAACGGCAATCACGTGCAACGCGGGCAACAGGGCGTGGCCGGTAACCAGGTGCACGCCGGTAACCGCCGCCCCGGCGGCCAGCCAGAGATAACCGATGGCCAGCACCAGCAGGTCCGGGCGGTCGGTACAGTGCCAGAGTTTCCAGCGGGCCACCCGAACGATAATCAGCAGGCTAGCGGCCAGTAACAGCAGGCCAGCCAGTTTTTCAGTAGCGGTAAACAGAATGCACACCATGGCGAGGGGCAGAATCGCCAGTAACCAGCCTTCAATTAACGGCTGAACCCGGGCTTCCAGCGGTATGCCTTTCTTCTCCAGGGTGCCGGCCACCGCCGGCGCGATGATGCGCCCGCCCATAAACGTCATCAGCAACAGCAAACCGATGATGGCGGTGTGCAGAAGAATACGGGTATCGGGGAAGGGAAGGCCTGCTCGCACCAGGAAGTAGACCAGGGCCATCAGGCAGAGCACCAGGATTAGTGGACCGGCAACCTTGTTGCGCCACTTCTTGGCGGCCTGGAAGCGGGGCACCACGTACCGTGCCAGCAACAGCGCAAAGGCCGGGCTTAACAGCTGGCTAAGCAGCCAGTCCGGTGCCAGCAGCCAGCTGACACGGGCCGCAAGCCAAAGCCCGAACAGGGGGCCGAGTATTCGCCAGGGCTGGGGGCCAAGGGTGTAGCCGGCAATCAATGCCAGGGCAAAGCCGAAAACCAGTTCGTGGCCATGGCCCGCGCCAATCAGCCCCGGCGGCCAGCCGGTGCCAGACAATACGGCGAACAGGGACAGGGGAACAACCAGGGCAGCCCATAAGGCGGCAGCGGGAAAGAACAGCCAGAATACGTGCAGGGGCTTGCCAGCCACGTTGAACAGACCTCGGTATGGGTTCCGGTTGGAAGGCCCCGCAGATTACCGGGGCCAGAACCGGAGTTTATACCGTGTAGGGCAGCACGCCAAAATAGATGGCGCTGAAATGGCAGGCGCTGCCGCCGATCACGAACAGGTGCCAGACCGCATGCATGTAGGGAATGCGATCCGCCAGGTAGAACGCCACGCCGGCGGTATACACAATGCCGCCGGCAATGGTCAGGTGCAGCGCGGTTTCGCTGAGGCTGGCGACCAGGTCAGACGAGGCAAAGGTAATCAGCCAGCCCATGGCAACGTAGATGCCCACCCGCGCCAGCTTGAAGCGGTTCTTGAAGATGACTTTCAGTACCACACCGGTCAGGGCCAGCGACCAGATCACAGCAAACAGCGTCCATCCGGTGGTGCCGCGCATATTCACCAGCAGGAACGGTGTGTAGGTGCCGGCGATCAGCAGGAAAATGGCACAGTGGTCCAGGGTCTTGAAAAGGGATTTTAACTCCGGCCGGCGAGCACCGTGGTACAGCGCAGAGGCCATGTACAGCAGGATCAGTGAGGCACCGAATACGCTGAAGCTGACAATCTTCCAGGTGTCTCCCATCTGGCTTGCACCGGCAATCAGGGCAATGGTTCCGATAACACTCAGAATGGCGCCAAGGCCGTGGGTTGCGCTGTTGATCCACTCTTCTACCCGCAGGTGAATAGATGGCAACGAATCGTCTGGGTGGTTCATGCTTGCTGTCATCCGCGCTGGCCTGTGTTCGCTAAAAGTATAATGCAGTTCAGCGTACATGTGTACGCAAGTGTTTGCCATGACCATCCTGTGACCATGTTCAGAAAAACTGAACGATCTGCCGGAAATCTTCCGTTTTCGTCTTTTGCGTCGGGCAGTTACGCTAGTACCAAGTTTGAAACAACCAAAGGGGATTGTTCCGATGGCAAAAGTTCTTGTTCTTTACTATTCCATGTACGGCCATATCGAAACCATGGCAAACACCATTGCCGAAGGCGCAAAGGGCGTTGAGGGTGCCGATGTAGTGGTCAAGCGAGTGCCGGAAACCATGGCCGACCAGGCGTTCCTGAGCGCTGGTGGCAAGGCCGAGCAAGATGCTCCGGTAGCCAGCCCGGCTGAACTGGTAGACTACGATGCCATCATCTTCGGCACGCCGACCCGCTTCGGCAACATGGCCGGCCAGATGCGCACCTTCCTCGACCAGACCGGTGGCCTGTGGGCTGAGGGCAAGCTGCACGGGAAAGTGGGTAGCGTGTTCACTTCAACCGGAACAGGCGCCGGTCAGGAGCAGACCATTACCTCATTCTGGACCACCCTGGCCCACCACGGCATGGTGCTGGTACCTCTGGGCTATGGAATTCCGGAGTTCTTTGATATCTCTGAAGTGAATGGCGGCACGCCTTACGGCGCCTCGACCATCGCCGGCGGTGACGGTTCCCGCCAGCCCAGTGAGAAAGAATTGGCCATTGCCCGCTTCCAGGGCAAGCATGTTGCAGAACTGGCAGTGAAGCTGCACGGCTGATTTCGAAGTAGCAAGCGTTGACTCAGGTTTGGGCGGCGGGCTGAAAAGTCCACCGCCTTTTTTATGTCCGCCTGCCGGCTTTCGTACTGGCAGCCTTTAACCTGGAATAAGTGGCGGGCACCACACCCAGCCAGGAGGCCAGCTGATTGTCCGGCACCCGTTTGACCAGTTCCGGGTACTCATCGAGCAGCAATTGGTAGCGCTCCTTGGCCGGCATGGTGTGTTTGCGGTATTCCCGCATGCTGGTCAGCTCCGCAATCTCCTCGGTCAGCACCAGTGCGAACTTATGCCAGAGCCCGTCGCCATGGTTCTGGATTGCCGAACGGAAAGCGCTGAAATCCGCCACCCAGACTGTGGCCGGCAGCACGCTGGTCAGGCACAGGGTATTACGCACCGTTCTGCTGCGCCCGAATACCGGCCAGATCAGATCGCCTTCGGTAAAGAAGTGATGAATCGCGACCTTGCCGGCAGATGATTCCCGGAACAGGCGCAAAACGCCGTACTGGATCAGATACACGTTAGCCCAGGGCCGGTCGTGTTTTTCCAGGGGTGTTTCTGCGTCTATCCTGCGTTGATGGAACAGGCGGGCGATATCGCTCAGAAACCGTGCTTCCGGGCTGTTTTGCTTTTCGTTCAGGCAAATGCCAAAGGCGCGGCTCAGGCCGTTCAGCAGGGCAACTTCGGCGGGTGCCGCGTCGTGGTGAATAATGTCCGGGTGGTCTTCACCCAGCAGGCAGGGTGCGGATGCCATCGGTGGTCGGAAACTGCTGTTCATAACAAACCTTCGCTGCATTGGCGTAGGTCAATTATGCTACCAAAAAAACAAACATCTGAAATGACTTAAATGATTAAAGATATTTGACTTAGTCGATAACGATTACTCGGTGCCGGAGGGCGGCTTGTGGGGAAGGCCACTTGTGCGGGACCTCCTCCCAAAACACGCTCCTGCGGCACATCCATGTGGCGCTTGGGCTTCGCCATCCCTGGCTCCGCACAGTTTTGGGAGGAGGTCCCGCACAAGCGGCCCAGAGCAGCGCAGTGGCCTTCCAGGCTCGCCATCATCAGCTCATACGGCCGTTCTGGATATGTGAAGGGGCTATTTCTTCAGAACCTGTCAGTGGCTGGTGCCTTCCTCGTAGTTGATCTTGTTCCAGACATTGTACTTGCCGGAGGGTTTCTTCATCGGAATGCGTTTTTCTTCTTCCAGCGTATCCGCGTCGTAAACAATGATGGCACCGTCGTCGTCCCAGATGCTCAGCAGCAGCTTCTCGCCATGGCGGTCAAACTCCACATGGGCGGCTACCTTACCCGGCTCAGGCTGCAGGGTCTTGACGATCTCCAGGGTCTGCTTATCGATAATGTGCACCTTGTCGGCGTTGGGGCCGAAAAACACATCTGCCCAGGCATAGCGGGAATTCTCGTGGCTGCGCATGAAGAACCCCGGGCCCTCGGTTTCCAGGGTCTTGATCACTTCCCAGGTATCCATGTCGATGATGGAAATGGCGCCGGCCCGGAAGTGCGGGGTAGCCATCACCCGGCGGCCTTCGTATTCCCAGGTAATACCGGAGCCCAGATGGGGCATGCCGGGTAGCGGCAGTTCCGCGGTGGTTTTGCCGGTGTCCAGATCGATCACCACGCCATGCTTGCCGTCGCGGGCGGCGCCGATCAGGTGCTGGTAACCGGGGTCGAAGAAGAAGTCGTCCAGCAGGGTGTCGGTGGTCATCCGGCGCAGTTTTGCTTTCTGATTCTCGACGGTGATTTCCCAGGCTTCGGGGATGTCTTTCAATGCCGCGATGAAGCTGCTTCTGGGTGGTGCGGTATACACGGCGCTCACCCGGGAGCTTTCGCCGGCATCGTTCTCAACCGGGATGAAATCAAGCATTTCCAGGTTGGCGGCGTCGAACAGCACCATGGAGTGGGGCAGGTAGTTGGCGGCCAGCACGTAGTTGCCATCGGCGGATACGGCAATGTTACGCATGTTGATGCCGGCGCGAACCTCAGCCACCACTTTCAGGTTGTAGATGTCGTACTTGGTAATCCAGCCATCCCGGGAGCCAAAGTAAACGTAGCGGCCGTCCGGGCTGTATTTGGGGCCGCCGTGCAGGGCAAAGCGGCTGGGGAACCGGTGGATGGGCTCCATCTTGTCGCCATCCAGCAGGGTGATGTGGTGGTCGCCGATTTCTACCACCAGGAACAGGTTCATCATGTCCGCTTCGAACGCCGGTTCATCCGGCAGGGAGCCGGCAGCATGGCTGACTTCCTGGCTGTTGCGGATTTCGGCCTCGCCCCACTTCAGCTCGTGGCTCGGAGGCTGATAGATGAAGTCGGTCAGGGCGGCGATCTGCTGGTCGTTCAGGATGTCTTTGTAGCCCGCCATCTGGGTGGCTGGGCGGCCTTCGCGGATGACCTTTTCGGCCTCGGCCTTTTTCAGTCGCCCGAGGTTTTCCGGCAGCAGGGCGGGGCCCATGCCGCCAAGGCGGTCGGGGCCGTGGCAGGCGGCGCATTGCTGCAGGTACAGGGTGTTTGTTCCGGTTTCGCCGGATTCACTGGCCAGCAAAGGGGTGGCCATCACGCTGCTGGCCAGTAACAGGGTGGAGATAATCTTTGTTCGGGCTTGGGTCAGGTTCACCTGCAACAGCTCCCGGTTGGTCAGTCAGGTTTCGGTTCAGGCCGGCCGGCGGCCAGCGGTGGCAGCAGCCGGGCCGGACAAGGCACTGTTCCAGCCAGCTTGCGCCGGGCGGGCCAGGGTGTCGGCCAGTTGCACCACTTCACCCACAATGATCAGTGTGGGCGGCTGGAAATCTTCCCGTTCAATGGTGTCGACCAGGTCTTTCAGGGTGGTGACAGTCATGTGCTGCAGCGGTGTGGTACCGCGCTCTACCAGTGCCACCGGGCAATTCTCGGACAGGCCATGGGCGGTCAGCTGCTCGACGATGGTCGGGGCGTTGTGCAGGCCCATGTAGAACACACGGGTTTGACCTGGCGCGGCCAGCACCTGCCAGTTCAGCTCCAGGGCCTGGTCGCCCTTGCGGTGGCCGGTTACGAAGGTCACGCTCTGGGCGTAGTCCCGGTGCGTCAGGGGGATGCCGCAGTAGGCAGAGCAACCGGCGGCGGAGGTAATCCCCGGCACCACCTGGAAGTCGATGTCGTTCTCTACCAGGAATTCGGCTTCTTCACCACCACGGCCGAAGATGTACGGGTCGCCGCCTTTCAGGCGCACAACCCGGCGTTGTTGTACGGCCAGTTTCACCAGCAGTTCGTTGGTCTCATCCTGGGGCACATAGTGGCAACCGCTGGCCTTGCCCACGTGAATGCGCTCGGCCCTGGGGTTCACCAGTTCCATAATCTGTGGCGATACCAGGCGGTCGTAGACAATGGCATCGGCCTGCTGGATCAGCATCAGGGCCCGTAGGGTCAGCAGGCCCGGGTCGCCGGGGCCTGCGCCCACGATGGCCACTTCGCCCGGCCGTAAGGGTTGCTCCGCCAGCTGGAACTCCACCAGGCACTTCTTGCTTTGGTTAGTTGTCATGGCGTGCGTCCTTACAGGTTGTTGACCGGGATTTCGATAGCGGCGGCGGCCACTCTGCGCGGTGTGCTTTCCACCACGCCGATTTCCTCGTTGGTGAGGTAGCAGCCGGGGTCTTCTTCCCAGAAGTCGCCAGACACGTTGTAGGCCCGCACCCGGGTGTTGCCGTTACAGATGTTCAGGTATTTGCAGTCCGCGCAGCGGCCTTTCACCGGGCGCGGATGCTGGCGGAAGCCCTGCATCAGCGGGTCGGTGGTTTCAGACCATATCTTCGAGAACGGGGTCTGCCGCACGTTGCCCAGGTTGTGATCCCACCAGAAGGTGTCCGGGTGCACCACGCCCAGGTTGTCGATGTTGGAAATGTTCACACCGGAGGAGTTACCGCCCCAGTTGGTCAGCCGCTGGGTGAGGGCATCTACCTGGTCCGGGTAGTGTTCCTTGGCCCACTCGATCAGGAAGGGGCCGTCGGCGTCGTTGTTACCGGTGACGTATTCCCGCTCGATGCCGCGCTTGAGTTCGTCGTGGCAGTGGTTGAACAGCAGGTTCATGGCGTCGCGGGTCATGTCGTACCAGGCGTCGCGCTTCTTGTTGCGGCCGCCGCGGCCGGAGTAGTTCAGGTGCGACAGGTAGAACTTGTCGATCTGGTGCTCGTCCAGCATCTCCAGCATGGCCGGCAGTTCCGGGTAGTTGTCCTGGGTCAGGGTGAAGCGCAGGCCCACCTTGATGCCGGCCTGTTTGCACAGGGCCACGGCGTGCATGGATTCCCGGAAGGCGCCTTTTTTCTGGCGGAATTCGTCGTGGGTGGCCTCCAGGCCGTCAATGCTGATACCCACGTAGTCGTAGCCAACCGCGGCAATCTTGTCGATGTTTTCTTCGGTGATCAGGGTGCCGTTGGTAGACAGGCCAACGTAAAAGCCCATTTCCTTGGCCCGGTGGGAAATCTCGTAAATGTCCGGGCGCATCAGCGGCTCACCGCCAGACAGGATCAGTACCGGCACGCCGTAGGCTTTGAGGTCGTCCATCACGGTGTAGACTTCTTCAGTGCTCAGCTCGCCCTTGAAGTCGATATCGGCAGAGATCGAGTAGCAGTGTTTGCAGGTCAGGTTACAGCGGCGGATGAGGTTCCAGATCACCACCGGGCCACTGGGCTTGGGCACCGGGCGGACGGGTGTCGGGTTCATCAGGGTTTTGATGTAGCGGGTCATGCGAAACATAAAATTCTCTCTCTCATCGGGAGTGGCCTGGTTGCCTCTCCGGGCTGGCCTTTACCGGCTCTCTGCCCTTGTACTATCCCCCCGTGGGCGCTGGGTATCCATACCTTTCATGGAGTACTTCGAGGGGTAGTCCCTATGGCTTATCTGCCTGTTTTCTCAGCCGCAATCCGGTTTTTTTGAGGATGGCAGAGCTGTACAGGATAGTGTGGCCGGAGCAGGTGTCGCCCAGCAGTTCACGAATCTGTGCGGCCTTGTGCTCCACCTCTTCACGACTGGTGCCGTGCACCATGGCAAACAGGTTGAAGCTCCAATAGGGCAGGTGCCGGGGGCGACGGTAGCAGTGGCTGACGAACGGCAGGTCACCAACTTGCTGGCCCATGGTGCTGATGGCGTCGTCAGAGACATCCCACACGGTCATGCCGTTGTAGCGATAGCCCAGCTTATAGTGGTCGGGTACGGCAGCCACGCGGCGGATAACGCCGGTTTCCTGCATGTGTTGAAAGCGGGACAGCACTTCGTCTGCCGGCATGCCGAGCTGACGACCCAGTTCGCCCCAGGGATCGGATACCAGTGGCAGGCCTTCCTGGGTAGCGAGGATCAGTTCCCGGTCCTGGTCGGTGAGCCGGGCCTGCTCAGACTTCAAAGTGGAGGTTGACATGAAACTCCTGCTCCTTGGGCATGTTGTATACCGGGTAGCCGGTCAGCGCTTCAATGCGCCCGATGGTTTCGGCAATGCCTTCCGGGGTTTCTGTGGCCAGGACAAACCACATGTTCAGTTCGTGTTCCCGGCGGTAATTGTGGGCCACCTCTGCAAAGCTGTTTACCTGTTCGGTTACCCGGTCAAAGTCCTGCTCGGGAATGCGCATGGCGGCCAGGGTCAGGCCGCCTCCCATTTCACCGGCGTGGAACATTGGGCCGAAACGGGTCAGGGTGCGATTGGCAAGCAGGGCTTGCAGGGTATCCAGCAAGGTCTGCTCACTGATGCCCAGTTCTTCGGCAACGTCCCGGTACGGGTTCGGGGTCAGCGGCAGGCCGTATTGCAGGCGGTTGATGATGGCTTTTTCAGTATCGGTAAAGGCAGGGGCTACGTCTGGTGACTCCCGGCGGGCAGCAGGCTCAGCTGTTACTGACATAGCGTCCTCCCCGTTGAAGATAGGCTTTGTTGCTGAACAGAACTGCGTGGGGAATCTGTTCAAGGTGGTGGCTGGCAATCATCTGGTCCAGCTGGCCCAGTACCCGCTCCCGGTTAACGCCGTGAATCATGCAGAACAGGTTGTAGGGCCAGTCGGGCAGTCTGCGGGGGCGCTGGTAGCACAGGGTTACAAAGGGTACGGCAGCCAGTGCGCGGCCAAGTTCACTCACCTGCTCGTCGGGCACATCCCACACCACCATGGCGTTGGCCCTGTAACCCAGGGTGCGGTGCTTCACGATCAGGCCGGAACGCTTGATCAGGCCCTGATCCTGCCAGTGGCGGACGGCGTCCATAACCTGTTGCTCGGTCAGGCCGGTTTGTTCGGCCAGCGCCAGGTACGGGCGGGGTGTTAAGGGCAGGCCTTCTTCCAGTTTCTGGCGGAGCCTCAGCAGGCCCCAGGCACTGAAGGCCTCGGTATCAAACAGATAGCTGCCGTTGTGGCGGTCCGAGTGTGGCGCTGGGTGGTTCATGGTAGTGCGTCCCAGTCGATGTCGAAGCCCAGGTCAATATGGTAACCCTCAACCATGGGCAGCCGGAGTATGGGCAACTTCAGTTGATGTTCCAGCTCGTCCAGCCGCTCATCCAGGGTGTCTTCATCCGGGGCGGTCATCACGAACCAGAGATTGTATAGGTGCTCCCGCGCGTAATTATGGTTTACGCCGGGAGCGCTGTTGATCCGTGCGGCCACCAGGTCGATCTGCTCGACCGGCGCCGCCACGGCAGCCAGCAGGCTTGCGCCCGCCTGGCTGTGTTCAAACACCGGGCCAACCCGGCTGAGTACCTGTTGTTGCTGGAGCACCGCCAGCCGGCTGATCACTTCGTCCTCGGAAATGCCCAGTGTGTCGGCCATCTCGCGGTAAGGGCGCTCACATATCGGCAGGTTGCGCTGGTAGTGGTTGATCAGTTGTTGGTCGACGGTGTCCAGTCTCATCAGGTTATCTCCTCCGGGCCAGGGGCCGGATCAGTACACGTCGTGCTGGGTGTTGTAAGTGTTGAACTTACCGGTCGGGGTAACCATGTAGTCGCCCTTGATGACCTTCTTCAGCTCACGTGTCTTGTCGTCAACCACAACAATGGCGGAATTCTTGTCTGAAGTGTTCCACACAGAGAACCAGACTTCGTCACCCGCTTTGTTGTATTCCGGCTGGACCACACGCTTGGGGCCTTCGCCCAGGTCAGCCCACTCGGCAATCGGCAGCACTTCGTAGCCGGCATCAAAGTTGTTGATGTCGAAGACGGCAATGCTCTGGCTCACAGCTTCAGCCGGGTTCAGGGCGGTGTCTACCCACAGGTTGGTGGACTTCGGATGGGTCTTCACGAACAGTGAACCGCCACCCTGGCCATCAACCGTGCGAACCACTTTCCAGGCCTTGTCCGGATGACCTTCCGGGTCGGTACCGATCATCTGGATGGTTTGGTCACCCAGGTGAGAGGTTGCCCAGACCGGACCATGCTCGGGGTCAACAAAGTTGGCGCCACGACCTGGGTGCGGGATCTTGCCTACGTCGACCAGGGCTTCCAGATTACGGTCCTGGGCGTCAACAACGGCAATCTTGTTGGAGTTGTTGGCGGCGGTCAGGAAGTAACGCATGCTGGCATCCCAGCCACCATCGTGCAGGTACTCAGCCGCATCGATGGTGGTGATGTTCATGTTGTCCAGGTCTTCGTAGTTGGCCAGCAGGATCTTGCCGGTCTCTTTGACGTTGACGATGAACTCCGGATGCGCGTGGGACGCCACAATGGCGGCAACACGCGGCTCAGGATGGTATTCCTGGTTGCTCACGGTCATGCCACGGGTGCTCACGATTTTCTTCGGCTCCAGGGTGTCGCCGTCCATGATCACGAACTGGGGCGGCCAGTAGGTGCCGGCAATGGCGTACTTGTCTTCCCAGCCTTTGTACTTGGAGGTCTCGACAGAACGCGCTTCCATACCAACCTTGATCTTGGCTACGGTTTGCGGCTCTTCCATCCACAGGTCGATCATGTTGATCAGGGCGTCACGGCCGATAACCATCACGTAACGGCCAGAGGCAGACATCCGGGAGATGTGCACCGCGTAGCCGGTTTCGATGATCTTCACGACTTCCTTGGAATCGCCGTCAATCAGGGCAATCTTACCGGCGTCACGCAGGGTAACGCTGAAGATGTTTTCCAGGTCCAGGTCGTTCATCTGTTTCTTCGGACGATCTTCCGGAGCAACAAGCACTTCCCAGGTGTTCTTCATGTCAGCCAGGCTGAACTCGGGAGGCTGTGGCGGCTCGTGCATGATGTACTTGGCCATCAGTTCCACGGTTTCTTCGTCGAAGTCACCAGAGGTCAGCCAGTTCGGCATACCGGCCGGGGAGCCGTAGCTGATAAAGGCCTTCAGGTAGTCGATGCCACGTTCCTGGGTAATATCCGGGGTCAGCGGCTTGCCGGTGGCGCCTTTACGCAGTACACCGTGACAGCCGGCGCAGCGCTGGAAGTAGATTTCCTTGGCCTGTTCGAACTCGGCGTCGGTCAGGTCAGGGGCACCGGGGGTGCGGACGACTCGTGCGGAACCGGCATCAACGGCACTGGGGGTGCCTTCGTATGCCATGGTTGCGTCATCGCCATTCTTGGGGGCAGCCTGCGCAGTCATCACGCCCATGGACGTAATGGCCACCGCGAAGGCCAGTGGCTTGATCATCATATCGGTTACTCTCATCAGGTTCTCTCCTTGGGATTCAAGAGTACGTCCTAGGGTTCTCTTGTTGGGCTTCTCAGACATTGATTTATGTCACATAAATACAGGTAATCAAGAGAGTACCTCCCCATGGGTAGATGGCGTATAACCAAAGATCACTGGATACCGCAGGAGAACTTAATCAATATCAATGCCATGGAAATATTGGAATTGCAGCATGTGCTGAAGCTTCCCGGAGACCCGCAATGAAAACGACCGGTCAGGCCTGCTCCTGGCACTCATTGGTACTGGCGACGGCGCTGGCGATCACCTCCGTTCAGGCCCTGGCCGGCGCGCCCGAAAGCGAGGCCGAGCTGAAGAACTTCGTCATCCAGGATTGTGGCTCCTGCCACGGCCTGAAACTCAAAGGCGGGTTGGGACCACCCCTGCGGCCAGCAGACATTGAAGCCCTGCCGGAAGCTGCGATTTCCGCCATCATCCGGGAAGGCGTGCCGGGCACGGCCATGCCACCCTGGAAAGCCTTGCTGACCGACCAGCAAATTGCCTGGATCAGCCAGCAGCTCAAATCCGGTGCCTTGATTGCTCCCGAATCCGATTCCCCCCGAAGCCGATAACTGAAGGACCCACGATGAAACGTCTGTTTGCACCGATTGCACTGACCATCGCCGCTACCCTGACTGCCGGCTGCCAGAGCTTGTCTGCGCCGGAGCCGGTTGAACTGCGTGGCACGGGTGACCTGGGCCTGATCATCGAACGGGCAACCGGCTCGGTATTGGTGGTTGACCACTCCGAACATGAAATCCTGGGCCGGGTAGAAGGTCTGGGCGATTTGTCCCACGCCTCCGTGGTGTACTCTCGAGATGCCCGCTACGGCTATGTGTTTGGCCGTGACGGTGGGCTCACCAAGGTTGACCTGCTCACCCGCACGGTGACCGATCGCGTTATTCAGTCCGGCAACAGCATTGGCGGAGCCATCTCCCAGGATGGCCGTTATGTGGCGGTGTCCAACTACGAGCCCGGCGGGGTAAATATTTTCGACAGTGAAACCCTGGACACCGTGGTGGAAATTCCAGCGTTCTACACCACTGCGCAGGGCGAGCAGGATCAGTCCAAGACCGTGGGCCTGGTAGACGCCCCGGGCAACCAGTTTGTCTTCAGCCTGTTCGAGGCCGGTGAAATCTGGACCGTGGATATGCACAGCAATCCGCCGGGTGTGACCCGCCATGAGGCCGGCAAAGAACCCTACGATGCCCTGATCACACCCGACGGCCGCTTCTATATAGCCGGCCTGTTCGGGGAAGACGGCTTGTCGATGATGGATCTGTGGGAGCCGGAGCAGGGCGCGCAGACTATCCTGCCGGATTACGGCAAGGGCGAGCAGCGCTTGCCGGTGTACAAGATGCCGCACCTGGAAGGCTGGGCCATCGCCGATGGCTACGCGTTCGTGCCGGCAGTCGGTCGCCACGAGGTACTGGTCGCCGATATGGAAGACTGGAGCATGGTGCAGCGCATTCCGGTACAGGGCCAGCCGGTGTTTGTCATGGCCAGCCCGGACAACCGCCAGATCTGGGTCAGCTTTGCGCACCCGAAGAACGACGTGGTTCAGGTGATTGATTCCCGCACCCGGGAAATCATCCGTACCCTGGAGCCGGGCAAGTCCGTGTTGCACATGGAATTCACCCCTCGCGGTGAGGAAGTGTGGGTATCTTCCCGGGACAGTGACCGGGTGACCATCTACAACACCCGCACACTGGAAGAAGTCGCTACCCTGCCGGCGCAAAAGCCGTCGGGCATCTTCTTCACCAACCGGGCACATCAGCTGGGCTTGTGAGGTGAGGGTTACCGCCGGCGGTTGGCTGTTCGTGCTTTGCACCAGTGCCGTCAGCGCCGGCCAGTTTTCCGGACCGGTGCGGCTTGAAGTTCACACTGAAGCCAGGTCTGTCACCGTCGCCAGTTACCGGCTGCAGCGTTATCTCGACACGCAGAACTGCAAGGTAGAACTGGTGTTCAATCAAGCCGGTGAGAGTGAGGGTGAGGGGCAGGGTGAAGGTCAGAGTGAGAGTGACCTGGTGTACCGGCAGGATGGCCTGGCAGACAGGCTCAAGCTCCGGGCCGTCAACGCCGATGGCCAGGATCCGGTTCCGGTCTGGGTAACCCGGAAAACCGCCGGTGTGAGAACGCTGGGGGAGCTGGAAGGGCGGGACGTATCCCTGGTAGCAGGAACCGACCCGCTCTCCGGGCGGCTTGCACTGGAGGCCCTGGCTGCCGAGGGCGTAACGCCGAAACGGGGCCAGCGTTACGAGGCCGGTGATTTCAGCTCTGCCCTGGGATTGTTGCTGCACAACAACACCCATGCGGCGGTCTCGGAACTCGGGCTGGTTACGCCGTTCCTGGAATCCCAGGGCCTGGCCATTACCTGGCAGGGAGAACCCGTTTCGGGTGCTGGCTGGTATGCCGGCACCGACACCACGAACCCAGGATTGCAGCCGTGCCTGAAAGCACTGCTTGAACTGAAACTCAGCGACGATCGCCAGATATTCAATCTTTTCCCGGAATGGGTGCACGGCTTTGCCCCACCCGATTCCCTGCAATAAAAGGAACCTGTACATGACCTTCTACCAACCCGCCGGCAACGAAGTGGAACTGTTCACCGCCGCTGCAGACAACGGCCTGCCGGTACTGATCAAAGGCCCCACCGGCTGTGGTAAAACCCGCTTTGTCCGCTATATGGCGGAAAAACTCGGTCGCCCGGTCTACACCGTGGCTTGCCACGACGACCTTACCGCCTCTGACCTGGTTGGCCGCCACCTGATCGGCCCCGACGGCACCTACTGGCAAGACGGCCCCCTGACCCGGGCGGTGCGGGAAGGCGGAATCTGCTACCTTGATGAAGTAGTGGAAGCACGGAAAGACACCACCGTGGTACTGCACCCGCTGGCGGATGACCGCCGGGAACTGCCCATCGAACGCACCGGCGAACTGCTGAAAGCCGCTCCGGGCTTTATGCTGGTGGTGTCCTACAACCCGGGTTACCAGAGCTTGCTGAAAGGCATGAAGCCCAGTACCCGGCAGCGGTTTGTATCCATGAGCTTCGATTACCCGACGCCGGATGTGGAGCAGACCATTGTTCAACAGGAATCCGGCTGTGATACGGATCTTGCAAAGCAGTTGGTGGGGCTGGCCACGTCGTTGCGTAAACTGAAAGATCACGATCTGGAGGAGGCAGCATCGACGCGGTTGTTGATCCATACGGCCTATCTGATCGCATCCGGTATGCCCCACATCGAAGCCTGCCGGGCCGGGATGATCGAACCGCTATCGGATGACGCGGTCACTGTTAACGCACTGATGGAGGTGGTGTATGCCGTATTCGGGCAGTCCGAAGAGTGAATCTCCCGGGGCGATTGCCCCGGTTATCTGGTACTTGCTGAACCTGCTGGCGTTGCCGGTTATCGGTTTCATTGTGTTGCTGACAATTGCGATGAAATCCGGTGGTGGTCATCCTTTACGGAAGGCTCACAGCAAGGCGGCAGTCTATATGTCCATACTGGGCGCGATGCTGATCAGCGGCGGCGTTGCCGTTTGCTGGCTCATCTACGGCAACACCGGGTTGTTCTGGACCTACGCAATCGTCTGGGCCGTCGTACTGCACACATCGTTTGTGCTTTGGGGCATGATTTCCCTGGCTCAGGCAATCGGCAACAAGCCGCCTGCTTTTCCGCGGCGGCTGCTGTAAGTTCGGGTTCGGTGCTGGGCAGGGTCGGGTAGGGCCTTCCAAAAACCGCTCCTTGCGGCACATCCATGTGGCGCTTCTGTTCCGCCATCCATGGCTCCACAAATTTTTGGAAGGCCCTACCCGACCCTGCCGGCTGAACTGGCTCATTGGATTCCGCGGCGGCTGGACTTAGCCTGTCAGATGAATGCCAGCCAAAACTGAAACTACCACAATCGCCCAACCTTGAGCGGCCATTCTCCAGCCCCAGGGAGCGTGTTTCATTTCCATGAAGTGGTCTACCAGCAAGACCGCTTTTACGATTACTAAGGCGAACACCAACCACACCAGAACCGACATGTCGGCGCCAGCCTGCATGGCCACAACAGGAGCCATGGTGCAGATCATCAGGGCGATATAAACCGCTAGCATCAGAAAGTCTCCTCAGGCCAGAACGTAGAGCATCGGGAACAGCACCAGCCACACCAGGTCGACCATGTGCCAGTAGGAGGCGCCGGATTCCATGCCGTTCATGTCGTCGCCGTTGTAGTCGCCTTTTTTCACCTTTACCGCGAGAACCACGAGGATGATCTGGCCCAGTACCACGTGCATGAAGTGGAAGAAGGTGAGGAAGAAATAGAACATGAAGAAGGTGTCGGTGCCCAGGTTGTAGCCGTTGGCGTAGAGGTCGGCGTATTCGTAGAGCTTGCCGAAGGTGTAGATGGACGACGCGGCGATGGCGGCCCAGAGCAGGGCAGCCGTGCCGGTTTTGCGGTCGCGCAGGCGATGGACGGACAGTGCGACCAGGTAGCTGGCGGTGATCAGGCCGATGGTGTTGACCAGGCCAGTCCAGGGATGCAGGGCCGCCTTTCCAGCGGAGAAGGTGGCCGGGTCCATACTTCGGGCTACGCCGTAGCCGATGAACAGGATGGCGAACACGGCCAGTTCGGCAAAGATGAAAAACCACACGGCGATGTCGCCGGGCAGGTGCCGCCCGCGGGCGGCTTGAACATCAGCCATTACAGTCTCCGTTAACGGGTCAGGTTCATGTACAGCTTGGGTAGCTGGCCGGGCAGCTGGGTCGGGTCTTTGATGACCACGAAGTTGCTGCTGCCGAATACGTAGGGTAGGTATTCGTTGGCTTCTTCGTCGATGGTCACGCAGAACGGGGTCAGCCCGGCTTTGTGGGCCTCCTGCACGGCCATGCGGGTGTCTTCCACGCCATAGCGGCCTTCGTACAGGTCCAGGTCGTTGGGTTTGCCGTCGGTCAGCAGCAGCAGGATTTTCTGGTGTTCCGGGCGGGCCTGCAGCAGTTTGATGGACTGGCGGATGGCCGCGCCCATGCGGGTGTAGTAGCCCGGCTCCAGGGCCTGTATCCGGCCCCGTGTGGTGTCGTTGTATTGCTCTTCAAAGCTCTTGATGTGGTGGAAGCGGATGTGGTCCCGTCGCCGTGACGAGAAGGCAAACAGTGCAAACGGATCGCGGCTGGCGGTGAGTGCTTCGCTCAGCAGTTGCAGGCCGTCCCGGGCAATGTCGATCACCCGCTGGTGGTTGTTGATGTAGGTGTCGGTAGAGAGGGAAATGTCGGTCAGCACCAGGCACGCCAGGTCCCGCTGGTTCTGTTTGCACTGGCGGAAGAGTTTCTGGTCTACCTCGCCGATGCCGCGTTTGTGCTGCACCATGCGTTCCAGGCAGGCGTCCAGGTCCAGCTCTTCGCCTTCCAGTTGCCGGCGCTCCCACTGGCGCAGGGGCTTCAGGGCGCTGAACTGGCGGCGCAGGGTCTGGGCAGAGCGGTTCAGGTGCTCGGGCAAGGGCGAGGGCACAGCGTCTTTGCTCAGCAGGGGCTGCAGGCAGCAGAATTTTTCCCGGTAGTCCTGCCGGCGCCAGTCCCATTCCGGCAGGTGAATGCCCGGCCCCAGGTGCAGGTCGTCGTTTTCTTCCGAGGGCAGGTCCAGGTCAAACTTGATGGCGGAAGACGCTTCGCGGCGGTCCTGGGACACGGAGATCATGTCCATGTCGTCGGCCACGGCGTCGGCGTCTTCCTCTTCGCTGTCGTCGCCGGCGCGGTCGATGGGAATGAATTCAGACCAGGAAAACAGGCTTTCCAGCCGGAACAGCATCAGCCCCTGATCTTTGTCGAAGGCATCCACCCGCTCGGCGCGGCGGCGTTTCCGTTTTTTGGCCAGGCCGCCGGATTTCGACATGGTGTTGTCGTCGCCAATGATCTGACCTTTGAGTTTTCCACGGCCCAGTACCGGATACAGCCAGAGCACCACCGGCCAGGGATCGGTCAGGGCGTCCGGCAGGTCGTCTACGCTGCCCGGGTGAATCAGGGCCTGGCGAATGGCGGCTTCACGCTTGCCTTCGGTGCCTGGCAGGCTCTCCGGCGCAGGCCGCCACCGCAGCGTGTGTTTGACCAGGCGCTGGTACATGGGCTCAAGGCCGGGCCAGCGCTCAAGTAGCTGCTGCACCATGGCCTGATTACCTTTGAGCCAGCTGTGGTGGTTAATCTCGCCCAGAGAGGCCAGGGCGCCAAGCCACAGGTACAGCTCCCGGTTCACCTTGCGGGAGGGAAACAGCGCCAGGCGGTCTGGCAGGCGCAGGCTTTCTTCGTCCCGCCAGGCCAGTTCGAACTTGCGGTGTGTTCCGGCCAGCTTCTGCAGGAACTTCCGGCGAATCTGGAAATGCCGGGGTTCAGCCGTCACCAGGCTCAGGGCGGGATCGCCGCCCATGGCCCGGAACAGCACGCCCAGCGTGCGGGCTTCGTCTTTCAGGTGCACGGCGTACTCGGGGAACTCGCCCATGGCCTGGCGGGTTACGTAGTCGTGCCATTTAAGTCCGACCCACTCTTCCATTTCGTGTCCTCGTATCAGGCCCGTGTCTGGCGCGGGGTAGATTCCACCTGGCGCACGGGAATCAGCACCGTCTGCTTGCCAGGTTCGCCGGGCTCCCAGGTCAGCAGGGAGCCTTCAGGGTTTTCTTTCTGCACCTCGCGGCAGGCGCTGACGCACTGCAGGCACTGGGTACAGCTGAATTTTGCCCGCTTGTGGCTGCGGGTGGGCAGGCGCATGGGGCAGGCTTCGTCGCAGGCCTTGGTGCAATCCCGGCAGGCGGCGGCCCGCTTGGTGTCGAAGGTCACTACCCGGCCCTTGCCGTTGGTCATCCAGGCGATGCTCTGCACCAGGCCTACGGCGCAGCCGTATTTGCAGAACAGGTGCCGGGCGAACAGAAAATCGAAGGTAAACACCGCGGTGGCTACCGCCAGGAAAATGCCCGGGTACAGGCTGAGTTGGCCGGTGACCAGGTCGGTATACAGAGGGATAGGCGGCAGCAGGTAAGACAGCAGCGCCAGTGCCCAGGAAAAACCGATCAGCGTGCACACCAGGGTCAGGCCGGCCCAGTGGATGGCCTTGCCGGTGCTGCCTTTTTTCAGCGCTTCCCACAGGGTAGGGCGACCGGTAACGCGGGTCATCAGGTCGTTGATGGTTTCTACCACGGAAAAATGCGGGCACAGCCAGCCGCAATACAGACGGCCCCATTTGAAGGCAATCCAGAGTACCAGTGGCACCAGTACCAGGATGGGCAGAATGAACCAGAACAGTATCTGGCCCGCTACTTCGGCCGGGGTGCTGTGGGCAACCCAGTCCAGGTTCAGGTTAAACGACAGGGGGAAGCCCAGCAGGATGAAGCGGGTTTCGGTTAGGTCGTAACGGAAAATATTGAGAACAGGCGCAAGCAGGAACAGCAGGAAGAAGGCGCTGCGGGTAATCAGGCGCTTCTGCTGAAGGGTGTCTTTCGGGTTGACGGTTTGCGCATGCACAGGGCTTGTCCAGAATTTCGGAAATGTGCCGGGGCCCGGAGGCCCCGGCGGTTATGCCTTATCAGGCATCTTCAGTGGCGGGACCACGGACTTCTTCGGCAGGGCTGGCCTGACCTTTGATGAAGAAGCTGCCGAGGTAAACCACCAGGCCGGCCATGAAGAAGGCACCGGCTACGAATCGCATCCAGTAGAACAGGGCAATCTGATCCTGGCCTGCCATGAACGACATGGCACTACCGCTTTCCGGAATACGCTGCAGCCAAACCTGCAGTACGCCGGCGCCGGTCAGGAACAGGGTGATGAACACCATGGAGATGGTCATCAGCCAGAAGCCCCACATTTCCACAATCTGCGCCGTGTTGCTGTTGCCGTAAGGACGGCCACGCATGATCGGCACTGCGTAGGAAATGATGGTCAGCACGATCATCACGTAGGCGCCGTAGAACGCCATGTGGCCGTGGGCCGCTGTAATCTGGCTGCCGTGGGTGTAGAAGTTCACCGGGGCCAGGGTATGCAGGAAGCCCCACACGCCAGCACCCAGGAACGCCATCACGGTAGTACCCATGGCCCACAGCATGGCGGCCTTGTTGGGGTGGTTGCGGCGGCGACGGTTGATCATGTTGAAGGCAAACACCACCATCATAAAGAACGGCAGAGGCTCGATGGCAGAGAACACAGAGCCCAGCCACAGCCAGTATTCAGGCGGCCCGATCCAGAAGAAGTGGTGCCCGGTACCGATGATGCCGGAGATCAGTGCCATGGCAATGATCACGTACAGCCACTTCTCGATCACTTCGCGGTCCACACCGGTGAGCTTGATCAGCACATAGGCCAGGATAGCGCCCATGATCAGTTCCCACACGCCTTCTACCCACAGGTGTACCACAAACCACCAGAAGTACTTGTCGGTAGCCAGGTTGCTGGGGTTGTAGAAGGAGAACAGCCACAGTACTGCGAGGCCGATCAGGCCGGTGATCAGTATGATGTTAACGACGGTCTTACGGCCCTTGAGGGCAGTCATTATGATGTTGTACAGGAAGCCAACACACACAACGGCAATACCGATCTTGGTTATGGTGGGCTGCTCGAGGAACTCCCGCCCCATGGTGGGCAGCAGCTTGTTCATGGTGACCTCCGCCAGGGTGGCGTAGTCCACGAACAGGTAGCCCAGAATGGTCAGGGTGCCGGCTACAGCGAACACCCAGAACAGAATCCACGCCAGCAGCGGGCTGTGCAATTCAGTTTGAGCTTCTTCCGGAACCATGTAGTAGGTTGCGCCCATAAAGCCGAACAGCAGCCAGACAATCAGCAGGTTGGTATGAACCATCCGCGCAACGTTGAAGGGAATTTCCGGAAACAGGAAATCGCCCACAACGTATTGGAGACCCAGAATCAGGCCGAACACAATCTGGCCGGCAAACAGAATCAGGGCAAAGATGAAGTAGGGCATTGCTACCCTTTGAGATTCGTATTTCATGTCTGCTCCCTTACCCTTCGATGTTGGGTGGCCAACCGTTGTCGTCGATCTTGGATGTCCACTCCAGGAAGGCGGCCAGGTCTTCGATCTCGGAATCGCTCAGATTGAAGTTAGGCATCTGGCGCCGGCCCGGGATATTGGTGGGCATGGCGTTCATCCAGGCTTTCATGTAGGACTTGAAGACCTCGGTATCACCACCGCCACGGCGGTCGAATACGTTAGCCAGTTCCGGAGCGAAGTAAGCACCTTCGCCCATGAGGGAGTGACAGCCAACACAGTTGTTGTTCTCCCACAGGTGTTTGCCCCTGACTACCTGCTCGGTCAGTTGGTCGCGGTTATCCCGCTCGGGCATAGCTCGCAGCTGAGTGTCAAAAGTCAGGGCCAGGAACAACAGGACGAAGAACGTACTTCCCCCCAGATATATGTTCCTGGCCATGCTTTTGGTAAAGCGCTCGGCCATTGGTCTCTCTCCTTGGTTGTTTCAAATACCTGACTGCCCCACTAGGATATAAAGATGCATTCCTAATGCTGTTGATGATTATCAAAGAATGCCCGGTGTTTCTCTATTGCGCCGGGGAGTTACCTCCAGATGGGTAGGTGTTAGACTTCGCCGCCGTCCTGTCTGTAAACAATCTGCCCATATGGAGTGTCGATGGCCGCTGCACTTGCCCTTTTCTTCAAGCTGATCCCGCTTTACGTCACGGTTGGGCTAGGCTGGATTGCCGGCCGTTACCTGGAGGCCAGCGGCCGGCACATTGCCGGCATCATGCTCTACATCGTCACGCCGTCTGTGGTGTTTTCCGGTGTCATGGCGGCGCCGCTGTCGCCGGAAGTCATCCTGTTGCCGTTCCTGGTGTTTGGAATTTCCTCGTTACTGGGCATTGTTCAGCTGAAGCTGGCGAGGAAAGTCCTTACCGATGGCAGTGCCAACATCATCCCCCTGTGCGTGGGTTCCGGTAATACCGGGTACTTCGGGGTGCCGGTGGCGCTGCTGCTGTTCGGAGAAGAAGGGCTGGGGCTTTATATCGTGTGCATGTTGGGCACCACCCTGTTCGAGAACTCGGTGGGCTTCTACCTGGCGGCCCGGGGCCGATACAGTATCCAGGATGCGCTCTGGCGGGTGCTCAAGCTGCCTTCGGTGTACGCTTTCCTGGCGGCCGTGGCCCTGAACCTGGCGGGGGTGGGCATTCCGGATATCTTCGTGCCGTTGTTCGACAACCTGCGCGGCGCCTACAGCATGCTGGGCATGATGATTATTGGCATGAGCATTACCAGCTTCCGGGGGCTGGCGGGTAACGTCCGGTTCACGGCGCTGGCGTTTTTCGGCAAGTTTGTGGTCTGGCCGCTGGTGGCGATCCTGTTCTGGTGGGTCGATTCCACAATTCTGGGCGTCTACGAGCCGGCCGTGCACCAGGCCATGTTCCTGATTTCCATTACACCGATCGCGGCCAACACGGTGGTGATTGCTACCCTGCTGGATACTTCGCCCAGGCAAGCCGCGGGCACGGTACTGCTGACGACGCTGTTTGCACTGGCGTTTATCCCGGTGATGATCTCACTGGCGTTCTAGGGCATCCGTTAGTGGGTTGTCCCGTTCGGGCAAGGGGCGCCGCCCCGCTCCCATTGAATGGTGGTGTGATGGATGTTGAACTCGGCCGCCAGCATGGACGAGGCCTGGTGGATGGCCTCGTCATCGCCCTCGGGATCTGGCTTGACCAGGTGCACCGTCAGGGCATTCTCG
The DNA here is from genome assembly GCF_021282325.1 of Marinobacter sp. G11. Lineage (NCBI taxonomy): Bacteria > Pseudomonadati > Pseudomonadota > Gammaproteobacteria > Pseudomonadales > Marinobacteraceae > Marinobacter > Marinobacter sp. G11. The sequence goes on from NZ_JAJSPB010000004.1 coordinate 73,158, forward strand.
GTGGTGCTCAAGGCCCATATGTGCAGGTGGTGGGCAGACTGCACGCCGGGCAGGTTTTCCAGGTGTTCCCGCACGGCAGCCGGGTCGATTCCCCTGGGAACGGCATCCAGCGCCAGGTTGATGGATTCTTTCAGCAACTGCCAGGTACCCAGGAAGATCACCACGGCAATAATCAGGCTGATCACCGGGTCGATCCAGGCCAGGTCGGTGAATATCAGTATCGTGCCTGAAATCACCACCCCGACCGATACCGCAGTATCGGCGGCCATATGCAGGAAGGCCCCGCGAATGTTCAGGTCACCCTTCTGGCCTTTCATGAACAGCATCATGGTGATGCCGTTGATCACAACGCCGATGCCGGCCACCACAACCACCACAAGGCCCGCGATTTCTCCCGGATTGCCGAGCCGCTGGAGGGCTTCCCAGGTGATACCGCCCACCGCGGCAATCAGAATCAGGGCATTGAACAAGGCTGCCAGGATGGTGGTTTTCTTCAGGCCATAGGTTTTGCTGGTGGTGGCCGCTTTGCTGGCAAGCCAGCTTGCGGCCCAGGCCAGGAGCAGGCCCATCACATCACTCAGGTTGTGCCCGGCATCGGCAATCAGCGCCAGGGAGCCGGACAGCACGCCGTACACCGCTTCAATCACTACAAACAGGGTGTTCAGGATCACCGCAATGGCAAAGGCGCGGTTGTGGGTGTCGAACTGGTGGCTGTGATCGTGGCCGTGGCTATGGTCGTGGCTGTGCATGGTTTCCTCGTTTGGGGAATGTTCTGGCGGCGGCTTAGCCCTTCAGTGCCAGGATGCGCCGGGCTCCGCTCAGTACAATGAAGCCGACAATGGTGCCGATGACCAGGTCCGGATAATTGGAGCCAGTCCAGGCCACCAGGGCGCCGGCAACAATGATGCCCAGGTTGATGATCACATCGTTGGCGGAGAAGATGTAGCTGGCCTTCATGTGGGCGCCACCTTCACGATGCCGGGAAATCAGCAGCAGGCAGGCGGTGTTGGCGATCAGGGCGACTACCGCGATAGCCATCATCAGCGTGGACTCCGGCTCGCTGCCGAAGACAAACCGCCGGCCCACCTCAAGCAACACCCCGAGCGCCAGGATAAGCTGCAAAATGCCGGCAACATGGGCTGCCCGCACCTGCATCTTCACGCCATGGCCCACGGCGTAAAGCGCCAGGCCATAGACTGCGGCATCTGCAAACATGTCCAGCGAATCTGCTATCAGCCCGGCAGACTGGGCGATCAGCCCCATCACCATCTCAAACACGAACATCAGGCCATTGATGGCCAGCAGGATCCAAAGCGTGCCGGCTTCCTGTTGCTGGCTTGCCCCGGAATCGGCAGCTGCCTGAATGGTTTCCGTACTGGCCTTGCGGGTATCCCGGAGCTCCGCTCCGAGCCCCAGGGTGGAGAGCTTGTCGGTAATTGGCGAGGCCTCTCCGTTATGCAGTACCTCAAGGGTGCGGCCCGGCAAATCGAACGACAGGCCCTGAACGGCGCTGAAACCGCCCAGCGCCATGCGAATCATCCGCTCTTCGGAGGGGCAATCCATCCTGGGGATCCGGTAGGTGCTCAGCCAATCGCCGGACGCGTCATTGATATCGCTCCGGGCCGTTTCGCCTGCTGCAGGTTTACTGTTGCTGCAGCAGTTGTTGCAGGAAGTGCTCATTCATAGCTCCGGTTCATGAATCGGGTCATCCTATTAGAAAACCTGTTAGTTACTGCAGGGTCAAGACAGTTTGCGCAAAGAAGGATCATGGTCTTAACTGTAAGAGATGCTCATCAATAATGATGAAGAGGAGGATCTCATGAACAGGTTTACGCGAATAGTCGCATGCTCCGTTCTGGTTTCAGCCCCCTTGCTGGTTTTTGCCCAGGGCAACTCTGGACAAATGCCCCGTGGAGGCATGATGAATCAGGGGGGCATGATGAACCAGGAACAGATGCAGCAAATGCATCAGAACATGTCTCAGATGCAGGAGATGATGCAGGAAATGCGCAACGCCAAGTCCGACGCCGAGCGCCAGCGTATCCGCGAGCAGCACATGGAGTCCATGCAGCAGCACATGCAGTTGATGCGTGGAGGCGCAGGCCCGGGCATGATGGGACAGCGCCAGGGGCCGTCGGATGGTGGTCAGGGCATGGGTAACCAGCCCAAAGGCCAGGCCGGTGGTATGGGCCCCCGTTCCGGCGGTGCCGGTATGGATCCGGAACAGCGCCTGGAAATGATGGAGCAGCGTATGGAGCATATGCAACTGATGATGGAGCAAATGCTGGAGCACCAGGCGCAGAGCCAGAGAGGGCGGTAAACAAACTTGGAGTTTGTTGTTTTTCCGTTGAGTGATTTAATCAAATAAAGACAGCTGGTTGTCCTGTGTCTGCTTGGCTGCCGCTTTCGGCCGTGTTTGATGCGGCCCCTTGCGGCTGCCGTGGCGATCCAGTACCCGGCCAGTCTCTTCCCGGCTTATGTGTTGTTTCCGGAAGTCGCCCACCGCCTTGCGCGCTGCCCGGGCCGCCTGTTCATGGTCGCACACCGGGGCAATGTAGGTGTTGCCGCCGAACTTCGCTTTCTGGGTGGGCGTCATCAACCAGGGGGTATGGATCATTTCCCGGGGTACCCCGGCCAGCTCGGGAATCCAGCGCCGGATAAATTCGCCGTTCGGGTCCAGCTTCTGGCTTTGCAGCACCGGATTGTAGATTCGCAGGGCATTGATGCCGGTCAGGCCGGATTGCATCTGGGCCTGGGAATAGTGAATGCCCGGCTCGAAATCGGTGAACAGTCGTGCCAGGTGCAGGGCCGGGTCACGCCAGTGCAGCCAGAGTTGATAGCTGGCCACGGCCATCAGCATTGCCCGCATCCGGAAGTTGAGCCAGCCGGTGTGCTGCAGGCTGCGCATGCAGGCATCCACCAAAGGCCAACCGGTTTGCCCTTGCTGCCAGCGCTGTAGCCGTTCGGAATTGTTCGGCCCGGTTTTCATGCCCTCCAGTTCCCGGTGCATGGCGCGGAACTCCAGCTCCGGCTCGTCTTCAAGTTTCTGGATGAAGTGGCAATGCCAGTGCAGACGGGAGCGGAAGCTGGTCAGGCTTTTCTGTTTCCGGGGCAGGGTATTCCGATGATTGCCGGCCGCCTTGGCCTGTTGGTAGATCTCCCGGAGGCTGACGGTGCCGTAGGCGATATGGGGGCTCAGCCGGGAACAGGCGCGAACCGCCGTGTTCGGGCTGGAGATGTTGTACTGGTAACCCACGCACCGGCGTTCCAGAAACGACGCCAGTAACTTCTCACCGGGGCTGCTGCCGCCGGTTTGCCGGCCCGGGCACGGGTCTGCTCCGGTGGCGCCCGGTTCAAGGCTACGCCATGCCACAGACGGAATAGAGCCGACAGCGGGTAGGCGGCGGGGTGCCTCAAGCGCGGGCTGTCTCATCAGTTCTGTCCAGGCCCTGTCCCAGATGTCCCGGTCTTTAAGCCGGCGAATCACGCCGAACTGGTTCCACTCTCTGAACTCCACCTGGTTGTCGGAACACCACTGGAGAACAGCCTTGTCGCGTTCGAAGGTCCACTGGCCGCCGGTTTCCTGATGGCAAAACACTCTCCGGATGCCATGGCTGGCTTTGAGCTGACGGAGCGCTTCGATAACCGACCCCCGGGTGACTACCAGTTGGTTGCCCGCTGTTCGCAATTGTCGATCCAGATCATCAAGGGAGTCGCGGATAAAACCCCATTGCCGGCCGCTGGTGTCTGGCTGCTGCCAGTATTCGTCTTCAATGACGTACAACGGAATCACCGGTTCAGCCAGAGTCGCGGCAGCCACCAGCGGGGCGTGATCGCGGGTGCGTAGATCACGCTTGAACCAGGCCACGGTGGTCATGGCTGCGTGCTCCGGGCGCGGCGGCAGCGTTCACTGCAATAGCGAACATTGTCCCAGTCTTTTGCCCACTTCTTGCGCCAGGTGAAGGGGCGCTGGCAGACCGGGCAGGTTTTTTCGGGTAGGTGTGGTTTTTTGTGCATCCGCGGTTTTTGGTTTTTACTGAGGGTATGGGTTTTGATGGATATACGTGACTGAAACGGCAAAGGTTTTCTTATGACCAAACTGAACGAAGGACTGCAGCCCCCATCGGTCCTGATCTTCGACTGGCACGCCACGCTGGTGGATACCCTCGATGCCATGTACCACGCCGTGGACGACATGTTGCCGGACTTCCACAAGCTGGGACTGATGGACCGGATGGTGGCGCCGGAAGACAGCAAGACCCCGGAAGATGCCCGGCTGGTGGCGTACGTGCGGGAATTTGCCAAGCTACACCCGAAAGTGAAGGCAGACCGGAAAATCTCCCGCACGGATATTTTTGAAGTGCTGTTCGGCGACGACCAGGACGCCAAGCAGATTGCCCACAAGGCCTTCAACCATCACTACCGTAACCACTACGGTACGGTGAAAGCATTCGAGCCCCGGGTGCGGGATGTGCTGGAGGGATTGCGCCGGCTGGGCATCCAGGTGGGGGTAATTACCAACCGGGACCGGGAGTTTTTCGAGCACGAACTGGCAGCGGTGGAAGACACCGGATGGACCCACCTGTTTGAGGTGGATGTTTGCGGCGACGACACCCCCTTGCGCAAACCGCACCCGGACCAGCTGTTACTGGCGGTACAGAAACTGGATTACCCGCCGGACCCCAGCGTCTGGTACGTGGGAGACTCCACCACGGATGTGATTGCGGCCAAGCGGGCAGGGATGACGGCGGTATTCTTTAACGGTGCCCAGTGGGACTTGCCATGGCTGAACCGGATTTTTCCGGGCACCCACAAACATCCGGATAAACCGGATGTGGTGGTGAATTATTTCTCGGAGTTCTGGGCGCTGGTGCTGGCCTGTGAGGTAGGCCCGCCTTAATCGCTGGCGCCTTTCAGGGCTTCTTCGATGGCAAGCCCGATGGACAATACGCCTTCTACGCCGTTGTTCGGCTCGTCCAGCGGCAGGGGAAAGCTGACGATCACCTGGAACCGGCTGGTGGATGCATCGTAGCGAATCGGGGATACCCAGAAGTCTTGCTTGCGGGTTAAGCCCTGGCTGGTTTCTTCAACCAGGTCCTGGAACTTTGCTTCATCCCCCTGCCAGTAATCGGAGGACAGTTGGCTCATGGCTGATAGGGCACCCTGGCTGTCGATCAACAGAATCTCGGTAACCAGAGGGGTTTGCTTCGACTGCCAGTTTGCCAGGGCCCGGGAGGCTGGAAGTTCCAGGATCTGGCGGGCCAGGGGTGTCATGCTGGCCGGGGCCAGTGCCTGCCAGACGGTGTCCTGGGTGAGGATGTCGGTAACGGTGTTGTAGTGGCTGCCCTGGTGCAGGGCTCTTTGCAGGTCTACCTCGCCTGCCAGGCTGCGGGCCAGTTCTCCGGCTATCCTGGTTACCTGCTGGTGCTCCTCGCCGGATAATTGTGTCTGGGAACCCATGCAGGCGGGCAGGCTGAGGTTAAACCGGTTCATGAAATCCGGGTGCCGGGTGACAAATTGCGGGTTCAGGTACAGGTGTAACGGGGCGTAGCGCAGAAAGGTGTGCTGAATACCCTGATGCAGCTCCGGCTGGTTTTCCCGCAGCCCGGACATCACTCGCTCGTCCAGCAGGGCCAGGTCGATGCGTTTTCGTTTCAGCAATGCCGGCAACTGGCTGGCGCTGCCCACAGCAACAAAGGCTTCGAGCCCTTGCTGCCTCAGCCAGAGTTCTTCATTGCTGCCACCCACCACGCCAATGCGGGCGTTTTCAGGTACCGGTTGCTCGCCGGTGTAGAACCAGTGCCATTTCTCCAGGGCAACCGGGTGGCTTGCCCAGGCGCTCTGGTCCAGCTCCGGTGAGCGGTCGACTGCAAAGTAGCCGTCCACCAGGTTGCGCTTCAGCGAATACAGGGCGCGGTTCTGGGGGACCAGTCTGATCTGGGTATGGGCTCCGGCCTGTTCCATGGCGCAGCGTATGGTGTCTGCGGTTTCCCCGGCAACCTCCGGGCCATTGGGTGTCTCATTGGCGTATTGGTAGGGCGGGGAATGAAAGGTGTAGAGGGTGTAAACCCGATGGTCCGCTGCCGCCTGGGCGGCAGCCACAGCCAGAAACAATCCGATTGTCAGAGACCGAATCTGCATAGTTTGGCGAGCATCCCTGTGACCAATTTGTGAAAAGTGCCAGAAGCATAGCAGTGATTGCCCAATATTTCTGCTGGCAGCGGGGCCCCGGTTCACAGGTTTTCGATGTCCTTTAACAGCTCGTCGGCCCGGGCCAGAATCGCTTGCCGGCGTTCCGGGGCTTGTTTGTCCCAGTTCCGGTACATCATGGTCATGCGCGGATTGTTGGCAAAATCCTGCCGGTGCCGGTCGATAAAGTGCCAGTACAGGCTGTTGAACGGGCAGGCCTTATCGCCGGTGGCGTCCTGCACCCGGTAGTGGCAGTTCTGGCAGTGGTCAGACATGCGCTGGATGTACTTGCCGCTGGCGGCGTATGGCTTGGAGCCCAGGTAGCCGCCATCGGCGTGCATCACCATGCCCAGGGTGTTGGGCAGTTCCACCCAGTCGAAGGCGTCGATATACACCGCCAGGTACCAGTCGCAGATGGCTTCCGGTTTCACCCCGGCCAGCAGGGCAAAGTTGCCGGTCACCATCAGCCTCTGAATGTGGTGGGCATAGGCGTTACGGGCAGTGGCGTCGATGGCTTTGTGCATGCAGCGCATCTTTGTATCGCCGGTCCAGTAGAACCAGGGTAGCTCCCGGGTATTGCCCAGGCGGTTTTCCTCGGCGTAGGCGGGCATCAGCAGCCAGTAGATGCCCCGCACGAATTCCCGCCAGCCGATGACCTGGCGGACAAAGCCTTCCACGGCGTTCAGTGGCGCCCGGCCGGCGTGCCAGGCTCGTACCGCTTCCTCGCAAACCTCCGTCGGCTCCAGCAGCCCGGTATTCAGGTAGGGCGACAGAATGGAGTGGAACAGCCAGTCTTCGTTGTCTGACATGGCATCCTGGTAGTCGCCGAAGCAGGGCAGGGCAAAGTCGACAAAGTGGCCAAGGGCCTGGCGGGCCTGTTCGGCGGTGACGGCGTAGTGGAAGTCGTCTGTGGTGCCGAAATGTTCCGAAAAGTGCTCGTTCACCAGTTCGATTACGTCAGTGGTGATGGCATCCGGTTCCTCCCGGAACGGAGCCGGGGCAGGAGGTTTGCCGGTCCATTTCTTGCGGTTATCCGCATCGAAGTTCCAGTGGCCACCTTCGGGTTGGCCATCTGGCGTCATCAGCAGGCCGGTTTTCTTGCGCATCTCCCGGTAGAAGAACTCCATGCGCAGCTGTTTCTTGCCCTCGGCCCAGCGGGCGAACTCGTCAATGGCGCACACGAAGCGGGTATCCGGGCGGATTTCGACATTCAGGCCCAGCGTTTTATGCCACTGGCTGACCTGGTTGTGTAAACGCCACTCACCGCACTCCGTGGTGATCACGCGTTCCGGTCGGTGTTCCCGGGCCAGCTCCGCTATCACCTGTTCAACAGATTGAGCCGGGTTGTCCGGGTGGTAGCGTTGGTAATGCACCCGCCAGCCTTCGCGTTCCAACTCCTGCGCAAAGTGCCGCATGGCGCTGAATATGAATGCCAGCTTCTTCTTGTGGTGGTTGGTGTAGCTGGCTTCGCTGTGAACTTCGGCCATCACGATCAGGTCGTTTTCCTTGTCTGCGCCATCCAGGGCAGAGAGTCGGGGGCTGAGCTGATCGCCCAGAATCAGGATGAGATTGGCCATGTCGGGCTCCGGCTGAGTTTATCCTTTAGAGGTAGGCAGAATACGCCATGGGCGCAAGGGTGGTTCATTGGTTAAGCTGGTACACTCAGCTGATTCGCATCAAACAGTGACTGTCGCCGGTCAGGCATAATCCGCGCTTTCCGGCTTGCCAATCCTATTCGACGTTAGAGTTTTACTATGGCTTCTGATACTGCTGCAGCAAACAACCTGCCCGCTTTTATTTGGGACGAGGCGCTTATCCGCCGCTATGACCTGAGCGGCCCACGCTACACGTCGTACCCCACGGCGGTGGAGTTCACCCCGAACTATTCCATTGAAGACATGGTTAAAGCGGCAGGCCGCAGCAAGGCCTCCGGCGGGCCAATCTCGCTCTACACCCACCTGCCGTTCTGTGCGCACCTCTGCTACTACTGCGCCTGCAACAAGGTGATTACCAAGAAGCGCGACAAGGCCATGCCTTATGTTGAGCGGGTACTGAAAGAGGCGGCCATCCAGTCGAAACTGTTCGGTGCCGACCGGCCCGTCCAGCAGCTGCACTGGGGCGGTGGCACACCCACCTTCCTGCCCCGGGATGTGATGCAGCACCTGATGGCTGGTTACGGTGAGTTGTTTAACCTGCAGTCTGGCGATGAGCGGGACTACAGCGTGGAAATCGACCCCCGTGAAGTGGACGAAGATACCCTGTCGACCCTGTGGGAACTGGGCTTCAACCGCATCAGCCTGGGCGTGCAGGATGTGAACCCGGAAGTGCAGAAAGCGGTGAACCGCATCCAGCCCCGGGAGATGACCGAAGCAGTGCTGAACGAAGCCCGCCGTATCGGCTTCCGCTCCATCAACCTGGACCTGATCTACGGCCTGCCGCACCAGACTCCGGAAAGCTTTGCCGAAACCCTGGAGTCGGTGATCGAGATGTCTCCGGACCGCCTCTCGGTGTTCAGCTACGCGCACCTGCCGGACCGGTTCTACCCGCAGACCCGTATCCAGGCTGACACCCTGCCGAGCCCGCAGCAGAAGCTGACCATTCTGCACAACACCATCAATCGCCTGCTGGAAGCCGGCTACGAATACATCGGTATGGACCACTTCGCCAAGCCGGACGACAGCCTGGCGGTGGCCCAGCGCGAAGGCCGCCTGCACCGGAACTTCCAGGGTTACACCACCCACTCTGATTGCGACCTGGTGTCTCTGGGTGTGTCTGCTATCGGCCAGACCGACGATGCCTACTTCCAGAACAACCACGACCTGCCGTCGTGGGAAGCGTCCATCGATGCCGGCCAGCTGGCCATCATCCGTGGCGTAGGCCTGACCCGCGACGACCGTATTCGCCGCTGGGTGATCGGCCAGCTGATCTGCCAGTTCCGGCTCGATCGCAAGCAGTTTGCCGATAAATGGAACGAAGATTTCGACCGCTACTTCGCGGATGAAATGAGCCGCCTGAAGCCGATGATCCAGGACGAGCTGATTGCGGATTCCGGTTCCGTGCTGCAGGTTCAGCCGGCCGGACGGCTGCTGATCCGGGCCATTTGCCAGATCTTCGATCTGTACCGTAAAGAGGGCGCCAGCCAGCGGTTCTCACGGATTATCTGATCGTACACTAATATTCTGTCCTCTAAAGACTGGACTAGGGGGTGCCAAATGCGTATGGTTTGGCGCTCCCTCCTCCGGGCTGTTTCTATTTGTGGTGAAGAGGACAGAAAATACCATGACATCTAAAGACTTTCGTGGCCAGCTGGCCCATCTGAGCTTCCCTTAGCAAGTCTGACCTCCGGGCGCCCCTGCCCACCTTTCGTTGCCCCGCTGCAACACCTCCGCGTGTGCGGACTTTCCAGACGAATGGCTCCACCCTGGCGAGCAACCTGTGCGTTGCAGACTGCCGGTGGGTTTCTGTCGTTTTGAACAGAGGTTGAGATTTGAACGAGAACGGATTTACCCAATTTTCGACAATCACCGTATTGTTACTGCTTGCCGCCTTCTACGGCGGTACCTACCTGCTTACCTTGCTGATTCGCAAGGAAAAAGAAGATACCTCCGGCTTTATGGTAGCCGGTCACCATGTCGGTTTCGGTATGGGCGCGGCCAGTATGACCGCCACCTGGATCTGGGCTGCGTCTTTCTACGCGGCAGCCACCTCCGGGTACACCTACGGGGTGTCCGGGCCGATCCATTATGGCCTCTGGGGCGCGCTGATGATCCTGTTCATCTACCCCTTCGGCCGCCGGTTCCGCAAGCTGGCCCCCAACGGCCATACCCTGGGTGAGCTGATCCACGCCCGTCATGGTTCTTCCAGCCAGCTGATCCTGGCCGGGTCCAACGTGCTGGGCAGCATTATCAGCCTGATGGTCAACTTCACGGCCGCCGGTGCGCTGGTGTCGGTGCTGTCGCCGTTGTCTTTCGAAACCGGTGTGATTGTGGCCGGTGTGGGCGTGTTGGCCTACACGCTGACGTCCGGTTTCCGGGCCTCGGTGTTTACCGACTTTGCCCAGCTGGTGGCGCTGATGGCGATTGCCATTATTATTATCCCTGCGGTTCTCTACTCTGCAGGCGGCCCCAGCGTCATGGTGGAAGGCCTGAGCAAGATGACCGACGAGCAGGCCAACCTGTTCTCGGTGGAAGCCATCATGAACCAGGGCGCACCTTTCTTTGTGGCGGTTCTGGCCTATGCCATCGGTAACCAGACCATTTCCCAGCGCCTGTTTGCGGTGCGCGAGAAGAACATCAAGTCTACCTTCGTGACCGCCACCATCGGTTACGGTGCAATTGTGATCGGCCTGGGCATGATTGGCCTGATGGCGCTGTCGGTTGGTGTAGAGCCCATCGACGGCAAGATGAATAACCTGATTCCGCAGATGGTGTCTACCTACCTGTCGCCGTTCTTCGTGGCCCTGTTCTTTATCCTGGTGATCGGCTCGCTGTCGTCCACCGCGGATTCTGACCTGTCCGCGCTGTCTACCATCATGATGGCGGATGTCTACGGCAAGAACATCGCCAAGGACAACCCAAACCCGAAAGTGATGATGCTGGTTGGCCGCATCACCATGATTGTGGCTACCGTGGCGGGGCTGATCTTTGCCAGCTTCTCGCTGGATATCCTGGTGATGCTGGTGTTCGTCGGCGCACTCTGGGGTGCCATCGTGTTTCCGGTGATCGTCAGTTGCTACTGGGACAGGGTCACCAATTCCGCCTTCACCTGGTCGGTGGTGGTGGCCATGGCGCTGTTCTGTATTGCCCGCTTTGAGCTGCTGGAAATGACCGGTATGACCGTACTGGCCTTCGAGATCCTGGCGTCTGTCGGCGGAGCCGTGGTGATCGGCATGATGGTGTTCGGTTTCTTTGGCCGCGCGGCAGGACTGGTTGCCGGTGCCATAACACTGGTGGCCATGCTGATGTTCGCCACCGGGTTCCTGAGGGACTACATGGTGTTGGTAGCCTCACTGACGGCCTACGGTGCCAGTGCCGTGGTGTGTACCGCCATGACCCTGCTCAGCAAGGAAGAACGCTTTGACTTCGACCTGATCAAGAAACGGGTTGGTGACTATGACGACGCCGACAGTGAAGGCACTGCCGGCCTGATTCCGGAGGGTGCGAAATGACAAACGAACTGGTTTACGGTGCTTATATCCTGGTGTGGCCGGCCATCACCCTGGTGGTGCTGGGCGTGATCTGCGGCGCGGTAGCCCGGGATGTCCGCCAGGCCCGCAACAACGATGATGACCTGATCTGACCCCGGTCTGACAATGGTCAATGCGCCGGCAGGCCCGGGGCAGTAGGTTAGCTCCTTCACCACGTGGAGGAGTGTAATGGAACTTGTCTGCCCTGCCGGTAGCCTGCCGGCCCTGAAAACCGCTGTGGACAATGGTGCCGATGCGGTTTACTTCGGTTTCCGAGACAGCACCAACGCCCGCCAGTTTGCCGGCCTGAATTTCAACGAGAAACGCGCCGGGGAGGGCATTGAATACGCCCACTCCAAAGGCAGCCGTGTGTTCTGTGCCATCAACACCTATCCGCAGCCAGACGGCTGGGAGCACTGGAAAGGTGCGGTAGACCGGGCAGCATCCATTGGTGTGGATGCCATCATCCTGGCCGATATGGGCCTGCTGGACTACGCCGCCAACAAATACCCGCACATCCCCCGCCACCTGTCGGTACAGGGGTCGGCCACCAGCCACGAGGCCCTCTCGTTCTACAAAGACAACTTCGATATCCGCCGCGCCGTATTACCCCGCGTATTGTCGCTGGACCAGGTACGGGGTGTCGCTAAACACAGCCCTGTTGAACTGGAAGTGTTTGCCTTTGGCAGTCTGTGCATCATGGCGGAAGGCCGTTGTTATCTGTCGTCCTATCTCACCGATGAATCCCCGAACACCCGTGGTGCCTGCTCTCCGGCCAAGGCCGTGCGCTGGCAGGAAACCCCGCAGGGGCTGGAGTCGCGCCTGAACGATGTGCTGATCGACCGCTACGGCCCCGGTGAAAACGCAGGTTATCCCACGCTGTGCAAAGGCCGCTTTGAAGTGGAAGGCAGTGTGTACCACGCCATTGAAGAACCGGTCAGCCTGAACACCATGGATATCCTGCCGGAGCTGCAGGAACTGGGCATCAGCGCGGTGAAAATCGAAGGCCGGCAACGCAGCCCCGCCTACATTGCCGACGTGGCCCGCACCTGGCGCCAGGCGCTGGACGGGCTGGCGGCGCACCCGGGCATGTTCACGGTAGAGGATGCCTGGCGTAACACCCTGTCTGGCCTTTCCGAAGGTGGCCTGACCACCATCGGCGCCTACCATCGCAAGTGGAAATAAGGTTGTATCCATCATGATGAAGCTATCCCTGGGCCCGATCCTCTGGTTCTGGTCCAAGCAAAGCGTGTTTGATTTCTATGCCAAGGCCGCGGAATGGCCGGTCGATACCATCTATCTTGGCGAGGTGGTGTGCTCCCGCCGCCGGGAACTGAAACCTGATGACTGGCTGGACCTGGCCCGGGATTTGAAAGCCTGTGGCAAGAATGTGGTGCTCTCCACCCTCACGCTGATTGAATCCGAAGCGGACCTGCGCCGTCTGCGCCGGTTCTGTGAACAGGACGAATTCCTGGTGGAAGCGAACGACCAGAGCGCCCTGCAGGTGGCTGTCCGCAACAAGATTCCGTTTATCACCGGCCCGTCCATGAACATCTACAACGTGGCCACCCTGAAAATCCTGGCCAGGCAGGGCTTGCAGGGCTGGAACCTGCCGGTGGAATTGGGCAAGGAAACCCTGGGGCAGTTAATCAGCGAGCTGAAGGCTGAAGGCCTGGACCTGCCTGCCGAAGTGTTCTCCTGGGGCTTCCTGCCGCTGGCCTGGTCGTCCCGCTGCTTTACCGCCCGCCATTACAACCTGCCCAAGGACAATTGCGAGTTCCGTTGCCTGGAGCATCCGGATGGCATGGAACTGCGCTCCCGGGAGAGCCAGGAACTGTTCCGCATTAACGGCATCTCCACACTCTCCGGTTCCCGCTATGACCTGATGCGGGAGCTACCGGATATGGAGCGCATGGGGGTCAGCACTGTGCGCCTGAGCCCGGAACATCAGGGCATGGACGAGGTGGTCAAACGTTTTGATCAGGTCCGCCGGGGGCAAGTGCCGGCCGCCGACCCGCTGCAGCTGGTAGAGGCACCACCCTGCAACGGGTATTGGTATGGCAAGCCGGGCATGGACCTGGTAGGTGCCTGAGCACTAGCAAAAGGCCGGGGCATTGAACCCGGCCTTTTGCGTCAGGGCCCGTTATTCCGGGCCCAACCCAGATCCTCAAGAATGGCATAGAGCGCTGGCAAGGCCACCAGGATCAGCACGGTGGATACCAGCAAGCCGAACACCACCGAGATCACGAGTGGAATCACCGCCATGGCCTGGGTGCTGGTTTCCGCCAGCAGCGGCAGCATGCCAGCGACCGTAGTGCTGGTGGTAATCAGGATGGCCCGGAAGCGAGCCCGGCTGGCGGCACCGGCAGCTTCCTGTGCGCTCATGCCCTGTTCCCGGTAGCTCTTGATGAACTGCACCAGCAGGATGGCGTTGTTCACCACAATCCCGGCCAGTGACGCGGCACCGATCAGTGAGGGCATGGACAGGTTGTAGCCCATCAGCAGGTGGCCCCAGACGGCACCCATAAATGCGACCGGAATGGCCAGCATCACGATGACCGGCTCCAGGTAACTACGGAACTGGAACGACAGAATCAGGAAGATCCCCAGCAGGCCGATCAGCAAGCCCCGGGCGATGGACTGGCCGGTTTCCCGGGAGCGGGCGGTCTGGCCTTCGACCTGCAGGGTGATTTCCGGCCATTGCTCCTGAAGTTTCGGGAATACCTGGCTCTGCAAATCCGCCACGATGGCATCGGCGTTGGTCGTCCGGCCGTTCACATCGGCAGACACGGTGACCGTGCGCAGGCCGTCAATCCGGGTCACCTGCGCCCACTGGCGTTCCTCGGTTATATCGGCCACCTCCCGCAGGGGCACCATCTGGCCCTTGCCGGTGGTGATCACGGTGTCTTCCAGGAACTGGCGGGTGTTGCGTTCGGCGCTGGTCTGGCGCACCAGGATTTCGATGTGCTGATCACCAATCTGCACCGTATCCACAATATCCCCGAGCAGCCCGGTTCGGATCTGGCTGGCCACGTCGGATGCCGTCAATCCGAGCGACAGGGCGCGGTCGTTCAGCGACAGGGTGCGCTGGGGCTTGCCGGGGCGAAGATCATCCAGCACGTTGAAGGTACCGTTATAAAGGGCAACTTCGTCGCTCAGATACCGGGCGGCGGCTTTCAGCTCATCCAGGTCAGTACCCTGCAGGCGCACTTCAATGGGGATGCCCGCGGGGCCGAAACCGGGTTCCTGGATGTTGAGGGCGATCAGGCCGGGGATATCTCCGATCTCTTCATACCAGCGGTCGGTGAGGGTAGCCAGGTCCACGGTGCGCAGCTCCGCGGTCAGCAAATCGGCCATCACCGTGGCCACGTGGGCGCCTTTTTCACCGGCGCCGGCGTGCTGGTTGAAGCGGGTCTGGATGTTTTGCACCAGCGCTTGCTGGTCGGGCTGGTCTGGCGTGTATTCCTCGTTGAGCCGCAGCATGGCCGAGGTTATGCGTTCGGTAATGGCCCGGGTCTGGTGCAGGGGAGTGCCCTGGGGCATCAGTACCCGGGCTTCGAGTACATCGCCGTCGATTTCCGGCATGGCTTCCATGCGCACATGGCCGCCGGCCATCAGCCCCACCGAACCCAGCAGTATCAGCAGCATGGCGGCCAGTACGCCGTAGCGGAACCGGATGGCGCGGTCGGCCAGTTGCCCCACTTTCTCCCGGACGTTTTCAAAGCCGTTGTCGAAGGCGGAACGAAAGCGGGAAGGGGCCTTCTCGCGCCTTTTGCCCAGGCCGCTTTTAAGATGGTGAGGTAGTATCCAGAAGGCTTCGATCAGCGAGGCGGCCAGCGCGGCAATCAGCACCACTGGCAGTACCTCCAGCACCGCTCCCAGCTCTCCGGCCAGAAACGCCAGCGGGATGAACACGGACACCGTGGTCAGGAAGGAGGACAACACCCCGGGCAGAATCTCCTGGGTTCCTTTGGCAGCCGCCTCCAGCGGGCTGTTGCCGTCGGCGTGCCACTGGGCAATGTTGTCGGTGATCACCACCGAATCGTCCATCACAATACCGATGGCCATCAGCAGTGCCACCAGGGTAATCATGTTCAGGGACAGGCCGGTGAGGGCCATCACCACAAAGGCACCGGCAAAGGCGGGGGCGGAAGAACAGGGCCCAGAAGGCAAGGCGGGGGCGGAAGAACAGGGCCATCACCAGGCCCACCAGCACCAGCCCCGTGATGCCGTTGCCCACCAGCATTTGCAGGCGGTCCTTCACAATCGAGGTCATGTTCTGGGTGATTTCCAGCTCGACATTGCCACCACGGCGGGCTTTTTCCTCGTCGATAAAGGCTTCCAGGGAATCCATCACCCGCAGGGCATCGTCGTGGCGGTTCTTGTGGATCTCCAGAACGATGGCGCGCTGGCCGTTGAAATCCACCCGTTCTTCTTCCCGTTCGTGGGCCTCGGTGATGGTGGCAATGTCGCCCAGCGTCAGCACAGCGCCGGCTTGTCCGCCTATAACCGGCAACTCGGCGAGGGCCTGCAGGGAACGGCGTTCATCCACAAACCGCAGCTGGATGTCCTGGCTGTCGGTCTCGATGGTGCCCAGGGGCATGTCCAGGTTCTGGCTGTTGATGGCCCGGGCTATGTCGCGTACGCCGAGGCCATACTGGCGTAGCTGGTCGCGGGATACTTCGATGTGCCACTGGCGCTGGGACAGGCCCACGGGAATCACATCGGCCACACCGTCCATGGCGAACAGGCGGTCTTCCAGCTGGCTGGTGTAGGCTTCCAGGTGAGAGAAACTCATGGGCCCGTACACGGCGATGGCCGCCACCAGGCTGGTGCGATAAAGCTCCCGGATGACCGGGTCTTCGGCTTCTTCGGGCAGGTCGGTCAGGGCTTCGATTTCCGTGCGGATATCATCCAGGAACCGGCCCATGTCGCCCCGGGGTTCCATGCTGGCTATGGTCTGGGCCTGGTTGTCCCGGGCGGTACAGGAAACCTCCTTCATGTAATCCACCCGCTGCAGTGCTTCACCCAGCCGCTGGCAGATGGCTTCCTCCACATCCGCAGCGGTGGCACCCCGGTATTCCATGGTGATGCTGACTTCCGGCGGCAGGTAGTCGGGGAAGGTTTCCCGGGTCAGGTTGGGGGCAGCGAACAGGCCTACTGCCAGAATCAGGATCAGCAGCAGGTTGCCGGCGGTCGGATGCCCCGCGAACCAGCGGATCATGGCTGATCTCCCGGAGCAAGCAGGGTGCCGTCGATGGCAGGAACCAGGTCATCCAGAACCAGCCGGTCTCCCGGTGCCAGTCCGTCATCGATAATGACATCTTCACCTTGTTGCCAGGCGACAGACACTGGCTGGCGCTGCAGGCGGTTGTCCTCATCGGCAAGGTAGACCACACCCTGATGCACCGCGCTGGCCGGGATGACGATGACGGGCTCGGGAGTCTGCGCGGTAATGCTGGCCTGCACGAACATATTGCGGACCAGGGGCGGGCGTGCTGGCGGATTGGCGTTGCGGTAGGGTTCGTCTACAGAAATAACGGCCTGGACTGTGCGGGTGGCCGGGTCCAGGCTGCTGGTGACCCGGGTGAGTTTGCCGGGCCAGTGGGCATCCGGCACGTTGGTGGGGGTTACCCGGATATCAAGTTCGCCCAGGGGCAATTGGTCATGAAAGTCGGTGAAGTGGTTGGTGGAGCCCGTTTCCGGCAGGCTGCGCCCGGACAGCTGCGACAGCACCCGGCGCAGTTCCGCCACTACCAGCTGCACGGTGGCTTCGGCGCGGGTGATGTCGTCGGCAATAAACAGCGTCTGCCCGGGGCTGACATGCTGGCCAGTGTCGATGTCGGCCTGGTGGACACGCAGATCCCAGGGCGCTTCAAAACGGGTGTCGTCCAGGTCTTCCCGGGCACTGGCCAGGGAAGATTCCGCTCGGGCCTTGCGGGCCTGCAGGGTGTCACGTCGGACCGGAACCAGGTTCAGCTGGTTGCGCAGGGACTGGACCGCCTGCTCCTGTTGCAAGGTGGCCCGTTGCTGCTCGTCGTACCGGGTTTGCGACAGGGCACCCCGCGCCACCAGGGTTTCTGCCCGGTCCAGCTCCCGACGGGCCAGTGTCAACCGGCGTTCTTCCAGCTTCAGTAACTCGCCGGTATTGAGTTCTTCCTGCTCAAGCTGTCGCAGTTCCGCTTCAATGCCTGTCAGGTCCGCCCTGGCGGAAGCTTCGGCCAGCTCGTAACGGGTAGGGTCGATTTCAAGCAGCCGCGTGCCCTCTGGGATCATATTGCCGCTCTCCAGATCCGGGTGTTTCCAGATAACCCGGCCACCCACGTTGGCCACCGCATTCCAGCTTCGGGCCGGCAGCACCTGACCATAGCCGCGGGCTTCGGTACGGAACTTACGGGGAGTGATTTCCATTATCCGCACCGGCGTTGCACTTGCCTGTGCCTCGCCCCTTTCCGGTGGCTGTTTCAGTTTTATCATGATCACCACAAAGGCAATGCCGACAATCAGGGCCAGCGCCAGGGTCAGTTTATTTTTCCGGGTCATTGCTCATCTCCTGAAAACTGGCGCTGTAAAGTTTGAAAACTCGGGGGGCAGTCTGCTCAAGCGTCGCAATCTCTCCGCTGACCATTGCCTGAACCACCAGCCCCTGAATGGCGCCGAGGTACAACACCGCCGCCGCTTCGGTATCGATACCGGCGGCTATGCGCCCCTGTTCGATGCCTAGCTTCAGTAAACCGACCACCTTTTTGCGGTAGCGGGCAAGGGCCTGGCGGACGATGGTTTTGGCGGGGCCGTTGCCGGGTTTTTGCAGCTCACCCAGCATCAGGCGGGGAATGCCCGGGTGTCGGGCGATAAAGCCCACATGGGCGCGAAACATGGCTTCCAGGGCCTGATCAGCGTGTTCGTGCCGGTCCGCCTCCCGGAACACCTGGCTGGTCAGTTGCTCCGAGACCCAGCCTGCCACGGATTCCCACAACCGGTTCTTGTTCGGGAAATGCTTGAACAGCGCCCCCTGCGACAGCCCCACTTCATCGGCAATCCGGGCGGTGGTCAGGGTAGCCGGGTCCTGCTCGGCACACAGCTGAATAACCGCTTCGATAGTGGCGGACTGGCGCAGTTCGGTGCTTTGGTAGGTGCGTTTATCGGGCGCTTTTGTGGTTGCCATTGGAGCTTCCCTGAAAGAAAGTAATCAATTGCTTTATTCTGGTAGGTGATTGCCGATTACGCAAGAAGCAAGGTGAACAAGCCGTGGTTCAGGGTGTAGGTAAAAGCCGTGTAAAGGTCACCCGGTTTGATTTACCTCAAGCATTACGATCGGTGGTAAGCGTAGTTTGCTATTTGTTGATGGCGACGCAGAGGAAATTGCCATGTCGCGTATTCCGTTGTTTTTCTGGGGGCTGGTTGCAGTCGTCAGTGCTGTCTGGTTCGTAGCCGATAGCCTCTGGGTGAGCCCGTTTGCTTACTTCCCGTTCCGGTCGGTGTTTGTGCAGTATTCGGGGGTTCTTGCTGTGGTCATGATGGCGGTGGCTCTGGTGCTGGTGCTGCGGCTCCGGATTCTGGAGCGTTGGGTTGGTGGCCTGGACAAGGTGTACCGGCTGCACAAATGGCTGGGCATTGGCTCGCTGGTACTGGCCACGTTGCACTGGTGGTGGGCGCAGGGCACCAAGTGGATGGTGGGCTGGGGCTGGCTGGAGAAGCCGGCCGGCAAAGGGGCCGGGCAGCAACTCACCGGTCTTGAAGCCTGGTTCCGCAGCCAAAGGGGGCTGGCAGAAACTTTGGGCGAGTGGGCCTTCTATGCGGCTGCGGTGCTGATTGTGCTGGCGCTGGCGAAGGCTTTTCCCTACCACCTGTTCCGTAAAACCCACAAATTGCTGGCGGTGGTGTTCCTGCCCCTAGCCTGGCACAGCTTTATCCTGATGGAGTTTGATTACTGGGCAGCGCCCATTGGCTGGCTGACTCAGGCCGCTGTTGTGGCTGGCAGTGTTGCAGCCGTTTTGCTGCTGGTGGGCTGGCCGGGCAAGGTTCGGAAGGTACCGGGGGAGGTGGTTTCGGTCACCCGATATCCGGAGCTGAAAGTTTTCGAATTTCTGGTGAAGGTAACGCAGGGGTGGTCTGGCCATAACCCCGGGCAGTTTGCCTTTATCACGTCGGATGCTGCGGAAGGCCCGCACCCTTACACCATTGCATCAGACTGGAACCCGGAAACCCGGTGCCTGAAGTTTGTGGTCAAGGAACTGGGGGACCACACCCGCCGGGCCAGCCGCCGGATCGGCGAGGGTATGCCTGTTACGTTGGAGGGGCCCTATGGCGGCTTTGATTTTGAAGATGATTGCCGCACCCAGATCTGGGTAGGGGCGGGCATCGGTATTACTCCCTTTATTGCCCGGATGGGTCGCCTGGCGGGCCGTCCTGACAGCCGCACTGTCTATCTGTTCCATCCTACTGCGGATGTCAGCGAGGAGGCCCTCGCAAAGTTGCGGGCAGATGCGGAAGCCGCGGGCGTTAACCTGGTCATTCGATGCAGCCGCACCGAAGGCCGGCTGACGCCGGAGGAAATCCGGGATGCGGTACCCGACTGGCAGAATGCCAGCCTGTGGTACTGCGGCCCGGTGGGGCTGGCCAATACGCTGTTCAACCAGTTCCGGAAATGGGGTATGCCGGCCCGGCGGATGCACCGGGAGTTTTTTGATATGCGCTGACCGGCACCCGGGTGTATAACTGTAATTCCAGTTTCTTCAGGAGGTTTGCTATGACAATCAACGAAGGACTCCGCCTGATGGCAGGCGTGTTCATCCTGATTTCCATTCTGCTCGCCCACTATGTGAGCCCTTACTGGCTGCTGTTCACCGGCTTTATTGCCCTGAACCTGATTCAGTCATCGTTCACCAAGTGGTGCCCGGCTATGATGATCCTCAAGAAAATGGGGTTGAAGGAGGAAAAACCGATTAACTGACTGGTTGTTTCGGCAGGCTTGCGCTCGCGAACGCGGTTATAGAGAATTCCGTAGCAAACACAATAAAAACAGGAGTTTTCCATGCTGGCTCCGGCCTCCGTTGATGATTACCGGCTGCTTGCAAGGCGCCGTTTACCCCGCATGCTGTTTGATTACCTGGATGGCGGCGCCTTTTCTGAATCCACCCAGCGCGCAAACCGTGAGGCCTTTGGGCAATGGCGTTTCCGGCAGCGGGTCATGCAGGATGTCTCGGCGGTGGATACCTCCTCCACGTTACTGGGCCAGCCGGTGGCCTTGCCGCTGGGCCTGGCGCCCATGGGGCTGGCCGGTATGCTGGCTACCCGGGGCGAAACCCAGGCTGCCCGGGCCGCGGGCCAGTCAGGAATACCTTTCTGCCTGAGCACGGTCTCTATCTGTTCTGTCGAGGAAGTGGCCGAGGCTGCGCCGGAGACAGACCGCTGGTTCCAGCTTTATGTCCTGAAGGACCGAAACTTCTCTGCAGACCTGCTGCGCCGGGCCTGGCAGGCCGGTTATCGGGTGCTGGTGTTTACCGTCGACCTGGCCCGCTTGGGGCTGAGATACAGGGATGTCCGTAACGGTATGAACGGAGGCCTGTCTGCCGTTGGCAAGCTGCGCAAGGCAGCGGACCTGTTGGGCCATCCGCGCTGGCTGTCCCGTGTTGCTCTTGGCGGCAAGCCGCTGACCTTCGGAAACCTGGCCAGTGTGGTGCCCTCCGGGCGTAAACCTGAGGACTTCAAGGCCTGGGTCGAAAGTCAGTTTGATCCATCGGTTACCTGGAAAGACCTGGATTGGGTGCGGGAAAACTGGCCGGGCAAGCTGGTGATCAAGGGCGTGATGGAGCCGGAGGACGCCCGCTCGGCGGTGGCGGTCGGGGCCGACGCCATTGTGGTATCAAATCATGGTGGTCGTCAGCTGGACGGCGCGCCGGCTTCACTGAGCGCCTTGCCCGCCATGGTGGATGCAGTGGCCGGGGAATGCCAGGTGCTGGTGGATGGTGGTGTTCAGACCGGCCAGGATGTTGTCCGGGCATTGTGCCTGGGGGCTAGTGGTTGCCTGATAGGGCGCCCCTGGGGCTATGCCCTGGCGGCCGGTGGTCAGGCGGCTGTTGAAAACCTGCTGACCAATATCCGGTATGAAACCGAGCTGACACTTTCGCTGATGGGCAAAACGGCGCTTGATCAGTTGTCCCGGTCAGACCTTTTGTCGCTGGACGAGCTGCAGGCGCTTAGCCGCGCCTGAGCTTGTTCAGGACTTGGTGAAGAGCAGTTTCCGTGGGCTGAAATCCCATTCCAGGCTGTCCAGCAGGTTTTTCAGGGCCAGCCCCAGTTCGGTGTCGCCTTCAATCACCAGGCGGCGCTGGAAAAACAGCTGGTCCGGGTCCTGCTTGCGCTCGGCGAGGGTTTTGAACGCGGCCAGGGAGCCACGGATGGTGGCTTCGCCCGGGCCGTCGACAATGCGCAAACGCCCGGCCCAGAAACCGAAGGTTATCCCGGGGTGGCCGCCGTTTACTTCCAGCCGGATTCGCCGGCCCTCGAAGTCATCAAATTCCCCCTCGGCCATGGCCTCGGCAAACAGCCGGTTAAGCGGAGCTTCCGCGACCAGCTGTTTGAAAGGTATGGGGATTGACCGTTCAATGGTGCCCAGAGCCGGTGCCGGCGAGGGCAGGAACTCTTTCAGCACTGCCAGGGATTGATCCATCAAGGGGCTGTGCAGGGCAGCAATGGGGGGTAGCGAAAAGGCCATGGTTTACTCCGGGCGGTCAGAAACCCGCCCAGAGTAAAGCAAAAAACCCGGGGGTGATTTGATATAACTCAGCCCTTGTGCAGGCCTTCTTCCACAGCCCACACGGCAACCTCTACCCGGGAGCGCAGGCTCAGTTTCTTGAGCAGGTGTTTTACGTGGACTTTCACTGTGCCGTCGCTGATGTCGAGTTTGCGGCCGATCATCTTGTTGGACAGGCCTTCGGCGATCAGTTTCAGGATGTCCTTTTCGCGTGGGGTCAGGCTGTCGAAATCCGGGCGCGAGGCCTGTTGCGGCTTGTTGGAGCGCAGGGCTTCGGCCAGCAGGGTGGTCAGCCGGTCGCTGATCACCATTTTGCCAACGGCTG
Source organism: Marinobacter sp. G11 (assembly GCF_021282325.1). Taxonomy (NCBI): domain Bacteria; kingdom Pseudomonadati; phylum Pseudomonadota; class Gammaproteobacteria; order Pseudomonadales; family Marinobacteraceae; genus Marinobacter; species Marinobacter sp. G11. Next base: position 95,613 of record NZ_JAJSPB010000004.1, read on the forward strand.
CCTGGTGCAGCTGGGCGATCATGTCGTCCGGTTCCATGTCCTTGAGCAGATAGCCATCAGCGCCGGCGCGCAGGGCGGCAACCACGTCGTCTTCCTGGTCTGAAACGGTGAACATGATAATGCGGGAGCTGATGTTCTGGGCCCTGAGCCTTTTCAGGGCTTCAATGCCGTCCATCTCCGGCATGTTCAGGTCCATCAGGATCAGGTCGGGCTCTATCTCGGTCGCCATCCGGATGCCGTCGGCGGCGTTGCTGGCTTCGCCGACAACTTCCATATCCTGTTCCATGCTGATCAATTGCTTGATGCCCTGGCGCAGCAAGGGATGATCGTCTATCAGCAGGATACTTGCGGGTGTTTCAGACATATTCTTTCTCGTTTAAGGCATTTGTCGGTTCAGGCGGTTGATGACTGCACGGCAATCAGGTTCCGGCTTTTGGGAACGAATGTTAACTCAACTTCCACGCCGCCTTCCTCCCGGTTTTTCACTTCTACGGTTCCGCCCAGAGTCCTGGCCCGGTCCTGCATGATCACCATGCCGTAGTGGTTCACGGGTTGTCCGCCTCCGGGCAGGCCTTTGCCGTTATCCCTGATACGGGCACAGACTCTGGGAGATTCAAATACGACCTCTACAGCAATGTCGGTGGCATCGGCATGCTTGACGGCATTGGCCAGGCCTTCCCGGATAATCTGCAGGGTGTGGATCTCTTCGTTGGGCGACAGGGTCTGGGGCGGCAGGTTGTACTCCAGTGCCACCGGCCGGCCCAGCCGTTCAGAGAACTCATCGATGGTTTTGCTCAGGGCACTGGCCAGGTCCGGTGTATCCAGTTTCAGGCGGAAGGTGGCCAGTAGCTCCCGCAACTGGCGGTAGGCACTGTTCAGGCCGGTGCTGAGTTCGTCCAGGATCTCGCTGTGCAGTTTTTCCTGGTCACCACTGATATTGAGCCGGCGCAGCCGTGTTACCTGCATTTTCAGGTAGGACAGGGACTGGGCCAGGGAATCGTGCAGTTCCCGGGCGATGACGGTGCGCTCCTCGGCCAGGGTTTGTTGCTGCTCTTCGGTAATCTGGCGTTCCAGGAATATGGCCGTGGCCAGCTGGTCGGTCATGGTTTCCAGCAGTCGGCGTGACATATCCGGCAAGCCCTTGTCAGCGGGATACCAGACTTCCAGCGTGCCCAGCAACTGGCCCGGGGTGCGGATGGGCAGCAACAGGCGACGGCCGTCGTTGCCTTCCAGTGGCAGGTCGTCGTACACCTCGGGTGTGACCAGGCACGCGTTGCAGTGGTGGTCCCGGCAGTAGAACGGGCGCTTGCTGGTGGCGGTGGTTACCGCCTCGATGGGTTCTGGTGAGCCTTTTTCATGCAGGTACAGGCGGATAGGGCCGATGCCCAGAAGCCGCTCCAGCTCCTGCAGGATTGGAATGGCACCGCTGCACAGGTCGTGGTTGGCGAACAGGCCGCGGCTGGCAACGTGCATGGCCTGCAGGGCGGAGTGGCTGATTTCCAGTTCTTCGGTTTTCCGTTGTACCCGGTTTTCCAGCTCGTAGTAGGTCAGAGCCAGTTCGCTGGTCATCTGGTCAAAGGCCTGGCCCAACCGGGCCAGTTCGTCGTTGCCTTTCAGGTTGGCCTTGTGGGAAAAGTCCTGCTCACCCACGGCAGTGGCAATGTGGATCAGTTTGCGCAGCGGGCGGAGTACCCGGTTTTTCAGGTCCAGGAACAGTGCCATCACAATCAGGATGGAAAAAATCATGCTGATGATCTGGATCAGCAGCAGCAGGTCGATACGGGCTTCCGTGCGTTGCTCCAGCATGGAAACCAGCAGGTCGACTTCGCTGGTGTACTGTTCGATGGACGCCACGATAGCGGGGGTCAGCGGTGTGCCGGCCTCATGCTGCTCGATTTCCGGCTTCAGCCGGGTCAGCCACAACTGCTTGACCTTCTGGTACTGCAGAGCCAGCGGGTGGTCGGTGCTGCGTGGTATGGAGCGCACAATGGCGGAGGTTTCCAGCCGGTTCTGGTAACTGGCTGTCTGGGCTTCGATACTGGCATCGCCGTTGGTCAGGTCTGTAGTGGCGGAGCGGGCTGCAAGCTGGAATGCTGCCATGCGCAGGGCGCCGGCCTGGTTAATGGCGGTCGCGTTGCCCTCGATGCTGCTGGAAATGCCGAGGGTAGTGGCCATGCTGACGATAGCCGTCAGGACAATAGCGCCGATCGCAACGGCCAGTCGGTTTACCAGCGGGCTTCTGGAAGTCATTCGTAGCAGGTGTTCCGGATAATGGTCATATAAAAGGCAGCTTCGGGCGGATTATGGCTGAAAGCCGCTACTCGGGATACCTCTTTGAGGATAGTCAATTACCCCGATAGTTGGTAACCCATCATAGCTTTTGACCTTGCGCTACGTAAAAGCCGAGACTGAGAATTGGTTTTTTTGCAGGGTGAATAAATGCACGCGCTTCCGGAACAGGACGACGAAGAACTGGCCTCGCTGGCGGTGGTATTGCCGTTGGCACTGGCAGGCTTTGTGGTGGCTGCCGGTTGCTGGACGCTGTTTGCGGTGGCGGGCGTGCATGTGAAGGCCCAGCTGGCGCTGTCCAGTGTCCAGTTCGGAGTGCTGCTGGCGGCGCCGATGGCGGTCAGCGCCCTGCTGGCCATTCCGGCGGGCCTGTGTGCCCGGCGTTTCGGTGCCCGGGCAGTCATGTTGTTTTGCCTTACCGGCCTGGCCTTGTGTATGGCGCTTCTGCTGGTGGCCAACAGTTACCCTGCACACCTGATTGTGGCCGCGGGCCTTGGGTTGGCGGGCGGTTTTTACAGTGCCGGCCTGCATTATGTGACCAGCCATTGCCGGCAAAGGCTGGGGCTGGTTCTCGGAATTTTTGGCGCCGGGGTTACCGGTGCGGCCTTCAACTATTACCTGGTTCCGCTGTTCCACGAAGCATACTCCTGGCAGGGGGTGCCCCTTGCCTACCTGACCGTGCTGCTGCTGGTGATTGCGTTGGTGCTACTACTCACGGACGCACGCCAGTACGGCGCCGGGGAGGGTGCTCGTTCCACGGGCCGGCCAGTATCCGAGCTGTTGCGTAACGGGCGCTCGCTCCCGCTGTGCCTGTATTTCGGCGTGGTGGCCGGCAGCTTTTTTGCCCTTGCCCTCTGGTTGCCGGACTTTCTCTCTGCCCAGTTCGGCTTGCAGCTGGGGGCAGGTGCCCGCATGGCCCAGTGGTTTGTTATCCCCGGCGCGCTGGCCCAGATTGCCGGCGGTGCGCTGTCAGACCGGCTGGGCAGCACCCCGGTGACCGCCCTGGCACTGATTGCCAGCCTGGTTGCCCTGTTTGTGTTGTCCTACCCGCCCATGACCCTGCACATCCGCGGGGTGGAAGGGGATATCGTGGTCAACTTCGCGTTGCCGGTTATCCTGGAACGGGGGTTGGTAATCCTGCTGGGGGTGGCCCTGGGCTGCGCCATGGGCAGTTTGCAGCGGGAGGTCATACTGGCCAACCGGGCCGAGGCCTCGCTGTTTGCCGGCCTGCTGCTGGTGAGCGCTTGCTCCGTGGCCTTCCTGCTGCCCGTGGCCTTTGGTGCCATTAACCAGTGGCTGGGCATCCGCACGGCGGTTTTCATGCTGTTGTTCGGTCTTTTAGGGCTTTGCCTGCTGATGTTTGCGGTAGGCACCCGCCATCGCGTTTATCAATATTTGAGTTAGATCAAATGTCAGGCGGTAATTGCCCGGATACCCCCATCGGGGGAGGGAATTCGGCGTGTCTACCCTCTAGTATTAAAACAATGATTTTGTATGCATGAAAATGCACAGGGGATACACCGATGGCCATGATGCAAGTTGCAGACAACCGATACTCCAAGCCCGTACTGGTAGCCGTAAACCAGACCCTGAGCGAACAGGACGGCGTTGATGCGCTCCGTAACCACACCTTGTTCCGCACTCTGCGAGACGAAGATCTCGACGGGCTGATCCAGCAGTCCCGCCGGCTTCGCCTGGGCCATCACCAGCTGCTGTATCGCCAGGATATGCCGGCTCACCATTTTTTCTTTGTCATCTCCGGCCGGCTGCGGCTGTACCGCCTGGACTCCTCCGGCATCGATCGCACCCTGGACAGCCTTGCGCCCGGTGACTGCTTTGCCGAGGTGATGATCTATGCAGACCCGCCCAAGTACGCCTGCTATGCCGAAGCGCTGAAATCCAGCGAAGTGCTGATGATCCCGGTGAAGGCCTACCAGAATTTGCTCACCCAGCACCCGGAATACGCACAGGCTGCGCTGCGCCACTATGCCCAGCGTGCGGTAACCCGGTTCCATGACCTGGAAATCATGACGGTACAGAGCGCCCGTGACCGCCTGGTGCGCTATCTCATCGATCTGCTGCCGGAGGGAACTCGCAACGGCGGCGAAGTGGAATTGCCGTTGCCCAAGTGCCTGGTAGCCTCCCGCCTTGCCATGCAGCCTGAAACCTTCTCACGGATTCTGGCCGACCTGAAATCCAGCGGGCTGGTGCGGGTTAATCGCAGCCGCCTGTTCATCGCCGACCCCCAGCGGTTGATGGATCTGAGTCTCTGATTCCGGTTGAGGCCCTCGGGCCTCTATGCCCATAGAGGTATTTGATTTTTCAGGAATCTCGTCCAACCTTGTAGTCATTCAAACATGTTTGGGGAATTCTTTGTGATTGCTGTCACCCGGATTGCTTTGTCTTTTTTGCTGTTGTTTCTGGCCAGCGCCGTTTCCGCTCAACCCCTCTCTGAATACGACCCGCTGGCCGGGCGCCAGGTGATCGAGAGAGCCATTTCCGGGGTGACTGATTTCAGCCCGGTTGAGGGTAACCGGGCCGTCCAGGAACTTTATGCCGGGGAAGAGCTGGTGGGCTATGCCTACCAGACGATCGATTTTGTCCAGACTCCGGCCTACTCCGGCAAGCCCCTGAACGCCATGGTGGTGCTGGATACCGACGGGGTGATCAAAGGCTCCAAGGTTATCCACCACGACGAACCGATCCTGCTGATCGGTATTCCCGAGCAAAAAATGCATGACTTCACTGACCAGTACGCCGGGCTGAAAGCAGACCAGCGTGTAACGGTAGGTGGCAAGTCATCCGAGCGCCGTGTGGCGGTAGATGGCCTGTCCGGTGCCACGGTGACCGTGATGGTGATCAACGAAGTGATCATGCGCACCGCCCACCGCGTAGGTGGCGAGCTGGGCCTGATCGAAGTGAATGCAGGCAGCAAGCGCCCGCCGGTAGCGGAAGTAGACACCGAATCGTTCCAGGACAAGACCTGGGAAGAATTGACCGGAGATGGTTCCGTTCGCCGGCTGCTGCTGGCCCGCGGTACCGTAGACGACGCTTTCAAGGGCGGCCCCGCTGAAGGTGTGGAAGCTGCCGCACCGGATGAGCGGGATGACCCGCTGATCGACCTGTACGCCACCTATCTGAATGCCCCCACCATCGGCCGCAACCTGCTGGGCGAGAGCCAGTACCAGTGGCTGATGTCCGAGCTGAAAGACGGTGAGCATGCCATCGCGGTGATGGCCAATGGTGAGTACTCCTTCAAAGGTTCCGGCTACGTTCGTGGCGGTATCTTTGACCGGGTGCAGATTCGCCAGTTTGGTGACACCTTCAACTTCCGGGATCTCGACTTTTACCGCCTCAGCGATGTCTATGCCGAGGGCATGCCTGACTTTTCCGAGATGGCCATTTTTATTGCCCGGCAGCAGCATAAGTTTGACCCGGGTACTCCCTGGTCCCTGGAGCTGACGGTCAAGCGCCAGACCGGCCCGCTGGACAGCGAATTCGCGGTATTCCCGCTGGAATACCAGCTGCCGGACCAGTATTACACCCGTGCCGAGCCGGTTCTGACCGAAGAGGAATGGCTGGAAGAGCAGCCCCTGTGGGTGCAGGTGTGGTACCAGAAAGAGTTCCAGCTGATGGTGTTGGGCGCAGGCATTGCCGTGCTGCTGTTCATACTGTTCTTCCAGGACTGGCTGGTGCAGAAGCCGAAGATGATGCGCTGGATCCGTCACGGCTTCCTGGTTTACACCCTGTTCTTCATCGGTTGGTACGCGCTCGGGCAGCTATCTATCGTGAACGTGCTGACCTTCGTGAACAGTTTGATCAGCGGCTTTACCTGGGAAACCTTCCTGATCGACCCGATGCTGTTCATCCTCTGGTCTGTGGTTGCCGGCATCGTGCTGCTCTGGGGCCGTGCGGTGTACTGCGGCTGGCTGTGCCCGTTCGGCGCCCTGCAGGAGCTGATCAACGAAATTGCCCGCAAACTGAAAGTGCCCCAGTACACCGTGCCTTTCGTGTGGCACGAGCGGCTGTGGGCGATCAAGTACATCATCCTGCTGGTGCTGTTCGGTGTGTCCCTGGAGTCCATGGCCACCGCTGAGCAGATGGCCGAGGTGGAGCCGTTCAAAACCGCTATCACCCTGCATTTCGACCGTAGCTGGCCGTTTGTGACCTACGCCGTGCTGCTGCTGGTGGTGAATATCTTCACCCGCAAGGTGTACTGCCGCTATCTGTGCCCGCTGGGTGCCGCGCTGGCGCTGCCCACCAAGCTGCGTGTGTTCGACTGGCTCAAGCGCCGCAAGGAGTGCGGTAACCCTTGCCGGCTGTGTGACCACGAGTGTGAAGTACAGGCGATCCACCCGGATGGCACCATCAACTACATGGAATGCCACTACTGCCTGGATTGCCAGATGACCTATTTCGATGACCACAAGTGCCCGCCACTGATTGTTAAGCGCCGTGGCAAGCGCCGTGGTCAGAACGCACCCGGCCGCCCGGAAGAAATCCCGGTGGTACAGGTGAGCTGAGTAGTCCCGAGGAGCCAAACATAAGGCCCCGGAAAGCCATGAGAAGCAATAACCGCCATAACCAATAACGGAGTTGGATGCTATGAAAAAAAGAGATGATCTGACCAAGGATACGCCGGAGGCACCGGAAGGTGGTCTGAGCCGTCGTCGCTTTATGGGCGCCGCAGCGCTCGCAGGCGTAGCCGGCGCAACCGGTCTTGGTTCATCCATCATGACCCGTGAATCGTTCGCCGCTGCCGCCAAGGAAGCCAAGAACAAGATTCACGTCGAGCCCGGCGAACTGGACGAATACTACGGTTTCTGGAGTGGTGGCCACCAGGGTGAAGTACGTGTTCTGGGCGTGCCGTCCATGCGCGAACTGATGCGGATTCCGGTATTCAACGTGGACCCGGCGACTGGCTGGGGTATCACCAACGAGAGTAAAGAGATCCTGGGCGGCGACCAGCAGTACCTGAACGGCGACTGCCACCACCCGCACATCTCCATGGAAGATGGCCGTTATGATGGCAAGTACCTGTTCATCAACGACAAGGCCAACACCCGTGTAGCCCGTATCCGTCTGGACATCATGAAGACGGACAAGATTACCCATATTCCGAACGTCCAGGCCATTCACGGTCTGCGTCTGCAGAAAGTGCCGCGCACCAAGTATGTCTTCTGCAACGCCGAGTTTGTCATTCCGCAGCCGAACGACGGCAGCGAATACAGCCTGGAAAACAGCTACACCATGTTCAACGCGATCGACGCGGACACCATGGAAGTAGCCTGGCAGGTCATCGTAGACGGCAACCTGGATAACACCGATGCCGACTACACCGGTAAGTACGCAGCCTCTACCTGCTACAACTCCGAGAAAGCCAACGACCTGGCTGGCACCATGCGTAACGACCGCGACTGGGTCGTTGTGTTCAACGTCGAGCGCATTGAAGCCGCCATCAAGGCCGGTAACTTCAAGACCATCGGTAACTCCAAGGTTCCGGTTGTAGACGGCCGCGGCAAGTCCGACGTTACCCGTTACATCCCGGTACCGAAGAACCCGCACGGTCTGAACACCTCTCCGGATGGCAAGTACTTCATCGCCAACGGCAAGTTGTCTCCGACCGCCTCGGTCATCCAGATCGACAAGCTGGACGACCTGTTCGATGACAAGATCGAGCTGCGTGACACCATCGTGGCCGAGCCAGAGCTGGGCCTCGGGCCCCTGCACACCACCTTTGACGGTCGTGGCAACGCCTATACCACGCTGTTTATCGACAGCCAGGTATGTAAGTGGAACATTGCCGATGCCATCAAGCACTACAATGGCGAAGAGGTGAACTACATCCGCCAGAAGCTGGATGTTCACTACCAGCCGGGCCACAACCACGCGTCTCTGACCGAGTCCCGCGACGCCGACGGCAAGTGGCTGGTGGTATTGTCCAAGTTCTCCAAGGACCGCTTCCTGCCGGTTGGCCCGCTGCACCCGGAGAACGACCAGCTGATCGACATTTCCGGTGAGGAAATGAAGCTGGTACACGATGGCCCGACCTTTGCCGAGCCGCACGACTGTATCCTGGTGCGTCGTGACCAGATCAAGACCAAGAAGATCTGGGACCGTGACGATGCCTTCTTCGCCCCGACTGTGGAGCGTGCCAAGAAAGACGGCATCACCCTGGAAGCCGACAACAAGGTTATCCGCGACGGCAACAAGGTTCGTGTTTACATGACCTCTGTAGCGCCGCAGTTCGGTATGACCGAGTTCAAGGTGAAAGAAGGTGACGAAGTGACGGTTACCGTAACCAACCTGGATACCATTGAAGACGTAACCCACGGCTTCTGTATGGTAAACCACGGTGTTAGCATGGAAATCAGCCCGCAGCAGACGTCGTCTGTTACCTTTACGGCCGGCAAGCCCGGTGTGTACTGGTACTACTGCAACTGGTTCTGCCATGCGCTGCACATGGAAATGGGCGGTCGTATGCTGGTCGAAAAGGCCTGATCACTGCTCCTGGCAAGGAGTCCCGGTTTCGGGGCTCCTGCCTTCACCTTTTTCCGAGAACATTTGATGTACCAGATTCTGCGTTATGGGGTGGCCCTGTCAGTCGCTCTCTTATCGCTTGCCGCTCATGCGAACCTGCAACAGCAGCTTGATAACCTGGAACCGGGTTCGGCCATCGAACTTCCTCCCGAAACACTTTCGCCACTGGCTGTCAGGGTGCCGGGTGTTACTGTGTCCTGCGCGCCAGACACTGTGATTGATGGCGGGGGCAAGGGCAACGCTGTGCATATCCTGGCCGAGGAAGTCACTTTATCCGGCTGCACGGTGCGCAACTGGGGCAAGGACCTGAACGAACTGGACGCGGGCATTTTTGTCGCCCGGGAAGCCAGGGGATCCACCATCGAGAACAACCAGCTGCAGGGGCCGGCTTTCGGCATCTGGCTGGATGCGACACCGGATGTGACGGTGCGCAACAACCGAATTCGAGGCGATATCAGCCTGCGGTCCCAGGACCGGGGCAACGGTATCCACCTGTTCAATACCACCGGGGCGCTGATTGAAGACAACGACATCAGCCAGACCCGTGATGCCATCTACATCGAAACCGCCAATAACAACAAGATCCTCAACAATGTGATGACGGATCTGCGGTATGGCATCCACTACATGTATTCCATGAACAACCTGCTGGAAGGCAACCTTACCCGAGGCACCCGCACCGGCTATGCCCTGATGCAGAGCAAGCGCCTGACCGTCATCAACAACCGCTCGGAAGACGACCAGAACTACGGAATCCTGATGAACTTCATTACCAACTCCACCTTGCGGGGTAACGTGGTGAAGGGTGTGTCTGAAGGGCAGACCGGTGACGTGATGATTACCGGGGGCGAAGGCAAGGCGGTGTTTATCTACAACTCCCTGTATAACACCTTCGAAGGCAACCTGTTTGCCGACAGCAACATCGGCATTCACCTGACCGCCGGCTCTGAAGACAACGAAGTTTTCGACAACGCCTTCGTGAACAACGAGCGCCAGGTCAAGTATGTGGCCACCCGCACCCAGTCCTGGGCCAAAGAGGGCAAAGGCAATTTCTGGAGTGACTACCTGGGCTGGGACCGCAACCAGGACGGCCTGGGCGATGTACCCTATGAGCCCAACGACAACGTGGACCGGCTGCTGTGGAAATACCCGGAAGCCAAGGTGCTGATGTTCAGCCCTGCGGTCGACACCCTGCGCTGGGTGCAGGATGCCTTCCCGGTAGTGAAATCTGCCGGTGTGAGTGACCCCCATCCGCTGATGCGAATTCCCGAGTACCTGGAATCGGAGATCCGATGAACTGTTTTCGACTTGATAACGTCAGCCACCGTTACGACAAGGCGACGGTGCTGCACGGTGTTGACCTGCGGCTGGAACCGGGAGAAATCCTCGGCCTGTTCGGCCACAACGGGGCTGGCAAAACCACCTCGATCAAACTGATCCTGGGGCTGATGAAGCCTACCGAAGGCAAAGTGTCAGTCCTCGATGGCGAGGCCGGCGACCCGAATGTGACCCAGCATATCGGTTACCTGCCGGAGAACGTGATGTTCTACCCGCAGCTGACCGGCCGGGAAATTCTCAGCCATTTCGCCCGTCTGAAAGGCGCACCCCTGCGCCAGGTGCCGGAACTGCTGAAACAGGTGGGCCTTGGTGACGCCATGGACGCCCGCACCAAAACCTATTCCAAAGGCATGCGCCAGCGCCTGGGCCTGGCCCAGGCCCTGCTCGGCAAGCCCAAACTGCTGATGCTGGACGAACCCACCGTCGGCCTGGACCCGGTGGCCACCGCAGACCTGTACCGGTTGTTGCGTGATCTGCGCGACGAAGGCACCGGCATCGTATTGTGCTCCCACGTACTGCCGGGTGTTGAACCCTACATCGACCGCGCCGCCATTCTGACCGAAGGCGCCCTGAAAGCCGCCGGCGACCTGCCATCCCTGAGACAGCAAGCCAACATGCCGGTTACCCTGAGCCTGTTGCCCAGCAACAGCCTGGCGGCGCTCGAAAAAGTGATCGAACAGGCAGGGGAGAGCACCGGCCTGATGATGAAAACCGATAACGGACGACTGCAGGCAGACGTGAGACCCCTGGAAAAAATGCCCCTGATCCAGACCCTGATGAACTCCGGCGAAGTAGCCGACCTGGGTATTCACCAGCCCAGCCTTGAAGACATCTACGTGCACTTCATCGGCTCCGGCGGCCTGGCACATCGTGGAGGCAGCCAATGAACGCAATCTGGACCATCGCCCGAAAAGAACTGAGCGACAGCCTGCGTAACCGCTGGCTGGTAGCAATCTCTGTGGTCTTCGCCACCCTGGCACTGGGCATTGCCTGGTTCGGCGCGGCCGCTTCCGGGCAGGTAGGCTATGCCTCCACCCCCGCCACCATCGCCAGCCTGGCCAGCCTGGGTATCTTCCTGATTCCCCTGATCGCCCTGCTGCTGGCCTACGATGCCATCGTCGGTGAAGAAGAAGGCGGCACCCTGTTGCTGCTGATGACCTACCCGCTGAGCAAAAGCCAGCTGCTGCTGGGCAAATTCATGGGCCATGGCCTGACCCTGGCCCTCGCCACCCTGATCGGCTTTGGCGTAGCGGGCATTGCCATTGCCGTCCTGGTAGAAGACGTCGGCATCGGCGCCCTGGCCGTGGCCATGGGGCGCTTCATCGGCTCCACTATCCTGCTGGGTTGGGGCTTTATCGCCCTGGCGTACCTGGTCAGCGTCCGGGTCAGCGAAAAGCCCGTCGCCGCCGGCATGGCCCTGGCGATCTGGTTCTTCTTTGTCCTGATCTTTGACCTGATGCTGCTGGGCGTCCTGGTGGCCAGCGAAGGCAAACTCAACCCCGAATTACTGCCCTGGCTGCTGATGCTCAACCCCACCGACATCTACCGGTTGCTCAACATAGTCGCCTTCGGCGACAGCAGCCAGCTGAGCGGCGTCCTAAGCCTGGGCTCCGACCTGCCCATCGGCGCCGGCGGCCTGTGGCTCGGCCTGCTGGTATGGTGTGCCGTTCCCCTGGGCGGCGCCCTGTTACTGTTCAAAAACCGAAGAATCTGACCCTCACCGGAGAGCACTGACCCATGACAACCCACTTCAGCAAATGGCTCCTCGCCGCCCTGGCTGCCGTCATCCTCGCCGGCTGCTCCGGCGGTGAACAGGAAGTCGTCGCCAAGCCCGACCCCGTCCACTTCGAATCCGGCGACGAATGCCACGTATGCGGCATGGTCATCACCAACTTCCCGGGCCCCAAAGGCCAGGCCTTCACCGAGCGCGAACAGCACACCCGCAAGTTCTGCTCCACCAAAGACATGTTCGCCTGGTTCCTGCAGCCGGAAAACGAAAACCGCGATCACACCCTGTACGTCCACAACATGGCCCAGACCGACTGGGAACACCCGGACGACACCCAACTGATCGACGCCCGTGAAGCCTTCTACGTCGTCGGCTCCGAACGCACCGGCGCCATGGGCCCGACCCTGGCCTCCTTCGCCACCGAGACCGAAGCGGCTGACTTTGCCTCAGAACATGGCGGAGAAGTCTTCGCCTTTGCAGATATCACCATGGAGCACCTCAACGCCGGCATGACCATGCACGACATGGGTGGCATGGAAGGTATGCATGATGGACACGATATGGACATGGCCGAAGAAGCCGGAATGGCTGGCGACCACAACATGGAAGAAGACCACAGCGGTCACAATATGGACCACTGAAGCAGAAACAGGGAAAAACAGTTCAGGATAGAGCAGGGATACAGTAGTAGTCTGTTCTTCGGACTATGCCACCAAAGCTCGAGGGAGCGGGTGAGGACAGACTGTCCAAAAATGTGCGGAGCCATGGATGGCGGAGCAGAAGCGTCACAAGGATGTGCCGCAAGGAGCGGTTTTTGGACAGTCTGTCCTCATCCGCTCCAGCCTCGGATCTGGAAGGCTAAGGGTCAGCCGCCGGTCATATTCATAAACCGGAGAATCTGCACTTCCCCCTCCGAAGAAAAGTGATGCCGCTCCGGCTTCAAATCCATCGCCGAAATAATCGCCTGCCGAAGCTTCTCATCGTCCCCGGGAAACTCCCGCAGAACCTCCCGCAAATCCATCGAATGCTCATTCCCCAGGCACAGCAAAAGCCGCCCCTCCACCGTAACCCGAACCCGGTTACAGGTGTCGCAGAAATTATGGGAATGCGGAGAAATAAAACCCACCCGAACCGGACTGTCCGGCATCCGGTAATAGCGCGCAGGCCCGCCGGAATCCTCGGTAGCGGGAATCAGCTCATGGCGCTGGCGGATAATGTCCCGCACCTCGGCACTGGTACACAGGGCCAGCCCACGGTCGTGCTCGGAAATTTCCCCCAGCGGCATCTCCTCGATAAACGTGATATCCAGCTGCTTCTTCCGGGCGAACTCGATCAGTTCCGGCACTTCCACGTCGTTCCGGCCCTTCATCACCACCGTATTCAGCTTGATACCCCGAAAGCCCGCCTCCCGGGCGGCTTCAATGCCATCAAGCACCTGGCTCAATTTGCCGGTGCGGGTTATACGGTGAAACTTGTCAGCATCCAGTGAATCCAGGCTGATATTAAGGCGGTACAGCCCACCCCGGCGCAGCTCATCCGCCATCTCCGGTAACTGGCTGCCGTTGGTGGTCATGGCGAAGTCCCGCAGGCCATAACTGCCGATTTCCCTGACCAGGTCCAGGACACCCTTGCGAACCAGGGGCTCACCCCCGGTCAGGCGGATCTTCTCGGTGCCAAGATCCACAAAGTTACGGGCCACCCGGGCAATCTCTTCCAGCGAGAGAATCTGGCTTCGGGGCAAAAACACCATCTCTTCAGCCATGCAGTAAACACAACGGAAGTCACAGCGATCCGTCACCGACAGGCGAACATAGTTCACCGTGCGGCCGAAGCGGTCTGTCAGTTGGTTTGCGGGCATCTGGGGGATTCCTGTTGCAACACATGGTTATGAGTATAGATGCAGTATGGCAAAGCCTGAGACAGATTCCGAGACCTGAGTAAGGATAAACACCGCTACCACCGTACAACCATTAATGGGTATTTTTTATGCAGGTTATAGGCGCTAAACTGAAAGCAAGACCCTATTCCTTAATCACGGTAGAATGGATACAGGTATGAACGGTCACGAGGCCCGCGTGATGGCCGCACAGCCAAACAAAACCGGTTTCCGGATTCTTGCGTATATCTCGGCATTGCTCGGGTTAGCTGGCGTAGTGTTGCCTCTGCTTCCGACCACGCCCTTTGTGTTGCTGGCCGCCTTTTTTGCCAGCAAAGGGTCGCCGGCGTTTGCCCTGTGGCTGGAGCAGCACCCGGCGTTTGGCCCTGCCATTGAACAGTGGCGGGAACGGCGAGCCATCCCCCTGAAAGCGAAACTGCTGGCCCTGGGAATGATGGTTCTGAGCTGGACTATGCTGCTGGCACTCGGCTCGCCCCTGCTGGTACTGACAATTTCCGGCCTGTGTCTTTCGGCAATCGCCGCTTACTTGATAAGCCGGCCGTCCTGCTGAACCGCACGGCCCCTTGGAGTATTAAATGCATATCACCCGTTACACAGACTATTCACTCCGGGTTCTGATCTATCTGGCCGAACAGGGTGACCGGCTGGCAACTATCCAGGAAATCGCCGACAGCTACGAGATTTCCAAGAACCACCTGATGAAGGTGGTGCACCAGCTGAACAAGAAAGGCTACATAGAGACTGTACGCGGCAAGAAAGGCGGCATGCGCCTGCACATGTCCCCGGACGAAATCAATGTGGGAATCCTGGTGCGGGAAACCGAGCAGGATCTGAGTATTGTGGAATGCCTGTCCTCCAACAATGCCTGCAAGATTACCCCGGTATGCGGCCTCAAGCACATGTTCAGCGAAGCCTTGAATGCGTTCCTGGATGTGCTCGATAAATACACCCTGGCCGATGTGATCCGCGATCAGCACCGGCCACAGTTGGTACGCCTGCTTCAGATTGCCTGAAGCTGGCCACTTCCCCGCTGTTCCAGGCGGGTTCTGACCGCATCTGGCAGGGAGAATCGGGCTATCCGGCTCAGCACGGTGCCGTACTGTTTGGCAAAGCTGCCGGTGTTATAGGGAATGTCATACTTCTTGCACACTTCCTGTACCTTCGCGGAAATCTCCGGGTAACGGTGGGCCGGCAGGTCCGGGAACACGTGGTGTTCCACCTGGTAACTCAGATGACCGCTCAGCACATGCAGCCACTTGCCGCCGGTAAAGTTGGATGAGCCGCTCAGCTGACGCAGGTACCAGTGGCCCTTGCTCTCGCCTTCGCACTCTTCCTCGGTAAAGGTTTCCGCATCCTGGGTGAAGTGCCCGCAGAAGATAACCGTGGAGGCCCAGATGTTCCGGATCAGGTTGGCGCCTACGTTACCGGCCAGCACAATCGGGGCCACGGGCAGGGTCAGCAGCGGGAAGAAAACATAATCCTTGAAGGCCTGGCGGCCACCCTTGCGGGCGAAGTCCTTCAGGAACGGCAGCTTGTCGCGCCAGCGCAACTCACCCCGGCGAATTTTCTCGCTCTCCAGTTCATGCACGCCCACGCCCCACTGGAACAGTACCGTCAGCAGGATGTAGTTCACGAACTGCAGCAGGTGCCCCGGGTGCCACTTCACATCATCGCCCAAGCGCAGCACGGCATAGCCGTAATCCCGGTCCTTGCCGATGATGTTGGTGTAGGTGTGGTGCTCGTAGTTGTGGGTCTGGCGCCAGGATTCGCTGGTGCACACGGTGTCCCATTCGTAGGTCTGGGAATTCAGGGCCGGGTCGTTCATCCAGTCGTACTGGCCGTGCATCACGTTATGGCCGATTTCCATGTTTTCCAGGATCTTGGCGATACCCAGGCTGGCGGTGGCCGCTACAAAGACCGGCGGTATGAAGCCAAAAGGCATCATCACCCGGCCACCCACTTCCAGAGTGCGGTGCAGGCGGATAATCTTGCGGATGTAGGTGGCATCCCGCTCGCCCAGGTCAGCCAGCACTTCATCGCGGATGGCATCCAGGTCTTGCTGGAGGCCGTTCAGTTGTTCTTCGCTAAGCTTTTTCATAATGCTTTCTCCATGCGGCGCTCCGGCCGCAACGCAAAAATTTTGGGTTATACGTCTATCTGAACCGGCCCGCGGGGCACGGAAACACAAAGCTGGACGCTTTCTTCGCCGGGGCCGGATACCTTGCCGGTCAAACGGTTAACCACCGTGCCGCTGGTCTTGCGGCAGCTGCACTGGTGGCAGATGCCCATGCGGCAGCCGTAACGGGGCTTGAGGCCTGCGGCTTCGGCAATTTCCAGCAGGTTGGCATCGCCTTCGGAGCCCACATTCACGCTGCTGCGGGTAAAGCTGACCTCGCCACCCAGCTGGTCGTTATCCAGGGCGGCCGGGGCAGGGGGCGCAAAAAACGTGCTGTGCATCTTCGATTCGGCAAGGCCACGCTGCTGCAGCAATTCCGTCGCAAGGTCCATCAGGCCTTTCGGGCCGCACAGGTAGACTTCGCGTTCCTTTAGTCCGTCAATCGCTTCCAGGTCTGCATCGCAGAGGAAGCGGGATTCCTTGCCTTCATGGGTGGCAATGATGTTCAGGGTCAGCCCGGGATAACGGGCGGCGATGGCCTCCAGCTTTTCCCGGCCAATAATGTCGTTACCGGTGCGCACGAAATACAGCAGGGTAACCGGCGCCGGGTAGTGGCTGGCGGCCATGGTTTCCAGCTGGCTGAGAACCGGGGTAATGCCGCTGCCGCCGGCGATAAACAGCACGGGTTTGGCGGGCTGCGGAACCAGGAACTCCCCGAAGGCATCGGCAAGGCCGATGACGTCGCCTTCGCTCAGGGAGTCGTGCAGCCAGTTGGTAACCAGGCCGCCCGGCAGACGCTTGATGGTCAGGGTAATCAGGCCCTGTTTGTGCCACAGCTCCGGTGAGCTGGACAGGCTGAAGGTGCGGGTGCGCCGAATACCGTCGATCTCGGTACAGATGTTCACATGCTGCCCGGCCTCGAAGCCGGTCCACCGGCTGGCGGGCTTGAGTACGAAGGTTTTGGTGTCGGCGGTTTCGGCCATAATGCGTTCTACCCGGGCTGGTGTGTACTCCTGTACCCACATCGGGTTGATGGCACCCGCGAGGGGGTCCAGCCACGCCGCGGGGTCGTCCCGGTTCAGTAATTGCCGGCCAAGCCAGTGCAATGCCTTGGTTTGTGTCAGTCGTGCCAGCATGTTCGTTCTCCGTGTTTGTCGGGTGCCTTGTACGGGTCTATGTGTACAAGTGTTCACTAATGTGTACGACTGTACACACAAGTTTGACTTTCAACAATTACCTGCCCGGAGTGTTGGCTCGAAATGACAAGCTGGAAGGGTTTTTCTACGGTCTAATGTGTACACTTGTGAACCTGATAAACGCGGTACGGGTAAAAGATGGCAGACAAACAACGGCGCAGGCCGGGAGAAACCCGGGAAAAACTGATGAGTGCAGCCCTGGAGCTGGTGGGTAAGGGGCGGCATTTTGCCAGTCTGGGTATCCGGGAGGTGACTCGTCAGGCGGGGGTGGTGCCTACATCATTTTATCGCCACTTCCGGAGCATGGACGATCTGGGCCTGCAGCTGGTGGACGAGCTGGGGCTGGTGTTACGCCGGATGATGCGTGAGGCCAGGGGGAATGTATTGCAGGCGGACAAGCTGATCGAGGAGTCCGTGGGTATATTCGTAGCCCATGCCCAGGCCCAGGCCAATCGCAGTTTTTTCATGTTTATGGCCCAGGGGCTGGCGGGTGAAAGCCGGGCGGTTCAGGAAGGGATTCGCAGTGAAATGCGGTTTTTTGCCAGTGAGCTTGCCAACGATCTGCGCCGGTTGCGGCTGATGCAGCATCTGAGCGATGCCGACCTGGATATGACCTGTGACCTGGTGGTTCGTACCGTTGCCTTCAGCCTGACGGACCTGCTCAGTATCGCGGCGGATGATGATTACCAGGTTGGCCAGGTACGCAAGCGCACGTCCCGCTTCCTGCAGATGATCTTCGTGGGTGCCGGACACTGGCAGAGTGAATCCGGCACCGCACTTTAATCGGGCCTCAGGTTTTAATCAGGCCTCAGGCTTTTTCTTCTTTGCCGTTGACCGCGGCTTCTTCGGCCTGGGCGGCAGCACCAGGCTTTCCAGTTCATCCAGTGCCTCACCGGTGTACACCGCCAGCTTCTGCATGCTCGGCAGGGTGTCCCGGCAACCGGTGTACCCGAAGTTCAGCGAGCCGGCATAGCTCAGGCAGGTGATGTTGAGGGCGCCGCCGTGGGCAATCAACGAGACCGGGAACATGGCTTCGAGCTTTGCACCCTCGTAGTACAGGGTGTTTTCCGGCCCCGGCACGTTCGAGATGGTCACGTTGAACACCGGCCGCATGCGGCCGCCCAGCCCCGACATCAGCTGCAGAATATAGGGCGACATCAGCAGCATGGTGTACTGGGTCAATGCGCTCTTGGGCAGCTTTTGCAGGTGTTCCTTGGCCCGGCGGGTCGAGGCCTTGATCTGCTGCAAGCGGTTCAGCGGGTCTGCCTCGTTAGTGGCCAGGGAGGCAATCATGAAGCTGATCTGGGTACCGGTTCCTTCGTCATCCGCCGGGCGGATATTGACGGGAATGCCCGCGGTCAGGGGGATGGCGGGCACACTGTCCTGCTCCAGCAGGAACCGGCGCAGTGCGGTGCCGCACAGGTACAGCACAATATCGTTCAGGGAGCCGCCGGACGCCTGGGCCAGGGCTTTCAGGCGGTCCAGCTGGTAATGCTGGGTGGCAAAACGGCGCTGGCCGGTAACCCGGTGGTTCAGGATAGAGACCGGGCCGGTAAACGGGGCGGTCAGGCCATCTTCAGGGTGGCGAACCGAGTGGACCAGGCGGTTGCCGGCCTGCCACAGGCGTGGCGCCATGTCGGCCTGCAGTTTCAGGGCATCCATGGCCTGGGAAACAGCAGCAGGCACGCTCGCCTCCGGGTCGGTTTTGCTGCCACGGCGCCGCTCCGGGCGCACGGTCCAGGGCGGCGGCATATTGACCCGGTCCGGATCGGTGGTCAGCACCCGTTGCATCAGGCGCACGCCGCTGATGCCATCAATCATGGAATGGTGCATCTTGGTGTACAGGGCAAAGCGGTTGTTCTCCAGCCCTTCAATTACGTGGCATTCCCACAGGGGGCGGGAGAAATCCAGCGGATTGGAATGCAGGCGCGACACCAGGATACCCAGTTCCCGTTCGCCGCCCGGACGGGGCAGGGCAGAGTGGCGTACGTGGTAGTCGAGATCGATATCCTTGTCGACCTTCCAGGCCGGGGCAAGCAGTCGTCCGAGAAAGCCCGACCAGGCCAGCTTGTAATCCCAGGGTGGTGCTACATCACCGGCATCTTTCATGCGGGCAACCATGTCCCGCAGGAAGGTTTCCGGTGCGCCTTCCGGCAATGAAAAAATCTGCAGGGTGCCCACGTGCATCGGGGTGTCTTCAGATTCCACAGCCAGCCAGGAGGCGTCCAGTGTTGCGAGCCGTTTCATTCCGTTGTGTTCTCCGCCAGTCGTTCAATTTATGGTTGTTGCCTGCAAGTATACTGGCTAAGCGGCCTGCAAACGATCAAAAACCGAGGTGGTAAGACGATTGTCCAGCCACCCTGCTATCTGGCCGGTGAGCA
Source organism: Marinobacter sp. G11 (assembly GCF_021282325.1). Classification (NCBI taxonomy): domain Bacteria; kingdom Pseudomonadati; phylum Pseudomonadota; class Gammaproteobacteria; order Pseudomonadales; family Marinobacteraceae; genus Marinobacter; species Marinobacter sp. G11. The sequence goes on from NZ_JAJSPB010000004.1 coordinate 115,099, forward strand.
GGGTGGCTGGAGGCGCTTTCAAGGTTCGGTTTAGTCGTCCCGCTCGACTTTCACGGGTTCCAGGCTGCCGGTACGGAAGTCCACTTCCAGCTCCCGGCCGTTGTCATCGTTGCCTTCTACCTCGATGTCGCCGTTACGTTTGATTTTCAGCTCTTCGATGGTTTCCATGCCCTGCCCACGGGCGGCATCCAGAAAGACCTGAATTTCCTGCGCGGTCAGGCCATACGACTCGCCTCTGGGCTTGCGGCGCTGTTCCCGCTCGATGTCGCCGTTGCCGTTCAGGTCCAGTTCCACAAACCAGTCCTGGCCCATCCAGCCCTCGATCTCGATGTCATCGGCCCGGTCGTCGTCAAACTCGATGCTTTGGAAGTGGGTGATGCCGTAGTCACTGCCAACCTGCAGCATGCGCTCGGCGTCTTCAAAGCTGCCCTTGGCAAAGGCTGCGGGGGCTGCGATAAGGCCGCTGATCAATACGATGGTAAGGGTCTTTTTCATGGTGTGCTCCTTGTTTCTCTGTGTTTTGAAACCTGCCGGTTCTGCCCTGTTGGCTACCAGCCTGGGGCCAGATTAACGGGGCAGGGCTTTCAGCATCGTGATAGGCTCATTCATGATTCGTTCATCTGACTTTTGTCACCATAATGAGCATGGACAAAGACCGTTTTTCTCCACCCTTATTGCCCGCAGACCGGTTTTCCCGCCGGGTGGTTCGGGCGTTCCTGCTGGCGCTGCTTGTCGCGGGTGCCGTGCCCTTTGCGCAGGTCGCCTGCGCCGACGCTGACGATGACTGGCGTCGCCTGCACCATGAGGTGGAAGCCGGCCGCATCAAACCCCTGAGCGAGATTCTCGACAGCCTGGCCCGGGACTGGGTCGGGGATGTGATTGATGTGGATATCGAGAAAGACGACGGCGAGATTATTTATGAGATCGAACTGCTGGGCCCCCAGGGGCAGGTGGTGGAGTTTGAGGTGAACGCCCGGACTGGCGAGGTTCTGGAGGTTGAGGGTCGGAATATCCGGGGCATGGAGCGACGATGAAGATTCTCCTGGTTGAAGACGATACCGCACTGGCACAAGGCCTGGCTGGTGCCCTGCGCGAAGCCGGGTTGCTGGTGGAAGTGGCCGTGGAAGGCCGCAGCGCAGATTTCCTGGTGAGTACCGAGCGCTACGATGCGGTGGTGCTCGATCTCGGCTTGCCCGATGGTAACGGTAGCCAGTGGTTGGCCGGCTGGCGGGCACGGGGCATTGATTTGCCGGTATTGATTCTGACCGCCCGGGAACGGTGGTCTGACAAAGCGGCCGGTTTTTCCGCCGGTGCCGATGACTATGTCACCAAACCCTTTGAAACCGCCGAAATCCTGTTCCGCCTGCGGGCCCTTGTGCGCCGGGCCCATGGCCATGCGCACCCGGTGATTACCGTGGGCGACATAGCGCTTGATACCCACGCAGGGAAGGTTACCCGTTCCGGCATGCCGGTGTCTCTGACGGCCCAGGAGTTCCGGCTGTTATCACACCTGATCCATGCGGCGCCCAGAATTGTTTCCCGAACCGAGTTGTCCGAGCATGTCTATGACGGCGACCAGGAGCCGGATTCCAATGTGATCGATGTGCAGGTGAGCCGGTTACGGCGCAAACTCGGTGCCGATGCCATCGAAACCGTACGCGGGCAGGGTTACCGGATGCGTGGTGGCGGGGAACCGGCCTGATGCTTACAGGTCTGCGCCGCTGGCCGGTGGCGGTTCGAATGCTGGTGTCCGCGCTGGTTCTGGTGCTGGTTATCTTACCCCTGGCGGGTGCCCTGCTGGCCTGGAATGTCCGGCAGACCGTGAGCCAGTCCTTCGACGAGCGTCTGCTGTCCTTCCTGAACGTAGTGATTGCCGGTATCGAATTCGACCCGCAAACCGGTGAACTGACCCCGGGTTCGCAGCTGGGTGATCCCCGCTTTGAGCGGGCGTACTCCGGATGGTACTGGCAGGTAAACGATAACAGCGGCCAGGTTATCACTTCCCGTTCGTTGTGGGATCAGCGCTTGCCCCAGGTCAGTGGCCGCGGGCCGGACTGGGTGGACGTTCCGGGGCCGCGGGAGCAGAGGCTCCGCCTGGTAGAGCGGGATGTTCAGTTACCGGCCTTTGATGGCTGGTTGTCGGTGTCTGTGGCGGCCGACATGTTGGAAGTGGACACCCAGGTGGCGCGGTTTAACCGGTTGCTGGGGATATCGCTGACTACCCTGGGGGTCTTGCTGTTACTGATGATTGGCCTTCAGATTCGCTGGGGGTTGGCTCCTTTGCGGCGGCTTGAGCAGGATCTGCGTGCCATGGAAGCGGGCCGGGCCCGTTCCCTGACTACTGACCTGCCGGATGAACTGGCAAAGCTGGCGGATGCCATGAACCAGGTGCTTCAGCGCGACCAGGTGCTTATTGACCGGGGCCGCACCGCCGCCGGTAACCTGGCCCATGCGCTGAAAACGCCGGTCTCGGTGCTGACCACCCTGAGTGACAAATTGCCGGATGAGCAAAGAACCGCGTTCCGTACCGAGCTGGCTCGCATTGACGACGCCGTGCGCCATCACCTGGCCAGGGCTTCCGCCGCCGGGCCGGCGGCATTGGGCGGTGTGGACCTGGCTGAAGCGCTGGAGCCGGTAATGTCCGCCCTGGATACACTCGCCGGGCGTCGGGGGCTGGTTCTTGATCCGCATATCAACGGTTCCGGCATGGTCCGCTTTGAACAGCAGGATCTCCAGGAAATTGCCGGTAACCTTCTGGAAAATGCCATCAACTGGGCCGAAAAACGGGTAAGTTTCTCTGCCCGGCTTGGTGTGGAAGGATTGGAGCTGGTGATCGAGGACGATGGTCCGGGCTTGTCGGCCGACGACATTGAACAGGCCCTTACCCGGGGCGCCCGGCTGGATGAAAGCCGCTCCGGCTCCGGCCTTGGCCTGGCGATTGTGAAGGAGCTGGTGGAGCTCTACGGCGGCAGCCTGAACCTTGGCCCCTCGCCACTGGGCGGGTTGCGGGCCAAGGCCAGTTTCCCGGTTTAGTCGTCGGCGGCGTCGTCGTTACGGGGCGGGCAGTGATGCGCCGCTACGATTCTGCCCTCATCCACGCTTTCCAGGTGTACATCAAACCCCCACAACCGGTGCACGTGCCGGAGTACTTCGTCGGTTTCCTGCCCCAGCGGCACCCGGTCCACCGGGATGTGATGCAGGGTCAGTGAGCGGTCGCCGCGCACATCCACACTCCATACCTGAATGTTCGGCTCCCGGTAACTGAGGTTGTATTGGCGCGCCAGCTTTTCCCGCAGCGCGCGATAACCGGGCTCATCGTGAATGGCGGTGACGGTGTAGTGGTCTTCCCGATCGTCGCTTTCGATGGCGAACAGCTTCAGGTCACGCATCACCTTCGGTGAGAGAAACTGCTGGATAAAGCTCTCGTCCTTGAAGTTGTGCATGGCGAAATGCAGGGTTTCCAGCCAGTCTGTACCGGCGATGTCCGGGAACCATTCCCGGTCCTCATCGGTAGGGTTTTCACAGATACGTCTAAGGTCGGTGAAGATGGAGAAACCCAGGGTGTAGGGGTTCAGGCCGGAATACCATGGGCTGTTGAAGGGTGGCTGGTATACCACGGCGGAGTGGCTTTGCAGAAATTCCAGCATGAAGCCATCGTTCACCAGCCCCTTATCGTACAACCGGTGCAACAGCGTGTAGTGCCAGAACGTGGCCCAGCCTTCGTTCATTACCTGGGTCTGGCGTTGTGGATAGAAATACTGGGCCAGCTTGCGCACGATGCGCACCAGTTCCCGCTGCCAGGTTTCCAGCAACGGCGCGTTTTTCTCGATGAAGTACAACAGGTTTTCCTGAGGCTCCTCCGGATATCGGGGCCTGCGGCGAATCGGGTCCCCGTCGTCCTCTGCTTTGGGGATGGTTCGCCACAGATCGTTGATGCGGCGTTGTTCGTATTCTTCCCGCTCCTTCTGCCGGCGGGCCTCCTCGGCGGCCGAAATCGGGGCAGGGCGCTTGTAGCGGTCTACACCGTAGTTCATCAGTGCGTGGCAGGAGTCGAGAATCTCTTCCACGGCATCCACGCCGTGTCGCTCTTCGCACTCCGACACATAATGCCGGGCAAACACCAGGTAATCGATGATGGCACTGGCGTCTGTCCAGGTACGGAACAGATAATTGCCCTTGAAGAACGAGTTGTGGCCGTAGCTGGCGTGGGCAATCACCAGGGCCTGCATGGGCAGGGTGTTCTCTTCCATCAGGTAGGCGATACAGGGATTGGAATTGATCACAATCTCATAGGCCAGCCCCATCTGGCCCCGCTGATAGCCCTTGGAGGTTTGCAGAAACTGCTTGCCGAAGGACCAGTGATGATAGCCCACTGGCATGCCGACGGAGCTGTAGGCATCCATCATCTGCTCGGCGGTAATCACTTCAACCTGGTTCGGGTAAGTGTCCAGTCCGAACTCGGCGGCGCATTTGGCAATTTCCTCGTCGTATTTCTGGATCAGTTCGAAGGTCCATTCCGAACTGGTGGAAATGGGCGTACCTGCCTTGGGTTGTTCGCTCTCCGGTGCGTTCGGGCGATCAATCAGGCTGCTCATGCCGCTTTCCTCTCGAACAACTGTCGGAAGACCGGGTAAATGTCTCCAGGATCGGCAATCTGCTGCATGGCAAAGCTCTGGGGAAACTGCTCCATGATCTTCTCGTATTCGTACCAGAGCATCTGGTGATCCTGGGGTGTGATTTCGATATAGGAGTAGTACTGAACCAGCGGCAGAATTCGCTCAGACAGCAGTTTGCCGCAGATGGGTGAGTCGTCGTTCCAGTTGTCGCCGTCGGATGCCTGGGCGGCGTAGATGTTCCATTCCGCTGGCGAGTATCGGGCTTCGACGATCCGGTGCATCAGTTTAAGGGCGCTGGAGACAATGGTGCCCCCGGTTTCCCGGCTGTAGAAGAACTCTTCTTCGTCCACTTCCTTGGCGCTGGTGTGGTGGCGGATAAACACCACTTCGATTTTCTTGTAGTTCTTCTTCAGGAACAGATACAGCAGGATAAAGAAGCGTTTGGCGATGTCCTTGTGCATCTGGGTCATGGAACCGGATACATCCATCAGGCAGAACATCACCGCACTGGTGGCGGGTTTGGGCTGCTTCAGGTGTTGCCTGTAGCGCAGGTCGATCTCGTCAATGAAGGGAATGCGTTTGACGTTGGCTTTCAGCCGCGCAATTTCCTCTTCCAGCACCTTGATCTGGTCTTCATGGCTGAAGGCCGGATCGAGATCATTCGGCGCGCTTTTCAGCGCCTCGAGCTGTTTTTCCAGGTCCCGGATCTTTTTCTTGCGTGCGCCGCCCAGGCCCAGACGCCGCGCGTGGGCGCCCCGAAGGGAACGCACCACATCCAGCTTGGCGGGCACTCCCTGGGTGGTGAAGCCCGAGCGTACATAACTGAAGGCTTCGGTGTCCTTGAGTTTTTTCCGGGCCAGATTGGGCAGCTCCAGATCGTCGAACAGGAAGTCGAGAAACTCTTCCTGGGTAATCTGGAAGGCGAACTCATCCATGCCTTCTCCGTCCGGGCTGGCCTGGCCTTGCCCCTGGCCCTGGCCACCGCCGCTCTCGGGTTTGGGGATGGTGTCCCCGGCCACCCATTCCTGATTGCCGGGGTGCACCACCTCTCGCCGGCCACCGTGGCCATGGTGGAAGATAGGTTCGTCAATATCCCGGGTGGGAATGCTTACTTTCTCGCCCCGTTCGATATCGGTGATGGAGCGCTTCTGCACGGCATCCGACACCGCCTTCTTGATGTGGTGGCGGTAACGGCGCAGGAACCGTTCCCGGTTCACTGCGCTCTTGTTCTTGCCGTTCAGGCGCCGGTCAACAATGTGGGTCATACCCATGGTACTGCTCCCGCTGGCCGTTAATGGGATTTCCGGACGCGCAGGTACCACTCGGCAAGCAAGCGAACCTGTTTCTCCGTGTATCCACGGTCAACCATGCGTTCCACAAACTGTTTGTGCTTTTTCTGGTCTTCCTGGCTGGCCTTCGGATTGAAGGAAATCACCGGCAACAGGTCTTCGGTGTTCGAGAACATCTTCTTCTCGATCACGCTGCGCAGCTTCTCATAGCTGAGCCAGGACGGGTTCTTGCCACCGTTGTTGGCCCGGGCCCGCAGCACAAAGTTGACCACTTCGTTGCGGAAGTCCTTGGGGTTGGAAATGCCCGCCGGTTTCTCGATTTTCTCCAGCTCGTCGTTGATGGAGGAGCGGTCCAGAATCTCGCCGGTTTCCGGGTCCCGGAACTCCTGATCCTGAATCCAGAAGTCGGCATAGGTGACATAGCGGTCGAACAGGTTCTGGCCGTACTCGCTGTAGCTTTCCAGATACGCCGTCTGGATTTCCTTGCCGATAAACTGGACGTAGTGGGGCGCCAGGTATTCCTTGATGAAGCGCAGGTATTTTTCCTGCAACTCCGGCTGGAACTGTTCCTGTTCGATCTGCTTTTCCAGCACATAGAGCAGGTGAACTGGGTTGGCGGCAATCTCGGTGGTGTCGAAATTGAATACCTTTGACAGGATCTTGAAGGCAAAGCGGGTAGACAGACCGTCCATGCCTTCCATCACCCCGGCAGCATCCCGGTACTCCTGGATGGACTTGGCCTTGGGGTCGGTGTCCTTGATGCTCTGGCCGTCGTATACCTTCATTTTGGAGAAGATGCTGGAGTTTTCCGGCTCCTTGATCCGCGACAACACCGAGAACTGGGCCAGCATATCAAGAGTGTCGGGTGCGCAGGGCGCTCCGGACAGTGAGCTGTGCTTCAGCAGCTTGCGATAGATTTCAATCTCCTCAGTGACCCGCACACAGTAGGGCACCTTGACGATGTACACCCGGTCCAGGAAGGCTTCGTTGTGCTTGTTGTTGCGGAACGTCTGCCACTCGGATTCATTGGAGTGGGCCAGGATCACGCCGTCGAAGGGCACCGAGCCCATGCCCTCGGTGGTGTTGTAGTTGCCTTCCTGGGTGGCCGTCAGTAGCGGATGCAGCACCTTGATCGGTGCCTTGAACATTTCCACAAACTCCATCAGCCCCTGGTTGGCTTTGCACAGGCCGCCGCTGAAGCTGTAGGCATCCGGATCATCCTGGGAATAGTCTTCCAGCATGCGGATGTTGACCTTGCCCACCAGGGCCGAGATGTCCTGGTTGTTGTCGTCGCCCGGCTCGGTCTTGGATACACCGATCTGATCCAGCACGGAGGGGTAACGTTTAACCACCCGGAACTGGCTGATGTCGCCGCCAAACTCATGCAGGCGTTTGACTGCCCAGGGTGACATGATGTTTTTCAGGTAGCGGCCGGGAATGCCGTATTCCTCTTCCAGAATCGGGCCATCCTCGGCCGGGTCGAACAGGCCTAGCGGGCTTTCGTTTACCGGAGAGCCTTTGATGGCGTAGAAGGGGACCTTCTGCATCAAGGCTTTGAGTTTCTCGGCCAGGGAAGACTTACCGCCGCCAACGGGGCCGAGCAGGTAGAGAATCTGCTTCTTCTCCTCCAGACCCTGGGCTGCGTGGCGGAAGAACGAAACTATGTTTTCGACGGCATCTTCCATGCCGTAAAACTCGTCAAATTCCGGGTAACGCTTGATGACTTTGTTCGAGAAGATGCGTGACAGGCGGGGGTCACGGGAGGTATCGATCAGTTCTGGTTCGCCGATGGCAATCAACATCCGCTCCGCGGCGGTGGCGTATGCCGTTGGGTCCTTTTTGCAGATCTCCAGGTATTCCTCAAGGGAGTATTCCTCCTCCTGAGTCTGTTCATACCGGTCTTTGAAGTGCTGCAGAATGCTCATAGATGGCCCCTCGCTTACTCTTGCCTGTTATAAATTCACGCAATGTCCCCGTTGCTGTTTCGCCGCCTGTCCCGGCGGTGTGTCTGGTTAAGGAATGAATGGGATGGTGTTAAGCAGGTATACGTTATCCGGAGGTTTCCGGCCTGCTTAATCTGAGCTTAGTTCAGAGTTCGGAGGTTGGACAGTGAGCAGTCAAATTAGGTTCATTAAATTATGTTACGGGCGGTAAGCCAGACGGGACACAAAGGACTTACCGCCCATGATCAAAGGTTATTTCTTGACGAGGGTAAAAACACTCTCTGTGGCGCCGTTTCTCAGGCCCCGGCGTTTGGCAAACGGGTTGTCACGGGCCATGTCCCGTTTCAGCACCTGGTTGATCTCATAATCCTCACCGTAGAGCCTGAACACTTCGTCGTCGGTAACGTTGAACGGCGGGCCCTGCATTTCCGAGCTGTCGTAATCCAGCGTGATCAGCAGGATTCTGGTGTCGTCCGGAATAATAGCGGTGAGATGATTGACATAGCTCTTGCGCATTTCCGGGGGCAGGGCGATCAGGGCAGCCCGGTCGTACACCAGGCGAATGTGTTTGAGGTCGTCCGGCACCAGCTGGAAATAATCCCCACACCAGATCTGCAGGTCGTCATGGCGGAAGGTGGTAAAGGGTTCACCCGGGTGAACGCTGGCTTTCTCCTGCGCTTCCTCGAAAAAATCCTTGCAGGCAACCTCGCTTAACTCCACGCCGATAATCGGATGTCCGCGATCGTGCAGCCACCACATGTCATGGGCCTTGCCGCACAGGGGAACGAACACGGCGTCGGTGCCGTTGCCTGCCAGTTCGGGCCAGTGGTCATGCAGGTACTGATTAACCGTGCCTTCGTGGAAGCCGATTTGGTCTTTTGCCCAGCGTTCGTGCCAGAATTCGTGTTCCATGGGTAGCCTCCCGGAGATTGATCGTTTTCCTCAGTCTACCTTAATCTGTGGGGTCGATGAGTCAGGAGAAAAGTATGAAAGCCGTTTTTCTGGATGCCGCAACACTGGGCGAGGATGTGGATCTGAGTCCCATTGAAAACATTGCCGGTGGACTGACCTGCCACCCGCGCACCAACCCGGAGCAGGTGATTCAAAGAATCCAGGGCTTTGATACGGTGCTGGTGAACAAGGTGGTGCTGAACGGCGAACATTTTGAAGCCTGCCCGGAACTGAAGACCATCGCGGTGGTGGCAACCGGTCTCAATAACATCGATCTGGAGGCGGCCAAGGCCCACGACATCAAGGTAATGAACGTTACCAATTATGGCCGTTCCACCGTGGCCCAGCACACCATGGCTCTCATCCTGGCACTGGCCACCCGGCTGCTGGATTACAACCGGGGTGCCCGCAATGGCCAGTGGGCCAAAAGCGATATGTTCTGCCTGATGGACTACCCGATTATGGAGCTGGAAGGCAAAACTCTGGGCATTGTCGGCTACGGCGATCTTGGCCAGGGTGTGGCGGAACGGGCAAAGGCGTTTGGCATGAACATCGTCCTCGGCTGCCGGCCCGGCCAAGAGCCTGGCGAGGTGGATGGCTACCCGCGAATTCCGCTGGATGACCTGTTGGTGCAGGCTGATGTGCTATCACTCCACTGCCTGCTGACAGAAGAAACCCGCAACATGATTGGCGCCCGGGAACTGGGTTTGATGAAGTCTTCGGCACTGCTGATCAACACCAGTAGGGGCGGCTTGGTTGATGAATCGGCTTTGGCTGACGCCTTGAGGAATGGCGATATTGCCGGTGCGGGCTTTGACGTGTTAACCGAAGAACCTCCCCGCAATGGTAATCCGCTGCTGGCAGACAATGTTCCAAACCTGATTTTAACCCCGCACTCGGCCTGGGCGAGCCAGGAGGCGCGGCAGCGAATTGTGGAGATTACGGCGCGTAATCTGGCGTCGGTTACCTGAAGTCGGGTGAAGGAAGCCCACCATCAGGAGGATTTGTCCGGGTGTACAACAAATACCCGGTTTCCGGGTTGTTTACTGACAGCTGCCTGATAAGCTTGAAGAAACACTGACAAGCAGGATGTTACGTGGCTTCCACCCAGATGAAAGAGCGGCTGCAGGCTGCTGAAGACTGGATACTGTCCAATTCCAACCCACCGCAGACCTGGCCCTGGACCTGGCTGTATAAATCCGGGCGCTCGGCTTATGCCCTGATCCGCGATGTGATCAGTGGTCAGTTGACACTGCACGCCATGAGCCTGGTTTACACCACGTTGCTCAGCATTGTGCCGCTGCTCGCCCTGAGCTTTTCCGTGCTGAAAGCGCTGGGTGTGCACCAGCGCATGGAGCCATTCCTGTACCAGTTCTTCCAGCCGATGGGCCCACAGGGTGTGGAGGTGGCTGAGCGAATCCTGGGTTTTGTCGATAATATGAAAGTCGGTGTGCTGGGCTCGGTGGGTCTGGCCCTGTTGGTGTACACCGTCATTTCCCTGGTTCAGAAAATCGAGCGCTCGTTCAACATGATCTGGCGGGTGCCGGAAATGCGCTCCATGGCGCAGCGTTTCAGTAACTATCTGAGCGTCATCATGGTAGGCCCCTTGTTGATGGTTTCGGCTATCGGGGTAACCGCCACCATCTTCTCTTCAGAAATCGCGCAGAATCTTATGGCCATCGAACCGTTTGGTTCGTTGATTGTCCTTGCCAGTCGGTTTACACCGTTTTTCCTGGTGGTGGGCGCGTTCACCTTTGTTTACATCTTTATCCCTAATACCCGGGTGAAGCTGCGCTACGCGTTTATCGCCGGGCTGGTGGCCGGCGTGTCCTGGCAGGCTGGCGGCATGCTGTTTGCCTCGTTCGTGGCCGGCTCGGCCAAGTATGCGGCCATCTACTCCGGTTTTGCGGTCGGTATCATTCTGCTGATCTGGACGTATCTGAACTGGATGATCCTGCTGCTTGGCGCCAGTCTGGCTTTCTATCTGCAAAACCCGGGGGCCGTAGCCAAGCGCCGGAATGTCCAGCTGGCGCCGGAATTGCAGGAGCGGGTAGGGCTTGCCCTGATGTGGATGGTGGCCAAGCCGTTCAGCCGCGGTGAACCGGCGCCTCAGCAGGAGTCTCTGGAGCAGCAGTTGCGGATTCCCGGCGAAGTCACCCGCAAGATCAGCGACAAGCTGATACGCGCCGGGTTGCTGAATCTGGCGGGGCGCGATGGCGATCAGCTGGTTCCAGGGCGAACACTGGATCTGATTACGGTCGGTAGCGTGCTGCGGGCCGTGCGCAAGGACGAAGACCGGGTGGTGGATCGCCTGCCTGCCGGGGCCATGCCGAGGGAACTGATCGATCTTGCGCCCACCAGTGACGATGTCAGCTTTGCCAGCCTGCTGAATGCCGGTACACCGCCCGGTGCGGATATTGTCAAAGCACCGGAGTCAGGTCCGAACCTGTGAGCTTTTGCCTTCCTGGAGCATTCTGAGCAATACCGTACGTACCCTGCCCAGTTGCTCCGGGGACAGGTGCACAATACGAATCAGATTCTCTTCTGACAGGTTCCTCTGGCGGGCATGGCGCAGCACTTCCCGGGTGCCCAGAAGCAGGCCGTCGGTCAGTGCGGAGTGGGCCTGCCGCGGCGCCGGCCGTTCCGCCGACAGCAGCCAGGCATGGTATTTGGGTGGCAGATTCCAGACATTGGCCAGTAACTGGCAGGTGGCCCACTGATAACGGGCCAGAGCCTGTCTCAGTATGGCCGGTTCCGGTTCATTGCCGGAGCCTTTGGTGCGGCAGATACGCCCCAGTTCCCGGCGAATGGTGATGTAGGCCAAGGCTGGCAACAGGCCGACCATGAAGTGGGCGCTGGTGTCATCCCTGTGAATCTTCGCAATCATTTCCGCCGCCCGTGCGCAGGTCAGGCCCCAGCGCCAGGACCGTTGTGCGAACAGCGCTTCCCGACTGTTCCTGGCCGCCATCATGGGGCGCATCACCGCCGCCGCAATCACGTTCCGGATGCCGTCCACACCCAGCACGAACACCGCCTGGTCAACGGATTCTATGACGTGTTCATTCGGGCGGAAGTAGGGGCTGTTGGCCACCTGGAGCAACTGGTCGGTCAGTGACGGGTCACTCAGAATGATGCGGGTTAGCTCTTTGCGTTCGGTGGCTTCATTGGACAGTGCTCGCATCAGCATGGGTAAACTGCCAGGCTTCCTGGGCAGTTCTTCCATTTCGTTCATTTGCAGGCGCCGCTCGAGCTCGGCCAGTTCCTTTTCGCCACTATCTGTGCCGGCACGAAGGCGCGCGGGTTCCACATCAAGCAGCCAGGTGAACAGGTGGTCTTCCAGTTGGCCAACAATGTCGCCTTCATCGTTGCTATTGCCGGGCTGGCTGGTGCTGGAAGGATTAAAAAGCCGGGTTTCGGAGGCAGCCTGTGGGACGGATTGAGTGCTGTTGAACAGACCTGATATCCAGGAAAAAAAGCCCGGCATCCCTTGCCTCCGCATAGCGTGTATAAAGAATGGACTGGTTATCTGGCCAGTATAGTAGCGTAATGCAACCCTGCCCAGCCCTGACAACGATCAGAAAAAGGACTCGCCAAAGACAAAGACCAGTTGGCACACACCGGCCACCAGACCCAGGAAGGCGCCCACCAGGATCAGTTTGATCTCGTCTTCCTGGAAGCACGGGCGCAGCAGATCCTGGAATTCTTCCGAAGACAGGGCATTCATCCGCTCCACCATAATGGACTCCACTGCCCGGGCCCGGTCTCGCTCGAACACGGGGTTGTTGAAGGAACTCTGGGATATCGCGATGGCTTTTTCACCCACCTGATTTTTCAGGGTGGCAAAACCCGTGGGGCCGAATGCCATCTGGGTCAGGGCCTTGCCCATGCCTGCGGTTTCATCCACCAGCGGTTTGATGTGCTTTTTCACCATGTTGCGGGCGCGGTCACCTTTGGGTCCTTCGAGGATGGCATTGATGATGTTGCCCACGGTCAGTATCTCGTGGGTCACGATATGACAGAAGGATTCTGCCACTTCTGGCTGGCGCTTGAGGAACAGGCCCTGGATTCGCAGAGGGCCGACCTTGTGTTCATGCAGGGGCCGGAAGATTACATTCAGCGCAATCCAGTTGGTGGCCCAGCCCACAAGGAGCCCGAACAGAGGCAACACCCAGATGGCCGGGTACAGGTACCAGACTCCCATCTGGATAATGCCGAACAGGAAGCCGAAGTAGAGGCCGGAATTGATGATGAAGCGGAACTCCACGTCACCGCACTCCAGAAATATCCGGTTGAGCAGCTTTTTATCCCGGGCCAGGCGCTCGATGACCATGCCTTTGATGTCGAGCAGGTCTTCAATGTTGTCGGAGATGTCTTCAACCAGGTTGTCGACCAGTTGCGGGGTGGATTTGCGTACCCGGTCATAGACCATTTTGCGGGCCGAGGCGGGCAGGTTTTCCCAGAAGGTGGGGTATTCCCGCAGCATGAGTTCGTCGACATATTCCTCAATGCGGGGGTCGACAGTGTAGATGATGTGGGCGGCCAGGACTTTGGGGTCGATCTGTTCGAAGATTTCCTGAACGGTACCGATTTTGGCGATGGTGGCATCCACACTTTTGGCGGCCATTTTGCGGGCTTTGGAGGGGATAATGCCCTGCCAGCCCAGAAGCGGCGGCTTGCCGATGAACTCCAGCGGATAGAAGGTCATTTTGATGGCGAGCCAGTTGGTGCTCCAGCCGATGAGGGCGGCGATCACGGGAATGCTGAGGTATTGCCAAAATTCCGGATTGGTAAGTAGGTTTATCATCCTGGGCTCTTAATTGTTTTCTTGGGTGCAGGCGCCCATACAAGGTGGCACTCCCGCCCACTTTTTGTCAGACAAGATAATGTTGTTCACTGACAGCTCTGTCAATGACTGGGATGCCAGGACGTGACGCCATGAATAGTCACCCGGCTGTCTCAGGCGCCGATATCCCCCCAGAGCCACTGACACAGGGCGATGGCGGCAACGGGTGCAGTTTCGGTGCGCAGTACCCGGGGGCCCAGGGCAACGGGCAGAAAACCGTTGTCCTCGGCCAGGGCAATTTCTTCAGCGGTCAGGCCGCCTTCGGGGCCGATCATCAGGGCGATGCTGGAGGGCTTTTCGAGGGTGTTCAGGGACCGTTCGGTGCGATGGTGTAGCACCAGGCGCAAGTCACAGGCCCGGGCGTGTTCCAGCCACTGTTGCACGGTCATAACCGGCTGTATTTCCGGAACCCTGGCACGGCCGCACTGTTCGGCGGCGCTGATGGCAACCTGTTGCCAGTGGCGAAGACGCTTGTCTTCCCGGTCGCCTTTGAGTTTGACGTCGCAGCGTTCGGTAGTCAGTGGCACGATTTCGCTCACGCCCATTTCCACCGCTTTTTGTACGGCGTAGTCCATGCGGTCGCCCTTGGACAGGGTCTGTGCCAGTACTACTCTGAGGGGCGATTCTGTTTCGTTTTCAGCGGCTTCCGTGACTGCCACCAGCACGTGTTTCTTTCCGGCTTCGGTAATGGTGGCGTGATAGTCATGACCGTCCCCGTTGAAGAGCAGAAGTGCCTGGCCTGCCTGCATGCGCAGGACCCGGCCTACGTGGTTGGCGGCGTTGTCGTCCAGCTGGCACTGGCTGCCGACAGCCAGGGGGCTGTCGGTGAAGATACGCGGGATTCTCATGGCGGCGGTTCTCAGTCCTTGACCGCGATTTCGATGCCTTCGGTGGCCACCTGAGCCAGATGGCGAATCTGTTCTTCGGTGATCACGTAGGGCGGCATGAAGTACAGCACGTTACCCAGGGGGCGCAGCAAGGCCTGGCGGGTGAGTGAATGTTTATACACTCTGATGCCACGGCGTTCCTGCCAGGGGAACGGGGTTTTGCTGGCTTTGTCTTTGACCATTTCAATGGCCATGGTCATGCCGTGCTGGCGGATATCGCCCACGTTCGGGTGGTCGGCCAGATGGGCAACGGACTCGGCCATACAGCGGGACAGCTGACGGTTGTTTTCGATGACGTTCTCATCCCGGAAGATGTCGAGCGTGGCCAGGGCGACGGCGCAGCCGATGGGGTTGCCGGTGTAGCTGTGGCTGTGCAGGAAGGCGCGCATGGTTTCGTAGTCGTCGTAGAAAGCGTTGTAGACGTTGTCGGTGGTGAGCACCACAGACAGCGGCAGATAGCCGGCGGTCAGTCCTTTGGACAGGCACATGAAATCGGGGGTGATGCCGGATTGTTCGCAGGCGAACAGCGTACCGGTGCGGCCAAAGCCGACGGCAATTTCGTCCGCGATCAGGTGCACCCCGTAACGGTCGCAAGCTTCCCGCAGTTTGGTGTGGTAAATCGGGTGGTGCATGCGCATGCCACCGGCGCACTGGATCAACGGCTCCACCACCACAGCGCAGATTTCGTCGTGTTTCTCGGCCAGCAGTTTGTCCATGGCCTCGAACTGGCGCAGGGCGTACTCTTCATCGGTTTCGCCCGGCTCTTTGTTGTAGGCGTCCGGTGAGGGGGCGGTCAGCACTTCCATCAGCAGCGGCTGGTAGGTGTCCTTGTACAGGGCAACGTCGCCCAGGGCCAGCGCGCCCAGGGTTTCGCCATGGTAGCTGTTGCTGAGGTTAACGAAGTTCTTTTTGCCCGGTTTGCCGTGGTTTTTCCAGTAGTGGTAACTCATCTTCAGAGCGGCTTCGATGGCCGAGGAACCATTGTCGGCATAGAAACACTTGTTCAGGCCTTCCGGTGTTACCTCGATCAGCCGTTCTGACAGATTAACCACTGGCTCATGGCTGAAACCGGCCAGAATCACATGTTCGAGCTGGCCGATCTGTTCCTGAATGGCGGAGTTGATGCGCGGATTGGCGTGGCCGAACAGGTTAACCCACCAGGAGCTGACGGCGTCGATGTAGCGGTTGCCCTCAAAGTCCTCCAGCCAGACACCTTCGCCCCGTTTGATGGGGATCAGGGGCAGGGTTTCGTGGTCTTTCATCTGGGTGCACGGGTGCCACACGGATTTAAGATCCCGTGCGACCAGATCGGCATTGCGCATTGTAGTCTCCTGTCAGCTCCCGGGCCGTTTGTTCGGTTTGTTAAAATCCTCACATGATACTTGCCCGGGCCATCGCTTAACAGCGCCAGAATGTGAACCAATCGGTCTGGCTTGCTTGCCCGGTTTGCTTGCCCGCCCGGCCAATGTTGCCACGCCGGGTGGCCGCAACAATAGGGGTAAGACAGGTTCGGAGGTAATCATGGAACTCAATCTGGAGCACCCCTACGAGCGGGGGCTTGATCAGCTGATCGAGCGTTTCTTCGATGAGGCGCACATACGTAACAAAAACGAGCAGTTGGGCGCCCGCAATCTCAGGGTGACCGAGCTGAAAAAGGACGAAATGTCGGCCAAACTGGTGATCGAGCGGGAAATGACCGCCTCGGCACCGGTGCCGGGTGTGCTTTCCGGTTTCCACCGGGAATGGAACCGGGTGCGGCAGGAAGAGCACTGGTTCCGCAAAGACGATGACGAGTGGCACTGCGAGTTTCGGGTGCGTATTGACGGCGTGCCGGCGAAGATCAAGGGCGCGATGCGGCTGTTGGGCAACGGCGACCGGTGTATCAACTACGTGAGCCTGTCGGTGCTGTGCGAGGTGCCGTTTCTGGGCCGGAAGATTGCGAAGTTTCTGGCGGATGACTCCCACGCCAAGATTGAACGTGAGTATGACGTCACCCGCCAGTTGCTTTAAACGCGAGGGTCAGTGAGCCAGTACCCGGGACAGGAATGCCTGGGTGCGCTCATTCTGAGGGTTATCGAACACCTCGTCGGGTTTGCCTTCCTCGACAATCTGGCCTTCGTGAATGTAAATCACCCGGTCGGCCACCTCGCGGGCGAAGCCCATTTCATGGGTGACGACCATCATGGTCATACCTTCTCTGGCCAGCTCCCTCATGACATCCAGTACTTCCCCGATCATTTCCGGGTCCAGCGCTGACGTGGGTTCGTCGAACAGCATCAGCCTGGGTTCCATGGCCAGAGCCCGGGCGATGGCCACCCGCTGTTGCTGGCCGCCGGATAGCTGGCTGGGGTATTTATCGGCCTGGTTGCCGATGCCTACACGTTCCAGCAGGCGTTCGGCGGTGGCGTTGGCAACCACTTCGGCCGTTCTTTTCACCTTCATGGGCGCCAGCATGATGTTCTTTTTCACCGTCAGGTGCGGGAACAGGTTGAACTGCTGGAACACCATGCCCACTTCCTTGCGGATTTCCGCCAGGCTGTTCTGATTCCCGCCTTTCGGGGCCAGAGGGTGGTTATCCACCTCAAGCGACCCGGATTCGTATTCTTCCAGGCCATTCACGCAACGAATCAGGGTGGATTTGCCGGAGCCACTGGCACCGATGATCACCACCACTTCGCCCTGTTCCACGGTCAGGTCGATATCCTTGAGGACATGCAGTTTGCCGAAGTATTTGTTCATGCCCTTCATTTTTACAATCTGTGTCATTGCTCGGGCTCCTTCAGGCAGACGCGACACCACGGCGCTCAAGCAGCCGCAGGATCAGTGACAGGGACAGCGTAATGGCCAGGTACATGATGGCCACCACAAAATACACCTCGAATGCGGTGAAGGTATTGGCAATGTACACCTGGCCCTGGCGTACCAGTTCGCCCACGCCGATGACCGAGAACAGTGAGGTGTCCTTGATGCTGACGATGGCCTGGTTGCCCAAAGGCGGAATCATGCGTCGGAAGGCCTGGGGCCAGACAATGTTCCAGAAAGTCTGGGAGCGTGACAGGCCCAGAGACAGACCGGCTTCGGTCTGGCCTTTGTCAATGGACTGCACGCCACCACGGACGACTTCGGAGATATAGGCACCGGAGTTAAGGGCGATCGCGGCAATACCGGCTGTCAGCGGGTCGATCGGGCCGCCAACCAGGTCGGGCAGGCCGTAGAAGATAAACAGCACCTGTACCAGGATGGGGGTGCCGCGGAAAATCTCGATGTAGGCAGTGGCGGGCCAGCGCAAGAACCAATTCTTGTTGATGCTGAGCAGGCCGAACACGATGCCCAGAACAAAACCGATGGCCAGGCCACCGAAGGAAATCATCAGGGTGTAGGGAATACCCTTGGCCAGGTAGGGAATGGAATTGATGGCCGCCTGCCAGTCAAACTGAAACTGGAATTCCACAGTGTGTTTCTCCGTTGGGTTGGGAGGAATCGGCCAGGGCATTGTGTGCCCCGGCCGGTTCGAGTGGCGGGTTATTTGTCTTCAGGCATGGGGCCGAACCATTTTTCATAAATGGTCTTGTAGGTGCCGTCTTCCTTGATTTCTGCCAGGGCCTCGTTAACCGGGTCGACCCATTTACTGCCGTTTTTCAGGGCAATACCGTACTGCTGGCCTTCATACAGGGGGCCGACGGTCTTGACCTTGCCTTTGCCACGGGTGCTGGCGAAGTAGCCAACGTTTGGGGCATCGTAGAAAACCGCATCAACGGCACCGGACATCAGCGCCATGTACATGTCCGAGCTGCCGGGGTACGGCGTTACACCGTCGTTGTCGTCCAGGCTTTTCATCAGGAAGTCATAGCTGGTGCTGCCAATCTTGGTGCCGACTTTCATGCCTTCCAGGTCCGACATTTCATCAACGTCGCCGTTGTTCTGGCTCACCAGGATACGCAGACCGGAATCGTAGTAAGGATCGGAGAAATCGACGATTTCCTCGCGTTCATCGGTAATGGTGATGCCGGCGATGGCAATATCCACGTTGCCGGTTTGCAGGGCCGGGATAATGCCGTTGAAGTCCATGGTGTTGAGGTCGTAATCAAAGCCTGCACGTTCGGCGACTTCGGCAATGATCTCCATATCGAAACCGATCATTTCTCCGGTTTCCTGGTCCATCATTTCAAACGGGACGAAGCTTGGGTCGGTGACCACGCGCAGGGTCTCTGCGCTGACTGAGGTTGCGGCTACAGACAGTGCCAGACCAGCACCCAGTGTTTTCAGCCATTTCGTGCTCATGCTTTCTCCTTTCTGTTTTTTATGCCCCGTCTGCCCGGTAAGGCAGTCTGTGAAAGCACTCTTTGTGGCCGTGCATCACAGGGAGCGTTGATGGGGATGCATCAGATACAGTTTAGACTATGGAGACAGGATTTGCAGGAAATCAGGCGGTTATGAAAGGAAAGAGGGGCCGGAGCCCCTCTCTGCAGCGGCCGGGAAGGCGTGTCAGAACGCGATTTTCTCCCGGTCGCTGATGCCCAGATTCTTCCAGATGGAAAGGCTGGGTTCAGCCTGGTTCAGAGTATAGAAGTGCAACCCTGGAGCCCCGGCCTTGAGCAGTTTTTGGCACATTTCAGTGACCACTTCCTCACCGAACTTGCGGATGCTTTCCGTGTCGTCACCGTAGGCTTCCAGCTGCTTGCGGATCCAGCGCGGGATCTCGGCGCCGCACATGTCCGAGAACCGCACCAGGCTGGAGAAGTTGACGATGGGCATGATGCCCGGTACCACCGGAATGGTGACGCCCATCTGCTCCAGACGGTCGATGAAGTAGAAGTAGCTGTCAGCATTAAAGAAGTACTGGGTGATGGCGCTGTTGGCACCGGCCTGTACTTTCCGTGCGAAGTTTTTCAGGTCTTCTTCGGCGTTGCGGGCCTGAGGGTGAAACTCCGGGTAAGCGGCCACTTCCAGATTGAAGTGATCGCCGCTGTGCTGCCGGATAAATTCCACCAGTTCGTTGGCGTAACGCAGTTCACCGGAAGCGCCCATACCCGATGGCATATCGCCGCGCAGGGCAACGATCCGGTTGATGCCGTTCTCTTTATACACATCCAGCAGCTCGCCGATTTCTTCCCGGGTACCGCCCACGCAGGAGAGGTGCGGTGCCGTGGAGATGCCCTGCTGGTGCAGGTTCAGCACCGTCTCGATGGTGCGGTCCCGGGTGGAACCGCCCGCCCCGAAGGTGACCGAGAAGAAATCCGGGTTCACCTCGGCCAGCTGGTTACGCACCGCCTGCAGCTTCTCCTTGCCCTGATCGGTCTTGGGCGGGAAAAACTCGAAACTGAAGCGGCGTTTGAATTGCTTCTGGGATTCCATGTTTGTGTCCGATTAGTACCTGTAGCTTTCCGGCTTGTACGGGCCTTCGACCGGTACACCGATGTATTTCGCCTGGTCTGGAGTCATCTTGGTGATCACGCCACCAAAGCCTTCCACCATGGCGCGGGCCACTTCCTCGTCCAGCTGCTTGGGCAGAACCTGAACGTAAACGCCCTTGGCCTTGGAATCTTCCGGCAGGTCGGCAAACTTGCGCTCGAACAGATACATCTGCGCCAGCACCTGGTTGGCAAAGGAGCCGTCCATGATACGGGACGGGTGACCGGTGGCGTTGCCCAGGTTTACCAGGCGGCCTTCCGACAGCAGGATCAGGTGGTCGTTGCTGGCCTTGTCGCGGTAGATCACGTGCACCTGCGGCTTGACCTCGTCCCACTCCCAGTTCTTGCGCATGTAGGCGGTATCGATTTCGTTATCGAAGTGCCCGATGTTGCATACCACGGCGCCGCTCTTCAGCGCTTTCAGCATGTTGGCATCGCACACGTTGACGTTACCGGTGGTGGTTACCAGCAGGTCGGTGTTGGCCAGCAGATCCTTGTTGATGCCCTGCTCGGTACCGGTGTTCACGCCGTCAATATATGGGGACACAACTTCAAAACCGTCCATGCAGGCCTGCATGGCGCAGATCGGATCCGCTTCGGTGACTTTGACGATCATGCCTTCCTGACGCAGGGACAGAGCGGACCCTTTGCCCACGTCGCCGTAGCCGATGACCAGCGCTTTCTTGCCAGACAGCAGGTGGTCGGTGGCACGCTTGATGGCATCATTCAGGCTGTGACGACAACCGTACTTGTTGTCGTTCTTGGATTTGGTCACCGAGTCGTTGACGTTAATCGCGGGGATCTTCAGGGTACCGTCACGCAGCATTTCCTGCAGGCGGTGTACGCCGGTAGTGGTTTCCTCGGTTACGCCGTGGCACTTGGCGATCACCTGCGGGTATTCCTTGTGCAGCAGCTCGGTCAGGTCGCCGCCGTCGTCCAGGATCATGTTCGGCTCCCAGCCGTCTACGTCCGCACCGACGGTCTTGTGCAGGCACCACTCGTATTCTTCGTCAGTTTCACCTTTCCAGGCAAATACGGGGATCCCTTGCGCTGCGATGGCGGCAGCGGCCTGATCCTGGGTGGAAAAGATGTTGCAGGATGACCAGCGCACGTTGGCGCCCAGCTCCACCAGGGTTTCGATCAGCACGGCGGTCTGGATGGTCATGTGGATGCAGCCCATGATGTTGGCGCCTTTCAGCGGCTGCTCCGCTTTGTACTTCTCGCGCAGTTTCATCAGGGCGGGCATTTCGCCTTCGGCGATCTTGATTTCCTTACGGCCCCAGTCGGCGAGTTCGATATCGCGGACTTTGTAATCTTCGAAGTTGTTCGGAGTGCTCATGTGGTGCTCCTGTCATGTTTGAAATGGTTAGCCACGGAATCCACGGAAAAACACGGAAGGAAAAGATTTTTTTGCCACTAAATCCACCAAAGGACACGAAAGTAAAAACAACTGCTTTTTTAGTGATCAGTCTTTTTTCGTGTTCTTTAGTGAATTTCGTGGCAAATCATTTCTTCTTTATCTTTTTCCGTGTCCTTCCGTGGATTCCGTGGCCAAAAAGTCTTTTAGATGCCCGCAGCGTCTTTCAGGGCTGCCGCCCGGTCGGTCTTCTCCCACGGGAACGCGGTGAAGGTCTTGCCGCCAACGGTCATCTCGTACGGATCACGGCCGAAGTGGCCGTAGGCTGCTGTGGCGCGGTACATCGGGTGCAGCAGGTCCAGCATGTTGGTGATCGCATATGGGCGCAGGTCGAAGTGCGCGCGTACAAGGTCGATGATCTTGTCGTCGCTGATCTTGCCAGTGCCGAAGGTGTTCAAAGAAATGGAGGTCGGCTGGGCTACGCCGATGGCGTAGGACACCTGAATCTCACACTTCTCTGCCAGACCGGCGGCTACGATGTTCTTGGCCACGTAACGGCCGGCATAGGCAGCGGAACGGTCAACCTTGGAGGGGTCTTTGCCGGAGAATGCGCCACCACCGTGACGGGCCATGCCGCCGTAGGTGTCTACGATAATTTTACGGCCGGTCAGGCCGCAGTCGCCCACCGGGCCACCGATCACGAACTTGCCGGTCGGGTTGATGTGGAACTCGGTGTCCTTGTGCAGCAGTTCGGCCGGCAGGGTGTGCTTGACGATCAGCTCCATCACCGCTTCTTTCAGGTCTTCCTGGGTCACGTCCGGGTCGTGCTGTGTAGACAGAACCACAGCGTCGATGCCCACCACTTTGCCGTTTTCGTAGCGGCAGGTGACCTGGCTCTTGGCGTCCGGGCGCAGCCACGGCAGCAGGCCGCTTTTGCGGGCTTCGGCCTGGCGCTGTACCAGGCGGTGGGAGAAGGTGATCGGCGCCGGCATCAGCACGTCGGTTTCGTTGCTGGCGTAGCCGAACATCAGGCCCTGGTCGCCCGCGCCCTGGTCTTCCGGCTTCTGGCGGTCAACGCCCTGGGCGATATCCACGGACTGCTTGCCGATGATGTTGATTACGCCACAGGTGTCGCCGTCGTAGCCCACATCCGAGGAGGTGTAGCCGATGTCTTTGATCACGCCACGCACCAGGTCTTCCAGGTCGACCCATGCGCTGGTGGTGATTTCACCGCCAACGATGGCCACACCGGTTTTCACCATGGTTTCGCATGCTACGCGAGCGTGCGGGTCGTCGGTCAGGATGGCGTCCAGTACCGCGTCGGAGATCTGGTCGGCCAGTTTGTCCGGATGGCCTTCAGAGACCGACTCGGAGGTGAAGATGTTGTAGTCAGACATAGTGGTGCTCCTCTGTGAGCGTTTTCAAAATCAGTGTACGTAATTCTACGTACGTCAATATCAAAGTTTTTTGATGTTCCAGTGCTGGCGCGGGTTTCAGCCAACGCCAGACGTTTTCCAGAATTCCCGTACCTGCACCTGAAAACCGTTGCGCAGGCCAATAAACAATTGCTCGCCAGCGATCAGGCCGGCCTCTGCGGCCCAGGCCGTCAACTCTTCTGGTTCAAAGCCGAGCCAGAGGTCACCGCAGTTGGTTTTGGCCCAGTCCTGATCGTGACTGCACAGATCGCTGACGATAAAGCAGCCGCCGTTGTTCATCAGCGCGGCGGCATCCAGAAAGATATCGGCCGGGCTGGGCACATGGTGCAACACCATGTTGGCAACAATCAGATCAAAAGCATCGCCACGTGCCAGCACGGTATCGGTAACGCCTTCAATCAAATCAACGTTGTTCAAGCGTTCATCGATGCAGGTGCGGGTGGCTTTGGCCAGCATGTCCTTGCTGTTGTCCAGACCCACCACGTGCTCGAACAGCTCAGACAGCACCGGCAAAAAGCCACCTTCACCCGGACCAATTTCCAGTACGCTGCGCCAGTTCTGGCGGCTTGCCCGCTTGCGGATCAGCTCGGCGGTGGGCTCCGCATACAGGTCAAAGGCGGCGATCAGTTCCTGCTGCTCCCGGAACTGCTCCGAATGCCGGGAGAAGAAGGCCTGGGACTGTTCCGCCCGCTGCTCGCGGATGGCCTCGATTTTGTCTTCCAGCTGCGGAGGCAAGGGTACCCGGTCTACGGTCTCGAAAATCTGCCGGATGGCCTGGTCTGCCAGCTTGTCGCTGTCCAGGTTCAGGGGGCGGCGGTAGAAAATGGCATTGCCTTCCCGCTGGGGCTCCAGCAACCCGGCTTTGTGCATCACCTTCAGGTGGTGGCTCATGCCGGACTGGCGCATATCAAACATCTGGCTCAGCTCCAGCACACCGAAGGTGTCGCGGCGCAGCACCCGCAGGATCTCAAGGCGCAAGGGGTCGCCGCTCGCCTTGAAGATCGGTACCAGGGTGTCCACCGAGGACAATTCGTTCGCATGTGCATTGAGTGAGGTCATGGTTCGCAAGTGTAGGGGGGTTCGATTGATCGATCAATAGCCATATCAAAATTTTTTGATATAGATTTATAGCGTTTGTGAAATCAGTCGCTTTGGTGATTTTGTACCGGCGCCATCGGAAAACCACTACATATGGATTTGCCCCGGCACACAGTAATCGGCGAAAATACGTGCCTTCTTTTTAAGCAGTTTTTGCAGCTTGAAGTCTTTTCCTGAAAAACACTGGAGAATTGTCAATGCCGTCCCGTAAAGATCTCGCCAACGCCATTCGCGCGCTGAGCATGGATGCGGTTCAGAAAGCCAAGTCCGGCCACCCGGGTGCGCCCATGGGTATGGCGGATATCGCCGAGGTACTGTGGAACGATTACTTGAGCCACAACCCGGCCAACCCGCAATGGGCCAACCGTGACCGTTTCGTGCTGTCTAACGGCCATGGCTCCATGCTGCAGTACTCCCTGCTGCACCTGAGCGGGTACGACGTTAGCATTGACGACATCAAGAACTTCCGGCAGCTGCACTCCAAGACTCCGGGGCACCCGGAATACGGTTACACACCGGGTATTGAAACCACTACCGGCCCGCTGGGGCAGGGCATTGCCAACGCCGTTGGTTTCGCGCTGGCCGAGAAATCCCTGGCGGCGCAGTTCAACCGCCCGGGCCACGACATTGTGGACCACTACACCTATGCGTTCCTGGGCGACGGCTGCCTGATGGAAGGCATCTCCCACGAAGTGGCGTCCCTGGCCGGTACCCTGGGCCTTGGCAAGCTGGTGTTCTTCTATGATGACAACGGCATTTCCATCGACGGCGAAGTGGAAGGCTGGTTTACCGACAATACTCCGCAACGTTTTGAGTCCTACGGCTGGCAGGTAATTCCGGACGTTGACGGGCACGATGCCGACGCTATCCGCGCGGCTGTTGAACAGGCCCGGGCCAACACCGAGCAGCCGACACTGATCTGCTGCAAGACCATCATCGGCTTTGGTTCCCCCAACAAGCAGGGCAAGGAAGATTGCCACGGTGCCCCGCTGGGTGACGATGAAATCGCTCTGACCCGCGAAGCCCTGGGCTGGCAGCACGGCCCGTTCGAGGTTCCGTCTGACATCTACGCCGCCTGGGATGCCAGGGAAAAAGGCGCCGCTGCCGAGAAAGCGTGGGAAGAGAAATTCGCCGCCTACGAAAAGGCCGAGCCGGAACTGGCGGCCGAGTTCAAACGCCGCATGGCGGGTGAGCTGCCGGCAGACTTCTCCGAAAAGGCCCAGGCCTACATCCAGGAGTGCCAGGACAAGGGCGACACCATCGCCTCTCGTAAGGCATCCCAGAACACCCTGAACGCCTACGGCCCGCTGCTGCCGGAACTGATGGGTGGCTCTGCCGACCTGGCCGGTTCCAACCTGACCATCTGGTCTGGCTGTAAAGGTGTGAGCAAGGAAGACGCTTCCGGTAACTACATTTATTACGGCGTTCGTGAGTTCGGTATGGCTGCGATCATGAACGGCATCGCCCTGCACGGCGGCTTTGTTCCTTACGGCGCAACCTTCCTGATCTTCATGGAATACTGCCGTAACGCAGTGCGCATGGCGGCACTGATGAAGCAGCGTTCCATCTATGTGTTCACCCACGACTCCATCGGTCTGGGCGAAGACGGCCCCACCCACCAGCCCATCGAGCAGATGGCCAGCCTGCGTACCACGCCGAACATGAGCATGTGGCGCCCGGCAGATGCCGTAGAGTCTGCGGTAGCCTGGAAAGCCGCCCTGGAGCGCAATGACGGCCCCACCGCCATGGTGTTCTCCCGTCAGAACCTGCCGCACCAGCAGCGCGATGCAGAACAGCTGGCCAACGTCGCCAAGGGTGGCTACGTGCTGTCTGACAGCGAAGGCGCCCCGGAACTGATCCTGATCGCCACCGGCTCTGAAGTGGGACTGGCCCAGGACACTGCCGCCAAGCTGCGCGAGCAGGGCAAGGCCGTGCGTGTGGTTTCCATGCCGTCCACCGACGTGTTCGACGCCCAGAGCGCCGAGTACAAGCAACAGGTACTGCCGCTGGAAGTCACCAATCGTATCGCCATCGAAGCCGGCATCGCCGACTACTGGTACAAGTATGTTGGCCTGGACGGCCGCGTTGTGGGCATGACCACCTTCGGTGAATCTGCCCCCGCTGGCGAACTGTTCAAGGAATTCGGCTTTACCGTCGACAATATCCTGGAAGTGGCTGACGAACTGCTGGACGCCTGATGACCAACCCGACGCCGTTTCGCATCGCCATCAACGGGTACGGCCGCATCGGCCAGTGCGTGTTGCGGGCTCTTTATGAAAACGGCTATCGCGACCATCTACAGGTGGTCGCGATCAACGAGTTGTCGGATATCGACACCATTGCCCACCTGACCAAGTACGACTCCACCCACGGGCGGTTTCACGGTGAGGTGGCGGTGGATGGCGACAACCTGGTGGTGAACGGCGACCGCATTCGAGTACTGCGTCACCCGGACCCGGCGGAACTGCCCTGGCGTCTGCTGGACGTAGACCTGGTGCTGGAATGTTCCGGCGCCTACTCGGACCGGACAACAGCGGAAAAGCACATCGCAGCGGGTGCCCAGCGCCTGCTGTTCTCCCAGCCGGGAGAGCCGAGTGTTGACCGCACCGTGGTCTATGGCATCAACGATGGCGACCTTAACCCGCAGGATGTGATTGTGGCTGCAGGTTCCTGCACCACCAACTGCCTGGTACCGGTGATCAAGGTGCTGGACGACGCCTTCGGCGTAGAACAGGGCAGCACCACCACCATCCATGCCGCCATGAACGACCAGCCGGTGATCGACGCCTACCACCACCAGGACCTGCGCCGCACCCGCAGCGCGCTCCATAACATCGTACCGGTAGACACCGGCCTGGCGCGCGGTATCGAACGCTTGCTGCCCCACATGGAAGGCCGCTTCAGCTCGGTGGCCATGCGCGTGCCAACGCTGAATGTGTCTGCTATAGACATGGTGGTGAACGTACGTGAAGCGACCGATGTTGCGGCAGTAAACCTGCTGCTGAAAAACGCCGCTAACGGATCGCTAAAAGGCATTCTCGGCTACACCGACGAACTCCTGGCCAGCTCCGACTTCAACCACGACGCCCATTCCGGCGTGGTAGACGGCGGCCAGACTCGAG
Source organism: Marinobacter sp. G11 (assembly GCF_021282325.1). NCBI lineage: Bacteria > Pseudomonadati > Pseudomonadota > Gammaproteobacteria > Pseudomonadales > Marinobacteraceae > Marinobacter > Marinobacter sp. G11. The sequence continues at coordinate 142,052 of NZ_JAJSPB010000004.1, forward strand.
TCACCGGCGGCACCATGGTGAAAGTGCTGTGCTGGTTCGACAACGAATGGGGCTTCGCCAACCGGATGCTGGATGTCAGCCAGGCGTGGTTGCCAAACAAGACGGATACAAAGGGGTCTGACCCCGAACGGGGTCAGACCCCACCCAAGGCTTAACAATTTGCACCTGTGAACCCATAACTACGGAACCTGATTATGGCCATCAAGAAAATGACTGACCTGAACCTCGCCGGCAAGCGGGTTCTGATTCGTGAAGACCTGAACGTCCCGGTCAAAGACGGCAAAGTATCCAGCGACGCCCGCATCCGCGCCTCGCTGCCGACCATCAAGGCCGCCAAAGACGCCGGCGCCAAAGTCATGCTGATGTCCCACCTGGGCCGTCCGGAAGAAGGCGTGTACGACGAAGCCTCCTCCATGAAGCCCGTAGCCGAGCACCTGAGCACCCTGCTGGGCCAGGAAGTCCGCCTGATCAAAGACTACCTCGACGGCGTTGAAGTGGCCGACGGCGAAGTCGTACTGTTCGAAAACGTTCGCTTCAATAAGGGCGAAAAGAAAGACAACGAAGACCTCGCCAAGCAATACGCCGCCCTCTGCGATGTCTACGTGATGGACGCCTTCGGCACCGCCCACCGCGCCCAGGCCTCCACCCACGGTGTGGCGAAGTTCGCTCCCGAAGCCTGCGCCGGCCCTCTGCTGGCAGCCGAACTCGACGCCCTCGGCAAGGCCCTCGACAACCCGACCAAGCCAGTGGTGGCCATCGTTGGCGGCTCCAAAGTCTCCACCAAACTGGACGTCCTCAACGCCCTGGAAAAAGTGTGTGACCAGATCATCGTCGGCGGTGGCATCGCCAACACCTTCCTGGCCGCAGCCGGCCACCCGGTAGGCAAGTCCCTGTGCGAACACGACCTGGTCGACACCGCCAAAGACATCGCCAGCCGCGTTGAAATCCCGCTGCCGGTAGACGTAGTGGTTGCCAGCGAATTCGCCGAAACCGCCACCGCCACCGTGAAAAACATCTCCGACGTCAGCGCCGACGACATGATCCTCGACGTAGGCCCGGAAACCGCCGGCCAGTTCGCGAGCCTGCTCAAGAACGCCAAAACCATCCTCTGGAACGGCCCCGTCGGCGTGTTCGAATTCGACCAGTTCGGCAACGGCACCAAAGCCTTGGCCGAAGCCATCGCCGAAAGCGACGCCTTCTCCCTCGCCGGCGGCGGCGACACCGTGGCCGCCGTTGACAAATACGGCATAGCTGACAAGATCTCCTACATCTCCACCGGCGGCGGAGCGTTCCTCGAATTCGTGGAAGGCAAAACCCTGCCGGCAGTAGCCGTGCTGGAAGAGCGTGGTAATTAAGACGCCACTCCAAAATCCAAAACGAACAGAATTCAAACCTCAAAAAGTCAACGAAGGAGACAACCCATGGCCCTGATTTCGCTGCGGCAACTTCTGGACCACGCCGCCGAGCATGGTTACGGTGTGCCAGCCTTTAACGTAAACAATCTCGAACAAATGCGCGCCATCATGGAAGCGGCCGACAAAACCGACTCCCCGGTCATTGTTCAGGCCTCCGCCGGTGCCCGCAAATACGCCGGTGCGCCTTTCCTGCGCCACCTGATCCTGGCCGCCATCGAAGAATGGCCGCACATCCCCGTGGTTATGCACCAGGACCACGGCACCAGCCCGGCCGTATGCCAGCGCTCCATCCAGCTTGGCTTCAGCTCCGTGATGATGGATGGCTCCCTGGGTGAAGACGGCAAAACCCCGACCAGCTACGAATACAACGTCGACGTGACCCGTCGCACCGTTGAAATGGCCCACGCCTGTGGTGTCTCCGTAGAAGGTGAGCTGGGCTGCCTGGGCTCCCTCGAAACCGGCCAGGCCGGTGAAGAAGACGGCATTGGCGCCGAAGGCACCCTGGACCACAGCCAGATGCTGACCGATCCCGAAGAAGCCGCTGACTTCGTGCAGAAAACCCAGGTCGACGCACTGGCTATCGCCATCGGCACCAGCCACGGCGCCTACAAGTTCACCCGTCCGCCTACAGGTGACATCCTGGCCATCGACCAGATCAAAGCGATCCACGCCCGCATCCCGGACACCCACCTGGTCATGCACGGCTCCAGCTCCGTACCTCAGGAGTGGCTGAAAGTGATCAACGAATTCGGCGGCGAGATCCCGGAAACCTACGGTGTACCGGTGGAAGAAATCGTCGAAGGTATCAAGCACGGTGTGCGTAAGGTCAACATCGACACCGACCTGCGTCTGGCCTCTACCGGCGCCGTTCGTCGCTTCATGGCCCAGAACCCGGCGGAATTTGACCCGCGCAAATTCCTCAAGGCCACCATGGTTGCCATGACCGACATTTGTGTCGCCCGCTACGAAGCCTTCGGCTGCGCCGGCCAGGCCAGCAAGATCAAGCCGCTGAACCTCGAACAGATGTTCGAACGTTATGCGGCTGGCGAGCTGGACCCCAAGGTCAAGTAAGTCCCGCCTTGAAGCCCCCGACCTCCGGGGGCTTTTTCCTGATGGGTGATCTGAAAACCCTTCCCCCATGTTGATCCCCGCACTTATCGCTGCACCAAAGAACAGGATGCCGACGGCAAGAGTTGTCGCTCCGAAGGTTGGTATTGCTTAACGGCAGTTTTGCGTTTTGGCGTGGATGGCCAATACTTGAAGGCGTGCTTTTCCCGGTATTGGCCAAGGATGCCTTCCAATGAAGCTGTTCCACTGCGGTCGATGTGCCAACCTGCTTTACTTTGAAAACAGTCGCTGTACCCATTGCGGAGCTGACCTGGGCTTTGCCCCGGATGTCATGGATTTGCTGGCGATCGAGCCGGAAGGCGATAACACCTGGGCGACGGTCGCACGTGGTGATCTCTACCGGTTGTGTGACAACTATCAGAATCAGCGAGCCTGTAACTGGCTGATCCCCAAAACCGATCCGCATACCTTCTGTGTTGCCTGTCGCCTCAATCGCACCATTCCGGATCTCAGCATCGAGAAGAACAATGATCTCTGGCGTCGCCTCGAAAAAGAGAAACGGCGGCTTGTGTATTCCGTCTTGCGCCTGGGACTCCCGTGCGAACCCCGGAACGAAGATCAGCTTGGGCTGGCATTCGATTTTCTGGCCGATCAGCCGGCTATGTTTGACGAGCGTAAAAAAGTAACGACAGGCCATGCCAATGGCGTCATTACCATCAACATCGCCGAAGCAGACCCGGTGGAACGCGAGCGGATGCGCAACCAGATGGCCGAGCCGTATCGCACTGTTTTAGGGCATTTTCGCCATGAGTCCGGACACTATTACTGGGATCTGCTTGTCCGGAGTAGCCCGTGGCTGGGCAAATTCCGGGACCTTTTTGGTGATGAGACCAGAGACTACAGGCAAGCGCTGGACCAGCATTACCAATACGGCCCGCCATCTGACTGGCAAAGCCGATACATCAGCGCCTATGCCGGCAGCCATGCCTGGGAGGACTGGGCAGAGACCTGGGCACACTATCTGCATATGGTGGATGCATTGGAAACGGCCTGGCAGTTTGGCCTGCGGCTACACGCCCAACAGAGCCCGACAACAAGCAACGAACCTGGTCCGGCGTTTGATCCCTACCTGGCAGGCGATTTCGATGCGCTGATCAGGCATTGGTTGCCTTTGACGCTTGCGCTCAACAGCCTGAACCGAAGCATGGGGCACGACGACGCCTACCCCTTTGTGCTGGCGCCTGCGGTGGTGGAGAAGCTCCGTCTGGTGCACCAGATCGCTCACGGACGTTAATGAAAGGATCCCGAATGAAAAAGAACAAAGCGATTGACTGGAAAAACTACGATCCCAACGACTTCTACGATGAGCTGATCGCTGCCAAAGGGAAGCCCAGACGAGCCGCGACGGCGATTACCGACTACCTGGGCAATCTCGGGTCCGAGGAGATCCAGGCGCGCCAGCAGGCTGCCGAACTGGCGATACTGGAGATGGGGATCAGTTTCACCATCTACAGCGAGGGCGAGAATATCGACCGGGCCTGGCCTTTCGATATCATTCCCCGGGTGATCTCGCTCCGGGAGTGGGAAAACATTGAACAAGGGCTGGCCCAGCGCCTGACGGCCCTCAACATGTTCATTAACGATATCTACAACGACCAGAATATCGTCAAAGACAAGGTCATTCCCAAGTACGTGTTCGCCAACTCCAAGAACTTCCGCGAGCAGTGCCGTGGTTTTACGCCGCCACTGGGGGTCTGGGCCCACATCTGCGGATCGGATCTGGTGAGAGACAAGGACGGAAAGGTATATGTTCTTGAGGACAACCTGCGGGTTCCTTCCGGTGTTTCCTACATGCTGGAAAATCGCCAACTGACCAAGCGGGTGTTCCCGGAACTGTTCGACAACAACAGTATCCTGCCGGTGGATGACTACACCAACCAGCTGTTCGACATGTTGGCGTCGATTTCTCCAAGGCCCCAGGATCATCCAAGAATTGCGGTACTCACCCCGGGGATTTTCAATTCGGCCTATTTCGAGCACTCGTTCCTGGCGCAGCGCATGGGGGCCGAGCTGGTGGAGGGGGCTGACCTGGTCGTTGGTGAAGACGATTGCGTGTACATGCGCACAGTAGAGGGCCTGGAGCGCGTGGACGTGATCTACCGGCGCATTGATGACGACTTTCTGGACCCGGAAGTCTTTCGGGCAGACTCTACCCTGGGCGTGCCGGGCCTGATGCGAGCCTGGCGCAATGGCAAGGTTGGCCTGGCCAACGCGCCCGGTGCCGGTGTGGCTGATGACAAGGTGATCTACGCCTTTGTGCCAGACATGATCCGCTATTACCTCGATGAGGAGCCGATCATCCCCAACGTGCCCACCTATATGTGCGTGAACAAACAGGACCAGGAGTATGTGCTCGAGCACCTGGACGAGCTGGTGGTCAAACCGGCGAACGAGTCTGGTGGTTACGGCATGCTGGTGGGGCCGCATTCCACCAAGAAGCAGCGCACCGAATTTGCCCGTCTGATCAAGAAGAACCCACGCAACTACATCGCCCAGCCCACGTTGAGTCTGTCGGTCGCTCCCACGCTGTGCGACGAGGGTTTGGCGCCGAGGCACCTGGATCTGCGGCCTTTCGTGCTGCAGGGCGTGCGAACCTACGTTACCGCCGGCGGGCTCACGCGGGTGGCGATGCGCAAGGGCTCCCTGGTGGTGAATTCTTCCCAGGGCGGTGGAAGCAAGGATACCTGGATCGTGGACGAGGAGAATTGATGTGCTGTCACGTGTAGCGGAAAGACTGTACTGGATGGCCCGACACCTTGAACGGGCCGAGAACAGCGCCCGGATGATCATGGCTTTCAATTCCCTGGCGCTGGATATGCCGCGGGAAACCCAGCTGTCCTGGAAGAGCCTGGTAGCGGTTACCGGCATGGAAGCCCTGTTCGATCAGCACCATCAGAAAGCAGATGAGCGCAATTGTGTGAAGTTTCTGATGGCAGACAGCTACAACCCGAGTTCCATTGCTTCCTGCATCAAGGCCGCCCGGGAGAATGTGCGTACCACACGGGATCAGGTGCCGACCGACGCCTGGGAAGTCATCAATGAGCTTTATCGATACATCCAGGAGCACATGGATCAGGGGATAGGTAAACGGGCGAGATACGAATTCCTGAACGAAATCGTTGGCCGCTGCCAGATGCTCAACGGCCTGCTGGCTGGGTGTATGAGTCATGACGAGGGCTACGACTTCATCCGGGTCGGGCGCAACCTTGAGCGGGCAGACATGGCCACGCGACAGATTGAGGTGGGTGCCTTACAGTTCCTCGATGGCTGGGATGGCACCGAAACCTACGGCGGGCTCTTGTGGACCAGCGTTCTGCGCTACCAGAGTGCCTTCCAGATGTACCGTCACAACGTGCGACGCAAGGTCAGTGGGCCTCTGGTGATTCGCTTCCTGTTGCAGAACGAACCCTTCCCGCGCTCGGTGCTGCACAGTCTCAGCGAAGTGGCCGGTGCCCTCAGTCGCCTGCCCAGGAACGAAATTCCGCTGCGCACGGCACTGCAGGCAGTCCGTCATACCCGTGAAGGCGACGTGGATGCGTTAATCCGCAAGGAGGATGTGATCCTGTTTCTGGAGAACCTGCAGCTGGAGATCGGTGAGCTTCACGACGACATTGCAGAGACCTGGTTTCCTGTCTACGAGACAGTCTGAAACTCCCAACACTATTCCCGTGCGAGATAGGTTCCATGTCGATTCACGTTGCCCTGAGTCATACCACCCATTATCGCTACGAGCGCCCGATCACCCTGGGCCCTCAGATTGTTCGTTTGCGACCCTGTCCACATGCGCGAACCCGTATTCTCAGTTACTCGCTGAGGGTTGAGCCCGAAGGTTACTTCCTGAACTGGCAACAGGACCCGCAGGCCAACTATCTGGCCCGGCTGGTGTTTCCGGAAAAAACTGACGAGTTGAAGATCACGGTGGACCTGGTTGCCGAGATGGCCGTGATCAACCCGTTCGATTTCTTTCTGGAACCCCGGGCGGAGACCATTCCCTTCGACTATGAGGAATGGCAGACGGCGGAGCTGGCGCCTTACTTGCAGAAACTGCCGGAAACACCGGAATTCCGGAAGTGGATGGCCGCTATAGACCGCAAGGAAACCCCCAGTGTCGATTTTCTGGTGGGTGTGAATCAGCGTGTTGCTGATCGGATCGATTATCTGATCCGGATGGAGCCGGGTGTCCAGACGCCGGAAGAGACCCTGAAAAAAGGGTCTGGATCCTGTCGGGATTCGACCTGGTTGCTGGTTCAGACGCTTCGGCACCTCGGCCTGGCAGCGCGGTTCGTCTCCGGCTACCTGATTCAGCTCAAGGCGGACCAGAAAGCCCTGGACGGACCCTCGGGCACCGAGGAAGACTTCACCGATCTGCACGCCTGGTGCGAGGTCTTTCTGCCTGGCGCGGGTTGGGTGGGGCTGGACCCCACCTCCGGTCTGTTTGCCGGAGAAGGGCATATTCCCCTGGCCTGTAGCCCTGATCCGTCCTCTGCGGCTCCCATCACCGGCATGGTGGAGGAATGTGACGTAGAGTTCGAGCATCAGATGGGCGTCCAGCGCATCTGGGAGGCGCCGCGGGTGACCAAACCCTACACCGAGGAGCAGTGGCAACGCATTGTGGATCTGGGGCATGAGGTGGACGAACGCCTGACCGAGCTGGATGTGCGCTTGACCCAGGGCGGTGAACCCACCTTCGTGGCCAATCACGACCGTGATGAGCCGGAGTGGAACACCGAGGCCATGGGCCCCACCAAGCGGAAAAAGGCCATCGAGCTCTACCATCGGATGCGGGACCGGTATGGAGCCGGTGGGCTGGTGCACTTTGGCCAGGGCAAGTGGTACCCGGGCGAGCCGCTGCCACGGTGGTCCCTGAACTGTTTCTGGCGCAAGGATGGTGAACCAATCTGGCAGGATGAACGGTGGCTGGCGGACGAGCGTACTGAAGGTAAGGCAAGCCCGGAAGATGCTCACCGGTTTTTGGGGGCCCTGGCGAGGGAACTGGGTGTCGATGAAAAGCACCTGTTCCCTGGGTTCGAGGATGCCTTTTATTACCTGTGGCGGGAACGACGGCTGCCGGTCAACGTCGATCCCTTCGATGCCAGGCTCGACAATGCCCTGGAACGGAAGCAGCTTCAGCAAATTTTCAGCCGGGGGCTGGATAAGCCCGTCGGCTACGTGCTGCCACTGCGTGTTTCCGAAAAGGAGAAGGCCTGGGAGACCGGACCCTGGTTCCTGCGCAGCGAGCGCTGCTATCTGATTCCGGGCGGCTCACCCATGGGCCACCGACTGCCGCTGGACAGCCAGCCCTGGGTGGAAGAAGCGGATTACCCCTGGATACACGAGCAGGACCCGTTTGCCCCCCGTGGTCCGTTGCCCGCCAGTGAGCAGATCCGTCAATGGAACAGCCGAAGCCAGTCTGGCCAGCCGTCCTCTGAGCGGAAGCCGCCGGCAAAAGGCAAGTCGGCCCCCGAGATTGTCCGCACGGCCCTGTGTGTTGAGCCCCGGGAGGGCATCCTTCGCGTTTTCATGCCGCCGCTGGCGGAGCTGGAACCCTATCTTGTGCTGGTCTCTGCCATCGAGAAAACCGCCGCAGAGCTCAAACAACCGGTCTTGCTGGAAGGCTATGAGCCAGCTTCCGACCCACGGTTGAGTCATTTCCGGATTACGCCGGATCCGGGGGTGATCGAAGTGAATGTGCAGCCGGTCAAGACCTGGGACGAATTGGTAGAGCAGACCGAGACGCTCTATGCAGACGCCTACGAATGCCGGCTTACGTCTGAGAAGTTCATGATGGACGGCCGTCATACCGGTACCGGTGGCGGCAACCATTTTGTGCTGGGTTCGCAAAAGGCCGAGGACTCTCCGTTCCTGCGGCGCCCGGATCTGTTGCGCAGCCTGATCAGCTACTGGCACAACCATCCCAGTCTGTCCTACCTGTTCTCCGGCCTGTTCATTGGCCCCAGTTCCCAGGCCCCCAGGATTGACGAGGCCCGCAATGACCACGTGTTCGAAATGGAGCTGGCCTTCAAGGAGATGGAGCGGTTATGCCCGGTGGGCAAGAAAATCGCGCCCTGGATGGTGGACCGCTTGCTCCGGGACCTGCTCACCGATGTCACCGGCAACACCCACCGGGCCGAGTTCTGTATCGACAAGCTCTATTCCCCGGACGGTCCGGGCGGGCGTCACGGTTTGCTGGAGCTGCGTGCCTTCGAGATGCCGCCCCATGCCCGCATGAGCCTGACCCAGCAGCTGCTGTTGCGCGCGCTGGTGGCACGCTTCTGGGAGCAACCCTACAAGCCGCCAGGGCTGGTGCGCTGGGGCACCGAACTGCACGACCGGTTCCTGCTGCCTCACTATGTCTGGCAGGATTTCGAAGATGTGATCGACGATATGAAGGCCCGTGGTTACCCGCTGGAGAGCGAGTGGTTCGCGCCCCATTTCGAGTTCCGGTTCCCCCGGATCGGCGACTACAAGGTCAAGGGCATCACCCTTGAGCTGCGCTCGGCCCTGGAGCCCTGGCACGTCACTGGTGAGCACGGTGCAATCGGCGGCACTGCCCGTTATGTGGATTCCTCCCTGGAGCGTCTGCAGGTGAGGGTGCGCGGTGCTGCGCCGGATCGTTACCAGATCACCTGTAATCAGGTGCCTCTGCCACTTCAGCCTACCGGCATGGTGGGCGAGTCGGTCGCCGGGGTCCGTTACCGGGCCTGGCAGCCGTCGCAGTGCATGCACCCGACCATCGGGGTGGATGGGCCGCTGGTGTTTGATATCGTGGACACCTGGAACGAACGCAGTCTGGGCGGGTGTGAGTATCACGTGACCCATCCCGGTGGCCGGAATTTCGAGACGCTGCCGGTGAATTCGTTCGAGGCTGAAGGCCGCCGTATGGCGCGTTTCTTCCGGATGGGACACAGCTCAGGCCAGCAACCCCTGCGGCCGGTGCCGGAGCACCGGGAGTTCCCGTTCACCCTGGATTTGCGGTATCACAAATAACATGTGTGAACTTACCGTTTGATACTGGCTCAGGGGGCTGGAAAGCGGCTATGCTTCCAGCTCATTGACTAACGGAGCCCGAATTCACGGTGGCGAAGCAGCGCGCAGTAACGGACATCCTCCGCCAGTACCATCCGGTGCCGGATCGGTTTGATGAGCTTGGTTCCCTGGGTTCCGGGCCAAAGCCCCATTGGCGGCCGTTGTTGCAACAGTTGAACCTTGAGTCGGTCGCCGGTCTCAATCTCAGGGCTCAGGCGGTTTCCAGCGCGATTGCCGAAGACGGGGTAACCTACAACGTCTACGAAGATCCCCGTGGCGATACCCGGCCCTGGGAAGTCGATCTGCTGCCGCTGGTTCTGGGCGCGGATGAGTGGCAATGGCTCTCGAAAGCGGTCGCCCAGCGAGCTGAACTGCTGGACAGCGTTCTGGGCGATCTGTATGGCGATCAGGCGTTGCTCAAAGAGGGCTTGATGCCGCCGGCCCTGGTTTACGGTCAGGCTGGTTTTCAATGGCCCTGCCAGGGCATACAGCCGGTGAGTGGCCGCTTCCTTCACCTTTATGCGGTGGATCTGGCGCGGGCGCCGGATGGCGGCTGGTGGGTGATGGCGGACAGGACCCAGGCCCCTTCGGGGGCGGGTTACGCCCTGCAAAACCGGTTGGTCATCTCCCGGGCGTTCCCCGCGCCCTTCCACAACCTGCCAGTGACCAACCTGGCGGAATTCTTCCAGGGGTTCCAGAACAGTCTTGCGAGCATGTCTCCGGCGCGAAATGAGACCGCGTTGTGTGTGCTTCTGACACCGGGCCGTTTTAACGAAACCTATTTCGAACATGTATTTCTTGCCCGCTACCTCGGTTTACCTCTGGTGGAAGGTCAGGATCTCACCGTGCGCGATGACACGGTCTACCTGAAAACACTTCAGGGCCTGCGTCGTGTGCATGCCATCTATCGCCGGCTCGATGATGGCTTTTGTGATCCGCTGGAACTCCGTGCCGATTCCGTGTTGGGTATCCCCGGCTTGCTGGGTGCTGTGCGAGCCGGCAAAGTGCTGATGGCAAACGCCCTGGGTTCCGGCGTTCTTGAAAGTGCGGCGCTGTTCGGTTTTCTGCCGGAGATTTCAAAAAAACTGCTGGGTTCACCTCTGGCTATGCCATCCGTGGCCTCTTGGTGGTGTGGTGAAAAACCCGCGTTGGACTATGTCATTGAGCACCTCGATGAACTGGTCATCAAACCGGCATTTGCGAGTATGCGCATGGAGCCGGTGTTCGGTTATCAGATGAAGGGGGCAGAACGGACCGCACTCATCAAGAAGATGAGTGCCCACCCCCATGCTTTTGTCGGGCAGGAGTTGGTTCACCTTTCTCAGGCCCCGGTCTGGAAGGGTGATCAGAACCAGCCGCTGGCAACCCGGTCTATTGGCCTGCGCCTGTTCGCGGCGGCCACGCCCTCCGGCTGGCGGGTGATGCCCGGTGGATTGACCCGTGTCGCCATGGATGAGGGCGTGGAGGTCATCTCCATGCAGCGGGGCGGGTTGTCGAAGGATACCTGGGTACAGTCGCGTTACACTGCGCCATCCAAATCGCTGATCAAGAAACGGTTGCAGGTTTCCGACCTGCTGGATGGCGAGCGGGACACGCCGTCCCGTGTGGGCGAAAATCTGTTCTGGATGGGCCGACATTCTGAGCGGGCGGAAGGCACGGCTCGCTTGCTGAGGGCGGCGTTCAACCGGTTGTCGGGGCATGATCAGGCCAGTGAGGAGGCACTGCTTGGGCTCCAGCAGGCGGCCGAGCAGTTCGGTACCCTTCCTGAGCCGGAAAAAGATGCCGTACCCGAGCCCCTCCCCGAGGCTTTGCTGAGAGCAGTAAGTGACCAGGAATCCCCGGGGTCGATTGCGTCGATCATCCAGGCCTTGCTGTTCAATGCCAGCCAGGTCCGGGATCGGTTATCCACAGACAACTGGCACACACTCAACCGGGTCGGGAAACCTCTCAGTCCGGCGCCGGCGACGCCAGAACAATCAATCCGGGCGTTGAATCTGGTGTTGCTGGATTGCATATCGCTGGCTGGATTTGCCATGGATGACATTACGCGGGACGCCAGTTGGGTTTTTCTGGTGATCGGGCGGCGCCTGGAGCGGTTGGCCAATCTGTGCACCCTGATTTGTGTGCCGCTGTTCAGTGACCGTTTCAGTCGCAACGCCATGCTGGAGTGGCTGCTGGAAGTGGCAAACTCGGAAGTGACCTACCGGACCCGATATCGCCGGACACCAGAGCTTCTGGGGGTGCTTCACACCATTGTGATCGACGCGAGCAACCCCCATTCTGTGATGTTCCAGTTGCGCCAGTTGCAGAAGGATTTACCCGAAATGGGTCAGAAAACCGGACAGCTGTTTTCCCCGGATCTGAACGACTCCCTGCGTCGTTTACAAGGGTTGGATCTGCACCCGTTTGAGCGCAAGCATCCGGATCAGGCCTGCGGAGCTCTGGCAGAGCTCTTGTGTGATATCCGGTCAGAAGCCTATCGTGTATCGGGTGAAATCCAACGGCAGTGTTTTATTCACACCCGGTATTCCGACCGGCCGGTGAAAGCGGATTAAGGCGCCTGTCATGACATTTGTCCGTTACCATGTGCGTCATGAGACCCTCTACCACTACGACCAGGTGGTGGGTGAGTCTCATCACCTGCTCAGGCTGACTCCGCGGGCGCTGCCCTGGCAGAGGAATCTTGAGCATCACCTGGCGATCTCACCGGATCCATCGGCACGTCGTTCCTTCCTGGACTGCTTTGGCAACCGGATTACCAAGATTCATTTCACTGGTGATCACGACTATCTGGAGATCATCAGCGAGTTCTGGGTGGAGCTGCGCGATCGACCGAAGCCGTCGGCAACTGCGGCAAAAGTACCCTGGGAAAGCGTGCGTGACAGCCTGCGGTATCGGGCGGACAGGACGTTTTCGCCGGAACATCTCGAAGCCACGGCGTTCCGGTTTGTGTCCACCAACGTACCCATCGATTCCCAGTACGCCGCTTATGCACGCGAGGCATTTTTCCCCGGACGCCCCCTGGTGGAAGCAGCGGATGCCCTGATGCGGATGATCCATCGCGACTTCCGCTTCGATGCGACGGCGACCGAAACCTTCACCCCTGTGGAGCAGGCGTTCAAGGCCCGTCGTGGGGTCTGCCAGGATTTCTCCCATATTATGATCGCCTGCCTGCGTTCGGTGGGACTGGCGGCCCGTTACATGAGTGGTTATATCCTGACTCACCCGCCCGAAGGAAAGGAGCGGCTGGTCGGTGCCGATGCCACCCATGCCTGGGTAGCGGTGTTCGTGCCGGATTTCGGTTGGCTGGAGTTGGACCCCACCAACGCGCTGAGGCCCGACCTGGAGCACATTACCCTCGGCTGGGGGCGAGACTTCTCCGATATAACGCCGATGCGGGGCGTGTTGCTGGGCGGTGGTGACCATGAACCGGAGATTGCCGTGACCGTTGTTCCGGAGGAGGAGTTTGCCTCGCTATACGGGGATGGAGAAACCTACCTGGAAGAACTCTCTCCCTGAGTTGAGGCCGTCATTGCCAGGGCTGGAACAAAAGCGTTTCTAGCCCTTTCTCGCCAGCCGCTCCAACGTCAACAACGTATCGGTGTAGCGAGCAAATCGTGCCAGATACTCCGGTGACAACGTCTGCATCTCAGCAATAGCCCGGCTTACCAACCGATGCGCGTTCATCGGCCCCGCTTCTTTCGGTGTGCTTTCAATGGCGTGTCGAATTCGCTCGGCAATAACGTGATGGCCCTGGTTCGCCTGGGCTCTGATCATGGCTTTCAGGGGGCGCGGGTTATTGGGTGCTGAGGCTGGATGTGCCTTTGGTGGGTCTTGTGGCGACTGCCCGAACACCCGTTGTTCCAGAACCGACTGCGGCGCTTCAACCGATGCCTCTGGGGTTTCATTCAGCTGGTCCAGCAACCCGGAAAGAGGCGAATTGCCGCCGACATCGGGTGTGGGCTCATCGCGCTGCCCGGCACTGTCCAGCCCTGCCTGATAGTCCGATATCGCCTGTTCCAGCTTCCGCCAGTGCGTCGTTCCCTTATGCAGCCCCGTTGCGCGCAGTCTCTGCTCGAAAGACTCCAGATAGCGGAACCGAACCGGGTCATTCTGATGGGCGCCGTTTTGCCTCAAGCTTTCCAGCAAGGAGGGGCCGGGGGCTTCGCTCATGGTCAATCACCTTCCCCGGTTTCAGTATCCTCAGCCGACGAAGGCGCCCGTGGCACGGTACTGATTTCCACCCGCCGGTTCTGGGCCCGGGATTCGGCATCGACGTTGGGTACTGCCGGGTGGTGAGGACCAAAGGCGGCAGCGAATACCCGGTCATTGGGCAAGCCCAGCTCTGTGAGGGTTCGGGTAACCGTCAGTGCCCGCTGGGCCGACAGGCCCCAGTTGTCCTGATAACGATTGCCCGGATGCATCGGCAAGTCGTCGGTGAATCCGCTCACCATCAGCAGTTCATCGTGCTGTTCCAGGTAGGCCTGTAACGGGCGAATCAGTGATTCCAGCACTTCTTCACCTTCGGCCTGCAACTGATCTGAATTCAGCTCGAACAATACGTTCCCGCTGATGCCGATGCGGCCATCCCGGAAAGTCACCAGCCCCTTGGTGAGCGGGTCTTCCAGGGCTTGCTCCAGGGCGATCCTGCGTTGCTCTTCCGCTTCCCGCTTTTCGATTTCCTGGGCCAGGGACTGGCTCAGCTCCAGCTGAATGCCGATCACCCACACCAGAATCAGCGCCAGAATACCCACCAAAGCAGCCATCAGGTCCGAGAAGATGGCCCAGACCGGTGCCGATTGTTGTTCGCCGCCTTCCAGCTGTTCCATCAGCCGGCCTCGCTGGGTTCAGCCCGGCGCAGTGCTGCGGCGGCATCAATCACATCTTTCTGGGCACTGACGCTGAGATCAATCACCTCACGGGCCTGGGCGACGTAGTAAGCCAGTTGCTCATCGTGCCGGTTACCGGCCTTGTCCAGCGCTTTCTGGATATCCGCCAGGCTGCCGATGACCTGCTGGTTGGACTGGCTGAACAGCTCAATGGCCTGCGCGAAGGCATCGCTCAGGGCGCCGACTTCCTGGCTACTGCCGGTAATGTCGTCGCCCAGTTTGCCCAGTTGCTGGCTCTGTTCCTGGATCAGGGTGTTGAAGCGTTCGCTGATGCCGGTCAGGGTTTCGCCGGCGCCGGTGATCAGGGTATCCACCGCCTCCCGCTGACTGTCAGCGGTGCTGCGCTGGTTCTCCAGCAGAGTGTCCAGTTCCTGAACCAGTCGCTGGCGTTCCTCCAGCAGCTCGTTTTCCCGCTCGCTGTTGCGGGCGATTTCCGACTGCAGCTGTCGGATCACCTCGGCGGCGGCCTTCGGTGTTTCCGAGGCCGTCTCAATCAGGCGGGTCATGGGCGCTTCCAGTGCAGTGCCTAGCTCGCTCAGGTGGCGGGCTGCTGTGGCTTCCAGTTGTTCCATTCGCTCGTTTGCAGCCCGGGCTCGCTCGCTTTCCTGTTCCCGAAGCTGATCGAGCTGAGCGGCAACGGTGCTGACCAGTTCCGCCAGCCCGGCCTGTTGCTGCTCAATCAACCCGGTGCTGCTGGTCTGGAAATGGCTTTGGTATTGAGTCAGCGCCTCATTTAATGCTGCCAGCATGTCGTCACTTTGAGCCTGCTGTCGGGCCAGACCGGCCTGCCAGTGTTGCGACACCTCAGCTCCGGCGTTGTTCAGGCGTTCACAGCTCTGTACCAGTTGTTGCTGCTGTTCCTTGAGCCAGGTTTGGTGCTGGTCGTTGATGGTGCCAAGCCAGGTGTGGAGCTGTTCCTGCAACTGGCTTTGACTTTGTTCGTTCTGCTTTGAGAGGGCCGCTAGCGTCTCCTGGTTCTGGGCCTGCTGTGCAGTCAGATTCTGCTGCCAGCGTTCGCCCGCCTCTGTGGTAACTGTCTGAAACCCGGAGATCAATTCGGTGAGTTGTTCACGGGCATTATCTGCCCAGCTTTGTTGCAGGCCGTGAGCATCCTTCTGAAGCTGCTCCAGGGCCTGGACAACAATGGGCTCAATCCGCTCTGACGCTTGCTTTGCAGTGTTATCCAATGCCGTTTTCAGGGAGTCGGCCACGGAGTTGGCCAGGGTCTGGTAGTGGTGGCCGACCGTGCCGTGGAATTCCTGCTGGTTGTGAGTCAGGGACTGTTCCAGTTGCTGGCCAAGTTGCTCCATGCGCGCCGTCATGCGTTCCATGGCCGAGGCCATTTCGGGCAGGGCTTTGGCCTGGCTTTCCAGTGCCTGGAACGCCTGGTGGCGTTGATGATCTGCGGATAGATGATGCAGCTTGTCGCGCAGAGCACTATCCAGTGCGCGGGAAGCCTGCAACCGGTCCCGGCGGCTCAGGGTGGAGGCCAGCCCCAGCATGGCGGAGGCCGCCACGCCGGCAATGGAGGTGCCAAAGGCCAGGCTCAATCCGGCAATCGGCGCGGCCAGGGCGCTGCGAATGGCGCTGAGTTCGGTGCTGTTGTCCAGTGCCGAGGCGGCGCCGCCCAGGGTCACAATCATGCCCGCAAAGGTGCCCAGCAGGCCCAGCATCACCAGCAGGCCGGTCAGGTAGGGTGTCAGTTGCGGGCCGGGTAATGCGGCGGCATGGCCCTCGATTCGCCGTTGCACCGGGAACTGCATCGGGGCGGGCAGTGTGCCAAGCCAGTGGTTAACCTGCTCCTGGCTTTCAGGTAACTGATGAACCTGTGCGTTCAGTTCGCGGGTTTGTCGGCGGAAATTCACCAGTTCGCCAAAGCCGAGACAGTAAACGGCGCCAATCAGGCCGGTAAACGCCAGCGCCAGCAGGTCGGAACCGACAAATCCGGCACCAATCCAGGCTACCACGGCCAGGCCGATGGCAAACGCCAGGGTAAAGAACAGTTTACTCATGGGGTGTTGTTAACCTCTTTGTGGCAAGCCTCCAGCAAACCCAGAACCGGTTCCAGCCGAACATCCAGTTCAGCGAGTAACAAAGACTGCGCTTCCTCGCAGTAGCGGTGGAACCAGTCGGCCGTTGTGGCCGGGGTGGGGCTTTGCTCCGGGGTGGTCGATCGGTGCTCGAATCGTTGTTCAAGAACCTTGGGAATATGGGAAAAACACTGTGCGGTATACCCGGCCATTGTTTGATCAAACACGGCGTCCAATTCGGCCAGGCGGGCCAGTTTCGGGCCCTGATCTTTCATCGATTTTCGAACCTTGTCCCGCAACTGACGGCTGTTGGCCGCCACTTTGCGTTGGAGTGCGAGCCAGGCATTGAGAGCGGCTTCAAGCTCGGGTTCACCGTCGAACTCCAGATCTGCGCCAAACCCGCGAATACGCTGAACCAGCGCGCGGCGTACTGTTGCCAGCTCCTCGGTTAACCGCTCTACCATGGCGCCCTGAGGCGTGCCTGGCTGTTTCGCCCGATAACCAATGGCCGCATCCAGAGTCATGGTGTCGCCCAGGCCAAACAGCCGGCTCAGGCGCTCTGCGAAGCAGGGCAACTGGGTGCCGTTCAGCGTTGTCGCTGAATCATCCAGTTGGCGCAATAGCCTGGCTCTGAGGCCAGTATTTGCCAGAGGTTGCGAGGGCATTGGCTGGGGTTTCACTCCGGTTTCCGCGCAGGTAACGTTCAAAGCTCGCTATTCTACTGGCTAAGCGGAGTGAATGATAATGACTGTAGCGTGAGAAATGAGCGCCTAGCTGGCCTCTGGCACCGGCTCAGGCCGGCGCCAGGCAACCAGGAAAATCATCAGCCCGGCCACGGCGGTGGCAGCCCCTACGTAGCCAGTGGACTGCCAGCCGAAGCCGGCGGTAATGGCCAGCCCGCCCAGCCATGGGCCGAGGGCGTTGGCGAGATTGAACGCGGCGTGATGGGAGGCAGCGGCCAGAGTCTGGGCGCCGGTTGCCACGTCCATCAGGTGGGTTTGCAGAGCCGGGCCCAGGGCTACCATTAATGCGGTCAGGAAGCAGACTACGAGTAACACGGGCAATGAGCCTGTGGCAGACGGAAAGACGCTCAGAATCATGGCGCTGAACACCAGGATCACGCCAACGGCCCGGAATTGCAGACGGTCAAACAGCCAGCCACCAAGCAGGTTGCCCACAAAACCGCCCATCCCGAACACCACCAGGGCCACGGGAATCCAGACCGCATCCACTCGGGGGACTTCCAGCAGTGTCGGGGCAAGGTAACTGAACACCGCGAACATGCCTGCGAAGCCGATGGCACCAATGGCTAGCGCAAACCAGATTTGTGGTTTGTTAAAGGCGCGGACTTCGCTTAGCGGGCTGTGCCTTTGTTCCTGGGGGTTTTTGGGCAGGAACAGCGTAATCAGCACCACGGTTAGTAACGACACCAGGCCAACAAAACCAAAGGCATAGCGCCAGTCCATGGATTGCCCCATCACCGTGGCCAGGGGGTTGCCGATCAGTAGTGCAAGTGTCAGCCCCATCATGATCTGGCTCACCGCCTTGGCCCGCTTGTGTACCGGCACCAGTGAAGCTGCCACAAGTGCGGCAACACCGAAGTAGGCGCCATGGGGCAGTCCGGCAATAAACCGGAAAACCAGCAGGGATTCGTAATTGCTGGCCAGGGCACTGGCCAGGTTGCCCAGCGCGTAGAAGGACATCAGAAGAATGAGCAGCTGCCGCCGGAACAGTTGCGCACCGAGAATGGCCAGAATGGGTGCGCCGACTACTACGCCCAGCGCATAGGTGGAGATAAGGTGGCCTACCTGTGGCTCAGAAACGCCGAGATCCTGGGCGACATTGGGCATCAACCCCATGATGGCGAATTCACCGGTACCGATACCAAAGCCGCCCATCGCCAGCGCAAAGACGATCAGCCAGGTTGGAAGGCCGGACTCGGAATTGTGGTTGGCGGCGCTCAATCTGATCTCCTTGATCCAATCAGGGAAGAGAAAGCCCGCCATTGTCAGGGTTGGGTGTGCTAACGGCTATAAGCGATTATGAGGATGGACGTTAGCTTGCTAATTCAAGCCGTAGCGGCGTTCGCGCTCAAACCTGAAAAAGCCCTCTTCCCGTTCGATGGTCGGGGCAAAAATGGAATCGCCCACAAAGACCACCTGGTCGTTGTCGGCATCGGTCACTTTGTCGTTGCTCAGCAGGTAGCCGAGTTCGCTGCAACCGGAAAACAGTAAGGCTGCACTGAGTGCCAGTGCGGGTTTCAGGGCGTTGCTGGCAAGCGCCGAGAGCGACCAGCAGTGTGCTTTATTTATCATTGTTAGAGCTCCATGTGTAAGGGGTAGACCATTCGTCTACGGATACTGCCCTTCAACTATTGTCCAAGCTCCGGCGTTTCTCGACCGCAAATAGAGGTGAAAGGTTGTCAGATCCGGCCACGGGAGAAAGGGTGTGAACCCGGTCTCAGTGTTTGACCTGCAGCAATGCTGCAAGGAAGCGGCTTGTAATTTCCACAGCAGCGACAAATATAAAGAGTCAGAGATCACATTTTGGTCAGATGCGAGGGGTTACATGGACTTCAAAGACTATTACGCCGTTCTGGGGGTGAGCGAGTCGGCTACGCCCGAGGACATCAAGAAGGCCTACCGCAAGCTGGCGCGCAAATATCATCCGGATGTGAGCAAGGAAGAGAACGCCAGCGACAAGTTCAAGGACGTGGGCGAGGCCTATGAAGTACTCAAAGACCCGGAAAAGCGGGCCGAGTACGACCAGCTGCGCAAATACGGCGCCCGGGCCGATGGCTCCTTCCAGCCGCCACCCGGCTGGCAGAGTGCGTCCGGCTTTGGTGGCGGCGGATATACCGAAGCCGATGCCCGGCAGTTCAGCGAGTTTTTCGAGGAGATTTTTGGCGGCGGCCGGCATGGCGGGTTTTCGGGCGCAGACTTCGGTGGCGGTGGTTTCCGCCAGAGCGCGAAAATGCGCGGGGAAGACGTTCACGCCCGCCTGGCCCTGTTCCTGGAAGAGGCATTTAACGGCTGTGAAAAACAGGTGTCGTTCACCGTGCACGAGATCGACAGTCATGGCCGGATGGTGCCCCGGCAGAAAACCCTGAAGGTCAAGATTCCCGCTGGTATGCGTGAAGGCCAGCACATTCGCCTGAAAGGCCAGGGCGCGCCCGGTGTAGGCGGTGGCGAGCCGGGCGATCTGTTCATTGAGATTGAACTGGCACCTCATCCCCATTTCTCCATCGAGGGTCGGGATGTACTGGTGACGGTACCGGTTGCACCCTGGGAGGCGGCACTTGGCGCTACGGTGACGGTGCCGACGGTCAGCGGAAAGGTAAATGTGAAAGTACCCAAGGGCTCCACCAGCGGGCGCAAGCTCCGGCTTAAGGGCAAGGGGTTCCCGGGCAAGCATCCCGGGGACCAGATTGTGGTATTGCAAGTGGCCATGCCCGAGCAGCACACGGCGGAAGCCGAGAAACTCTACGAGAAGCTGGCTGAGCTGGAGAAAGGGTTTGATCCGCGCAGCAAGCTGCACGTGTGAGGGAGGCGAACATGACGAGCAAAGACCGGATTCTGACCGTGGAAGTCACCGACACCGATGGCACCACCTTCTCCCTTCGGGAGATATGCGAACGCGGGGGCTGCCACGCCGAGTTTGTGATCAAACTGGTGAATTATGGGGTTATTTCGCCCCTGGACGAGGTGCCGGAGATGCGCCAGTGGCAATTTGATGTGGCCGCCCTGAGCCGCCTGCAGAAAGCCCTGCGCCTGCAGCGCGATCTGAAACTCAACCTGCCCGGGCTGGCGATGTCCCTGGAGCTACTGGACGAAGTGCAGGACATGCGCCGGGAGGTGAACCGCCTTAATCAACGGATCCGCCATTTGATGGGCGAATAGCCAACGGGCCGGGGCTGAGGATTGCTGTCAGCCCCCGGCTTTGTCCAGCTGCTGGATTTCAGCGTAGATTTTTTCCGCTTCCTCCATCAAGGTGCCGTGGCTGCGTAGATCGCCGTTGCGTTGCGCGTGCAATGCCTTGGCCAGCTTTTCCTCATAGGCCTTTTGCAGTTTCTTCTTCGGATCGCTCTTCAAGAACCCCAGCATAACCGGTCTCCAGGTTTGTGTTTCTTCTGCTGTATACGTTCGTTGTCCGGTCAGGTTCAAAAAAGTTCATGAACAAAAACTGGACAATCTAAAAGTTTGGGATTATTTTCCCATTTAACGAATTGGGAATAATATCCCAAATGAATGGGCGCCTAGTGAGCATGCGCCGGATTGAGTGAAATCAGCCTGGAGATGGAACATGAAACGTAACGGACTTTCGAAAGCGATCAAGTTGGTGATGGCCGGAGCTTTAGTGGGTGGCCTGGCGGCCTGTGGCGGTGGTGGCTCCGGCTCTTCCGGCTCCGCTGACACCAGCGCCAGCAGCCAGGGCACCAGTGTGGGTGCGGTTACCGGCTTTGGCAGTGTGTATGTGAACGGCACTCGCTTTACCACCGATGGCAGGGTGGACAGCGATGACGGGCTCGAGCGGGAAGACCAGCTGGACAAGGGCATGATCCTGAAAGTGAAGGGCAGCTGGGACGACCGGGGTGAAGGCCGGGCCGATGACATTTCCTATGACGACACCCTGCGTGGCCCGCTGACAGCGGCAAGCTGGGACGCCTCGGCCAATACCGGCCAGCTTGAAATGCTGGCCAGGTGATTGGCCTGACCAATGAAACCGTCTTCCGTGGCGCAACCCCGGAGCAACTGGCGGCCAGCCCAGCGAGTTACCGGGTGCGGGTGAGCGGCTGGCGCTGGACGATGGCAGCTTCCGGGCCAGTTACGTGGGCGCCAGGGTTAGCGGACTGGCTTTCGACGATGACAATGAGGTTGAGCTGGAAGGCGTGGTACAAAACCTGGATGCCGTAGCCCGAACCTTCACCATTAATGGTTTCTCCGTCAATTACGAGTTGGCCAGTGGCGACGATGACTTCGATCTGGATGACCTGAGCGACGGCATGGCGGTAGAAGTGGAAGGCTATCTGCAGGATGGCATCCTGATGGCCAAAGAAATTGACGACGAAGACGACCTGTTTGATGACGACGATGACATCGAAATCTCCGGTGATCTCTACGACTACGACAGCAGTACCCGAACCTTCCGCATCAATGGTGTGCTGGTGCAGATCGACAGCGACACTGATTTCGATGACATCAGCGCCAGCAGCCTGCAGGACGGTGTATTCGTCAAGGTAGAGGGCGACTTCCGAAGCGGTGTCCTGCTGGCCGAGGAAATTGAAGGCCGGGAAGGCGATGACGAGGTGGAAGGCCGGATCGAGCAGATCGACCTGGCCAGTGAAGTGCTGATTGTCAGTGGCGTTCGGGTTCAACTCACGGCCAGCACCCTGATTGATGATGACGACGATGACGATGGCCGCCGTAGCCGGGTAGACGACATCAACGCCTTTATGGTCGGTGACTATGTAGAAATGGAGGGTCGCCGCCGGAATGGATACCTGGAGGCCTTCACCATCGAGCGTGAAGACGACGATGACGATGACGGTGATGACGACTGACCGGTAACCCCGAAACGGGCCGCAGCGCTGGCGGCCCGTTCTGGCTTTTACAATCGCTATGGGAATACAATCCCAAACATGACTGATGCCAATGCCAACCCCCTCCACAAAGCACTGTTCCGCATTTTGCGGCCCCTGGCCCGTTTGTTGCTGCGCAACGGTGTGCCTTTCGGCGAATTCTCCGAACTGGTCAAACGCGCCTATGTGGAAGCGGCATTGGAAGATTTCAGTGATGGCCGGCGTAAACCTACGGATTCCCGGGCAGCGGTTATGACCGGCCTTACCCGCAAGGAAGTCAAACGCCAGCGCGAAATCCTGGCTGGCCAGAACCCTGCGCGGGAATCCCGGTCTAACGCCAACCGGGCATCCCGTGTGGTGTCTGGCTGGGTGCACGATCCGGCTTATCAGGCTGACGACAAGCAGCCCGCCATGCTGGATTTTGAAGGTGCCGGCAGCTTCACCGAACTGGTGCGCAAGTACAGCGGAGACATGACGCCGCGGGCTGTGCTGGATGAGCTGATGCGGGTGGGCGTGGCTGTGGTAGAGCCGGACTCCGGCAGGCTCCAGCTAAAACAACGAGCCTACGTACCGGCCGGTGACAGTGAGGATATGCTCCAAATCTTCGGTGAAGACGTATCTGATCTTGTAGCCACCATCGATCACAACCTGATCAGCCGTTCGGCCGGGAAGCCGCCGCTGTTCCAGCGGACCCTGACCTACGACAACATTCCGGCAGACGTGATTGAACGATGGCGGGAGATTTCGGCGGAACGGTCCCAGGCGCTGCTGGAACAACTGGACGACTGGCTGGGGCCCCATGACCGCCAAGGGCCTGGAAACCCGGATGAAGGCGCTAGCAAAGTGCGTACCGGCGTTGGCATTTTCTATTTCGAAGAACCGATACAACCGGACACCAGCGGAGATAAACGCTCATGAGCCCGAAGATCACAACGGTGGAGCCAGCCCGATGGCAGCCGACCGGGCTGGTGACTACCCTGCTGTCACCCGGTGCCCGGCAGGTGATCAACTGCTGGTTGGGAACCGGTGACTTCCTGGATGAGCAGCACCAGCCCAGAATACTGCTGGCCCTGGCCGAAGGGGATGACGCCTTTACCGACCTGGTGCGTTGCGCCAACCCCGAACTGGTGTCTGCCGTTGTGCTCAACGAACTCCTGCGCAAGGGCATTGTCGAGGCCCTGGAAAGCGGTCATGTTCTGTTAAGACGCAGCGCCTATGCTCCTGCGGGGCAGCCTGAACCGGAATCGGTACTGGCTGAGCCTGAAGACCTGTTAAGCAACGGCATTCCACGCCGCCGCTTCAACGATACCTGATAACCATGGCCGGCCCGGATGGCTGGCGGGAGAGCACAATGACGTCTAACCAACTCCGTAAACGCCTTTCCCTGGCAATCGCACCTGTGGCGGTGGTGGAGGCGGCGGTATCGGTATAGCCGACGGCGGCATTCGCGGCACCGGCTCCAGTGTTGGGCCGGTTTCCGGGTTTGGTAGTGTGTTTGTGAATGGGGTGAGGTTTGAGACCAGCAACATACTGAATCGGCGTGTTGAAAATAACGACGGGCTGTCCAGCGAAGATGATCTTGAGAAAGGCATGATTCTTCGCGTTGAAGGGCAATGGAGCCCGGACGGCACGGGTACAGCCGAATCCCTCGAATACGACGACACTTTCCGTGGCACCGCGGCTAATGTCTCGGTAACTAAAGTCGACTCCTCCGGATCGCCGGAGACAGGTACCTTCACCGTTCTGGGCCAGACTATTTCGTTCGATCGACGCACCGTTATCCGGCTGGATAACGAGTTTGCAGATGCAAGCGCTCTTGAAGGCAAGCTGGTCCGAATCAGTGCATGGCCGTCCGGGGATAGTTATCGGGCGAGCTATATCGGTGAGCTGGACACTCTGCCCGAGAACCTGGTCGAGTTGGAGGGCCTCGGGCGTTACGATTCTGGCGATCTGCTGATCGGAACACAAAGAATCATCGTTCCTGGCGACAGCGTTTTCGCTGATGGTTTGACTGCTGATGCTATAGGGCAGGCTGGCCAGCGTATTGAAGTTGAAGGTGAGTATGACGGTGCAATCATAACCGCAAGGGCCATTCGCCCGGCCGATGATCGCCGTTACGAGGGGCAAGAGGGCGAGGATATTGAGATTACCGGTACGGTTTCTGGTTACACGCCTCGTGCAACAGGCTTCTTCGTTAACGGCGTTGCCGTCTCGATCACGTCAGACACAGAATTTGACGACCTTGATCGAGGCCAGCTGACGGACAATATGCTCGTCAGAGTGGAGGGTGACTTCCGTGATGGCACTATAGTGGCGGAAGAGGTTGAGCTGTTTGAAGGGAATGCGGAGGTTGGGGCTTCTGTTATCAAAGCGGGCCGTCTGCCTGACAGTTGGGATATCGGCGGTGTTATCGTTGTTTTGACAAATTCCACCGTGATTGAGTTCGATGATGGCTTATCCTCCATTTCTCCGGGTGTTTCGGCTGAAGTGGAGGGTATAGAGCGCACCGGCAATGATGGAAACGTCTTCCTGGAAGCGCTCACTGTGGAGGTAGAAAGCGATAACAGCCCAGAATATGAGCTTACGGGCAGGCTTGATAGAACTTACACTGGTTCAGGCTCTATAAAGGTATTGGGCTTGGTGTTGAATAACACCCAGCCCGTCCCGGACTGCGATATTGTCGAGGTAGAATATTTGGCAGCCGGCAGCACCGGCTACGTTGTTGATGAGCTGGAATGCGCAGAAGATGATGATGACTAAGGCCCAAGCATGAACCACCTCGCCCACACCTTCCTCGCCCCTGACTCCCCCAAGGCACGTGTGGGCAGCATCCTCGGAGATTTCTCCCGGGGTGTGGACTGGTCGGCCTTGCCACCTCCGGTACTGGAAGGCGTTCGCCACCACCTGGCAGTCGATAGCTTCACCGACCAGCACCCGCAAGTGCTGGCCAGCAAGCGGCTGTTCTCCAGTCAGCGCCGGCGTTTTGCCGGCGTGGCGCTGGACATTCTCTACGACCACTTCCTGTTGCGGCACTGGTGCCGGTTTGCCGACTGCGGGAGTGGGCAGTTTGTGCAGACGGTCTATCAGGAGCTGCAGTGCCACGAACAGGTCATGCCACCTGCCATGGTCAAAGTCACCCGCCGTATGGTGGAACACGACTGGTTTGGCGCCTACCAGGACCTCGACAACATAGGCTTCGCCCTGGACCGGGTTGCCGGCCGCATCCGCTTCCCCAACCAATTCACTGGAATAATTGACGAAATTCGGGACAATGAGCCGGAACTCGAGGCGAATTTCCTGACGTTCTTCCCGGAACTCCAAACCTTCGCCCGCCAGTTTCCGAACGTATAACAAGGAGCCCCAGATGGGTGAAGCCAAACGACGCAAACAAACCGGCGCCCCCTCGCCAGCCAGGAAAAACAACAAAAAGCCCCTGCTGATTGCAGGTGCATTGGTGGTTGTTGCGGCTGTGGCCGCCGCCCTGTACTTCCTCACAACCCCGCCGGCCCCGACCTCCGACGAACTGCCGGTGGCCGCCGCGAACGCCGAACCTTTCCCGGCCTTCCTTGACCAGTACGGCACCTCCGTTGGCCCCGAAAACGCCAGAGTTGTCGTGCGTGAATTTGCCGACTACCAGTGCCCCGCCTGCGCCCGCTTCGCCGAAGCCAGCCAGCGTTTGAAGCAGGAATACGTCGAAACCGGCAAAGTCCGCTTCGTTTACTTCGACCTCCCCCTGCGCCAACACCAGAACGCCATGCCCGCCGCCCAGGCTGCCCGCTGCGCCGGTGACCAGGGCCAATACTGGGCCATGCACGACAAACTCTACGACGCTCAGGGCGAATGGAGCGGCTCCAACGACCCGATAGCCACCTTCACCCGCTACGCCAACGGCATGGACCTCGAAGAACGCCGCTTCCGCCGCTGCATGGAAACCGAACTGCACAAAGAAGCGGTAGAACAGAGCCTGCAGGTTGCCGTTCAAATGCGTGTTTCCAGCACTCCGACAGTGATGGTGGACAACATCCAGCTGACCCGCCCGGGTTGGGGGCAGTTGTCTGCGGTCGTAGAGCGTGAATTGAATAAAACGGCAGACTAAAGCTCTCGCCTGGTAACGCAGCATGCGTTGCGGCGGCTAGGCGAAGAGTTAGCCCTGGGTGGGGGATGTCTTTCCAAAATCGTGCGGAGCCATGGATGGCGGAGCCGAGCGTACAAGGACGTATTCACAGCGTATTTTGGAAAGACATCCCCCAGTCAGGGCGGCATCCATGGCACCTTCCACGGCTAGCACCTACTTGCGTCCAAACTCAGGTTGGTTAAACTCTGCCCCCTTCCGTGAACACCACAAACCATGCTCCGGATTTACGATCCGGCCCGCAGGAGAAAACCATGAGCAACAACATCGTTGTCTGCGCACTGTACAAGTTCGCAGTATTGAATGATTACAAAGACCTACGCCAGCCCCTGCTGAACCTCATGCTGGAAAAAGACGTCCACGGCACCCTGCTGCTGGCCCGTGAAGGCATCAACGGCACCATCGCCGGCAGCCGTGAAGGCATCGACGCCGTCAAAGCCTGGCTCGGCAGCGACCAACGCTTTGATGGCGTGGACTACAAAGAATCCTTCGTGGAATTCCAGCCGTTCAAACGCACCAAGGTCAAACTCAAGAAAGAAATCGTCACCATGGGCGTGCAAGGTATCGACCCGAAGCGCGTCGTGGGCACCTACGTAGATCCCAAAGAATGGAACGACCTGATTTCAGACCCGGAAGTGCTGCTGGTCGATACCCGTAACCAGTATGAAGTGGAGATTGGTACCTTCAAAAACGCCGTCAATCCGGCCACTGACACCTTCCGGGAATTTCCCGAGTATGTGAAACAGAATCTGGACCCGCAAAAACACAAGAAAGTCGCCATGTTCTGTACCGGCGGCATTCGTTGCGAAAAGTCCACCGCTTACCTGAAAGAACAGGGGTTTGACGAGGTGTATCACCTCAAGGGCGGCATTCTGAAGTACCTGGAAGAGGTGCCTCAGGAGCAGAGCCTTTGGCAGGGCGAGTGTTTTGTATTCGACGACCGGGTTACCGTCAACCATAACCTGGAGCGTGGTGATTACGACCAGTGCCACGCCTGTCGCCGGCCCATTACCGAAGACGATAAACAGCGCCCGGAATACGAGCAGGGTGTGAGCTGCCACCAGTGCATCGACTCCCTGACCGAGGAACAGAAAGCCCGGTTCAAGGAGCGTGAGCGCCAGATGCGCCTTGCCGAAGAGCGTGGTGAAGCCCACGTAGGTGGCGAAGCCGCCCGCATCATTGCCGAGCGCAAGGCCCGCAAGAAGGCCGAGCGGGAGCAACAGGCCCGCAGAAGTCTGGAGGGGGAAAGCGCACGTAAGTCTGCGTCGAATTGAAGAAAAACCCAACCAAGGAGAAACTATGTTGATCAGGAAACCGCTGGTAGTCGCCTGTATGGCACTGGCCCCGATGGTTCATGCCCAGGAAAGCGGAAACTGGAAAGGCGAAGCCGAACTGGGTGTGTTGGTGACCTCCGGTAACAGTGAGGAAACCAAGGTGAACGGCCGGCTGGGACTGATTCACGAAACCGACACCTGGCGTAACAGCGGCGATTTCAGCTCCAAGTACACCGAGGCTGAAGACCAAACCACCGCCGAGGAATACAAGGCTGCGCTGGAAGCCGACTACAAGTTCGACGACCAGCAGTACTGGTTTGTGCGCGGGTCCTGGGAAGATGACCGTTTCTCCGGGTACGACTTTGAATCCACCCTGACTACCGGTTATGGCAACCGGGTGTGGCAGTCTGGCGACCGTTCCTTCCTGGACCTGTCTGCCGGCGCCGGTTATCGCTACAACAAGCTCAAGCAGGTGGACGTGGACACCGGTCGTGACGTGGAAGAAGAAGCCATCGCGCGGCTGGCAGGCCAGTTCGATTACGGTTTGTCTGAAACCTCCCTGTTCCGGCAGAAACTGAGCACGGAAATCGGCCTGGATGACAACAACACCATCACCCAGTCTGAGACCTCCTTGCAGAGCACCATCGTGAACAGCCTGTCCATGAAAGTGGCGTTCCGGGTGAAGCATGTATCGGATGCGCCGGAAGGTTCAGACAAGACCGACACCGAAACGTCGCTGTCTTTGCTCTACGGTTTCTGAGCAGCGTCGGTTAAAAAAACGGGACAGGTGGTTCAACCATCTGCCCCGTTTTTGTTTGCGGAAACCGGTTATACGTTGTTTCGCAGCCCCAGCTCGTCCGGGTAGGGGGTCAGGTATTTCTGGGTGTGCAGGTAGTCTACCGGCTCCTTGCGCTGGGCCAGGCGCAGCAGCGTCATCGGCACCACCAGCGGGATCTCGCCCCGCCGGTAGGCTTCAATCTGCTCCAGCAGCACCGTTTTCTCTTCGGCGGACATGCCGTCTTTCAGGTAGCCCAGCAAATGCTGCATGGCATTCACGTGGGAGCCCCGGCTCACTTTCTGGGTCATGGCTTCCATAAAGCCGTGAATATAGCGCTCGGCAATCTGCGCCAGCGGCTCGGACTTCAAATCGGCCAGCATCGGCCCCAACTGGCGGTAGATCTTTTCAGAATGGGCCAGCAGGGTGAACTTGTGGCGCTGGTGGAACTCCAGCAGTGACTGCTTGGTGAGCTGGTCGCCGGCCACGTTCTGCATCCAGTCGTCGTAGGCGAACACACGCTCGATAAAGTTTTCCCGCAGCATGTCGTCGTGCAGGCGGCCCTCTTCTTCCACCGGCATCAGCGGGTAGGCTTTCATCAGGGCATCCGCGAACATGCCCCGGCCATCGCGATGCATGAAGGCGCCGTCGGCGTTATGGATCTTGATGCGTTCCATGCCGCAGCTGGGGGATTTCGCCATCAGGATATAGCCGCGCAGATTCTCCAGGGAGGGCAAAATCTGCTGGATGAAGTCCTGCATGGGTTGTGTGTGGTCTTTGGTGCCTTTGCTTTCAATCAGGTGCAGCCCGTCTTCGTGCTCGCGCAGGTGAATGGCCGGGCGGGGCACGCCAAGGCCCGCTTCCAGCTCCGGGCAGATAGAACGGAATTCGAAATGCTCAGACAGCACCTGGGTGCAGTATCGGGAATGTTTATGGCCGCCATCGTGGCGAACTTCCTTGCCGAGCAGGCAGGTGCTGATGCCAACAGGTATACCGCTCACAGGCTTCTCCAGTCTTGAAAGTGACGTTGCTGATACCGCTTACGTACTTTCAGTGTAAACCGATCAGGCGGCTGCGCCCAACACCGGGGTGGGCAGGTCAGTGTCGCTTTTGCCTGGCCGCCAGGCTGGTGGCGTAAATGCCACGGACATCCCGGGCAAACTGTTCGATGGAGTAGTCTGCGGCAAAGCTGCGGGCCTTGTCGGAGAGTTCTGCACGCAGTGCGTCATCTTCCAGCAGTTGCCGGGCCTTCTCGAGCCAGCGAGCCTGGTTCTCCGGTGTCTTGTAGCCATTCAGGCCATCGCGCACCACGTCTTCAATGCCACTGGCGCGAACAGCCACCACCGGCAAGCCGGCAGACATGGCCTCCAGGATGACCATGCCCTGGGTTTCGGATTTGGAGGCGAACAGAAAGGCATCCCCCAGGTTATACCAGAGCGCCATCTCCTCCGGTTGCACCGCACCGGCCAGGGTGAAATGGCTTGCCAGGCCCAGGCTTTCAATTTTTTTCTGAAGGCGGTCCCGCTGGTGCCCGTCGCCGATCATCAGGAAGCGGAACGGGACGCTGGTTTCTGTCCTCAGCTGGTCGATGGCTTCAATCATGAAGTCGATGTTTTTCTCGTTAGACAACCGCGCCACGCTGATGAAAACCTTCTCGTTGGTCAGCCCCAGTTTATTGCGCAGGGCGTCAACGTCGGCTTTTTCTACCGACTGAAAGCGCTGGTACTCGATGCCGGTGGGCTGCACAAAGGTGGGCGTGGTTACCCCGATCATGCGCAGGTATTCCTCGGTGGAGTAGGTGGGCACAATCACCCCATCGCAGCGGTTAGCGAAACGCTTGATCAACGCGTGAGAAATCAGGTTGCGGAACAGCATGCCGGGCAGGGGCACGAAGTGGGCATAGTGCTCCAGCCGGGTGTGGTAGGTGTAGATGGCCGGAACGCCGAGCTGGCGGGCCATAAACAGCCCCAGGCTGCCGAGCCAGAACGGATGATGGAGGTGAATCACATCAGGCCGGAACGCCCGAACCTGTTTGCGAATGCGGGCCAGGAAGATATTGGCCAGCCGGAACTCCCGTTTCTCGCCCATGGCCAGAAGCGAGGGCACTCGAACCACCGCATCTTCCTGGTCAGACTGGTCGCGGTATTTTGGCGCGACAACCAGGGTGCTGTCGCCCAGTTGCTCCAGCCCGTTGCGCAATCGTTCGATGGAAATCGGCACACCGCCAATGAACGGCAGGTAGTTGTTGGTAAACATGGCCACCCGTAACGGTTTCTCCAGCCAGGGCGTAGGGTCCAGGTCGTAGTCCGGATAGTAGTCTTTGCCGATGAAGATCACCTGGTACAGCTTGATGGTGATGGCCACAAACACGGACACAATCAGTATGAAGTTCAAAAAGCCGGTATAGAACAGGGAGTAGATAAAGAACCAGAAACCTTCCAGCCGTTTCCAGAGGGGGTGCTGGCCCACCTCGAGGCGCTGCATCTGGTGCTGCACCTCGCCGTTCGGCGAGACCGACACCTCAACGTAGTGGTAGAAGCTTTCTTCGGTGTTGAGTACCAGGCCTCCGGCGCCGCCGGTCGTGATGTAGGGAGTGCCGTCGATCTCCTGTTCGTCATACAGGGACAGGTTGGCGGAAAGCACCAGGGCGATTTCCTGCTCCTTCACCAGCTGCATCAACGCCTGGCGAAAGGCTTCCGGCTGCAAGTAGTCTTCTTTTCCGTCAAACAGGGTCGGGGTTTGCGGTTGCAACAGCGGGTGGCCAACAAACAGGATCTGGGCGTTACTGGTGTCGTGGGCCAGCAGGTCCCGCAGCCAGCGTATTTGCCAGCGCCAGGGTGTTTTGCCGGTGCTGTCGAGAAAAATCAGCCGGGTGTTGCCGGTGCGGATGCTGTAGAAGTGCGGGCCGAAGTGGTCGTAGAACCGGAAGCTGCCGAAGTCCTCGTATTCGTGGGCCCCGAAGGTGAGTAAGTAGGGAATCTCCAGGTGGCTCAGGGTGCCGTATAGCGCCCGGTACTTGTCTTCGCCACCGCCGCTGACCGCGTTGCCGGCGGAAACCAGAAAATCCAGGCCGGCCTGGTTCAGTTCCGGAATAAAGCGCCGCTCGAAAATGCCGACCGAATTGTTGATGTTGCCGACTACCGCAAAGCGGATACCTTCGCCGGGTGGTGTGCGCTGGTGGATTCGCTCCACCTGCTCGCTGTGCAGGGCTTCGAAATCCTGCTTGAAGAAATTCAGGTACACCTTGTAGCCGATCAAGGCCACGACAATTACCAGGCACAGGTAAAACAGGAGTTTCAGCGGGTTTCGTCGGGTCATGACACGCTCCGGTGGCTTTTGATCAGTTCCCTTTGCATCACCAGCAGGCCGATCAGCATACCCAGGTAGATCGTCAGAAAGCGCCAGGCAATGGTGACCAGCACCAGGTGGTTACCCGATAGGATATCCCGGAAGAAACTGCCGAACACCCCTTCGGAAATGCCGGAGGCGCCCGGGGTGGGTGAGAAGTACATGATGAAGGTTGTCACCACCAGCAGCCCCAGAGTGACCGGGTAATCCACCTCATAGCCCAGACCATGGATCAGCAGCGCCGGAAAGCTGAACAAACTGAGCAGGAACAGCGCGGTAAAGCCCACCGAGAGCAGTATATCGCGGGGGTTACCTTGCAGGTAATCGCTGAAGCACTGGGCAAACCGGAGCATTTCCCGGCGCAGTTTGAACTGCCACCGGTCGTGGCGGCAGGCGTTGATCAGGTGGGCCTTGCGAAGCCCGGCGATCAGGGCGCTCAGAGGGGCAATCAGCCAGCGGGTGCGGAGCAGCAGCACCGCAAAAAATCCCAGATACAGGGTTACGAACACGGCCAGGGCCGTGCCGACACCAGACGATAAGACCCCGCCATCGAGTGCGTCCAGCGTGAGCAGAAAGACCGGTGTCAGGGAGAAAATGAAGATCACCGCCAGTACCGTGCGAATCGTGGTGGCGGCTGTGGCGCGGGCAACCGGCACACCGTGGCGGGTCAGGTACCAGATCTGGGCAAAGCCACCACCCGTGGCCATGGGCGTGACGTTGGAGAAAAACAGGTTGATAAACACCAGCCGGAATACTTTGCGCAAGGGCAGCCGGTGGCCGAGCGCCCGAAGTGTGTAGTGCAGGCGCAGGCCATCGGCCAGGTAATACACCAGCAGCAGGGCCGCGGCCGGGATCAATAGTGTAGGGGAGAGCAGGCGGTTATCAAACTCGAAACTGCGGCCGGCAAAGCGGTCGTATACGGCATAGAGGCCTGCGCCGGTCATCAGCAGGAAGACCAGGCTGAACAACGTCAGCCTGCGCCAGGAGGTCCGTTTCTGGTAGTCGCTGTCAGTCTCGCTTGCCATTGCTCGCCCGCCGTATCAGGGCAGGCAGTTTACCCTGACCGGCGTGGGCCTTGTCCAGTGAACGGTGCCACGCGAGGTTCTATCAGTGCCCGTAAACCATCATAGTGGTGTCTGTAATGGCAAAATCGGTGAACTGCACCGTACCGATACTGGTGCCGCCAATCTTGAAAACCGGCATATCGATGTCCGCCCGGAACTCGACATCGTGAACGGACAGCCCGTCTTTGCCGGAGCCCGCGCTGGTGCCTTTCGCAAGGCGGGCGGTGGCATGGGCCATGCCGAAGTGGCCAAGGGTATCGTCGCCCCTGCGGTTGTGGATCTGCAGGCCTTCAATGCCGACGGCGGCGAAGTTGAACAGCAGGATAACGTCTGCCGCTTCCCAGTCCAGGCTGCCGTTGGTGATCTCAAAATGGGTATCAAGCTGCAGTTCCGAGCCGGAAACACTGTTGCCGTTGGCCAGGGTGCGGGTAGATGTGCCACCGTTACGAATCACCAGATCCGTAGGGCCGACATAGCCTTGCAGGAATATGTTGGAGAACAGGTTGGTGCTGCCTTCCGAGCCGGTGGTGGTCACGCTGTCGATGGCCAGTTCGAAGTCCACCGCTTGCAGGTAGTCGGCCAGGCTGGTCGGGTCGCCGTAATCGGTGGCGCCCAGGTGGATAACCAGGTCGCCGCTGTTGAATTTCTTGCCGTAACCGCCGGAGAGTGCGTGGCGGGCCAGGGCATCGGCAACATCGG
Source organism: Marinobacter sp. G11 (assembly GCF_021282325.1). Lineage (NCBI taxonomy): Bacteria > Pseudomonadati > Pseudomonadota > Gammaproteobacteria > Pseudomonadales > Marinobacteraceae > Marinobacter > Marinobacter sp. G11. The sequence continues at coordinate 175,410 of NZ_JAJSPB010000004.1, forward strand.
GGTCAGAGCTGTCCAGCAGGCCGGCGTCTGCCCGGCGGGCGATTTCAGAGAAGCTGTGGGTCAGTACTTCGCCCTCACCGGCGATATCGACCGTCAGTTTCAGGTTATCGAGCACGGAATCGTTGTGGCCGGACAGCCGGATGCCGTTCACACCGAGCGTGCCCTCGTCGGTCCAGGTCAGGCTGTCGATGTTCAGCTTGGTTTCCAGCTCGATGGTGACCCCGGCCTGGCCGGTAACCGACGACATGGCTGAATCATTCAGCGGCTGGAAGTCAGCAGCGGCAGGCACGGGCAGCAAGCTGGCTGCGGCCAGTAACGTGCCGGCCAGTGGCAATTTGGAATAGGTGCGGTACATGTTGGCCCCGGGTTTCATTCGACAATTTGTTGTTGTTTTGACAAGCCCGCAGGGACAACACAACCAAGGCTGCGGTGGTTATTTGTTGTACAGGTGTACTTTAGGCGGGGAGGGCGCGGGTATCTGTGCGCTGTTTCACAAACCGGCTGGTCGCATGGGAGCGGTCTATGACCTTGAAATCCGCGCCAGCAGCACGCAGTTATAGGGATTGAATCCCAAAAATCACCCTCTAAACCAAAGGGGAAACCACGATGCCCAAGCATTTCGAGCAGGCGCCCGGTCTTTACGACGCTCCGGTACCGGAAACCGAAGGTTATGTGTTCAACCAGACCATGATGCGCATTAAAGAGCCTGAGCGCTCCCTGGACTTCTACACCCGGGTAATGGGGATGCGGCTGGTGCGTAAACTGGATTTCCCGGAAATGAAGTTCACGCTCTATTTCCTCGGCTACCTGGATGACAAACAGGCCCAATCTGTACCGGCAGACGATGCCCATCGCACAACCTATACCTTCGGGCGCGAAGCCATGCTGGAACTCACCCACAACTGGGGTACCGAAGACGATGCAGACTTCGCTTACCACAATGGCAACGACCAGCCCCAGGGCTTTGGCCACATCGGTGTTGCAGTGCCGGATGTTTACGCCGCGTGCGAGCGTTTCGAAAAACTGGGCGTGGAGTTTGTGAAGAAGCCGGACGACGGAAAGATGAAAGGCCTGGCCTTTATCAAAGACCCGGACGGCTACTGGATTGAAATCCTGCAGCCGAACATGCTGGAAAAACAGCGCAAAGACAGCTGATCTCTGCGCGTGTTAACCAGCGGTAGCCCCGGTATCAGTGCTCGGCACTGGTATCCGGGGATTTGCCATAATAGCGGGAGGCCACGATCACCGCTATGGTCAGAATCAGTGCTCCGGCAATACCGACAGGCCCCAACACTTCCCCCAGAATCACCCAGGCCAGTAGCGCCACAAAGAGCGGCTCCAGCGTTACGATAATGCTGGACAAGGTGGCAGGTGTGGTTTTTATACCGCTAAAAAAGCTTACATAGCCGATGCAGGTGGGCACCACGCCGATGTAGACAATCATCAGCCAGTGCTTCAGCCCCAGAGTGTCCAGCCCTTCAAACCCTCCACTGAATGCAACCACCGGCAACAGCAGTAACGCTGCCGTGGCAAAGCAGATAAACGCTGTTGTGAATACCGGTGTGCCGGCAGAGTTGTAACGGCTGGTCAGTGTGAAGCCGGTATAGACGGCGGCAGCCAGCAACGCCATCAGAATACCTGCCAGGCGTAGTGAACCGGCGGTATCCATATCGCTGACCACCAGCATGCCGGTGCCGGCAATGGCGGCGAGTGCTGCGATGACCGTCAGCAGGTTCGGTTTTTCCCCGAGAAGCGGCGCGGCCAGAATGGCCACCAGGACGGGCGGCAGGCACAGGGAAATCAGGGTGGCAATGCCAGCGCCGGTAAGGTCGACGGCCAGCAGGTAGCTGCCCTGGTAAAACGCCTGGAACAGGCCAAGGGCGGCCAATGGCAAAAAGGCTTTCAGGCCCAGCGAACGCAGCGAGCTGCCGGCAACCTGCTGGCCGGGGTGGGCGGCAAGCAGTTGCTTCTGCTCCCGGCGCATCAGCAGCCAGAAGAACGGCAGGGCAACCACCAGCCGAAGAAAACCGAGGGTGATGGCCTCAAGCTCTGTGCCGGTAAACAGAAACTTGGCAACAATGCCTGTGGTGGCCCAGAGCAGCGCGGCCAGGGCAATCAAAAGGGCGCCTTGAATCATCTGAATCTGCCGGATTGGTGTGGGTTGGCCGGCAAGGGTAGCAGCGGCAGCATGGCTGCGCCAGAGGGGCAGGGAAGGGCAGCCGGGGCTGCCCGACAGGGTCTTACTCTACGGCGAGCCGCTCGGCATTCTTCTCAACCGTACGGGCACCAATGCCTTTCACCTTGGCAAGCTCTTCGGTGGCGGAAAACGGGCCGTTTTCTTCGCGGTAAGTGATGATCGCCTGTGCCTTGGCTTCGCCAATACCGTTCAGCGAGGCCAGGGTAGCTACATCGGCTGTATTGATATTGATGGTTTCAGCTTCGTTGGCGTAGGCGAAGCCGGTGGCCAGGCTGAACAGCAAAACGAGGGTTGCCAGAAGGGCGTTGTGTTTCATCGGAGAACTCCTGAGTGTCGATAATGTTGTTATGAACAGTCAGGCATGACAGCGAGTGGTTGCTGGTAGGGCGGTAGGCTGGAGTTATCCGGTGAGCTTGGGCGGCAGGTGGGTGTTGGAGCCTGAGTGCACGGAATGGGACTACGATCCGTGTAGTCCCGACATTCCGTGGCTGACCCCTGCCTGATCCGTCAGGCGCGCATCATCCTGAGCACTTCGTCCTTGCATTCATCCTTGCAGCCCTGTCCTTCGGGCAACTCCTGAATCCGTGGAGTTTCCATCCCTGAGCCAACGTCCGTGCTGGCTTATCATCCCTGACAACCGCCATTTTACTGAACATGAGTGGGGGAAATACCGGACATCGGCTCGTTGGTGTGTGCGAGATGTCTTACATCGTTGTGAGTATTTCGGTGAATTTGGGTTCATGGTTTGGGTGCTGCGAGCGTCGTGCACACAAACAGCGCGCTTGGTTGCCCGGTGCACTGAATTGAAGCAAAGGTTAGTGCGCTATCTTGTGGCGCGATTACGAAATGAGCGCTGAATAATATATAACATAATGTTTTTAAAGTATTTTCTGTGGTGTTGGAACAGCTGATGCTATGGGGTTCAGGCGTTGACGACTCATAACCCAACGAAAAGGACGCACAACATGAGCATCAAAAAACACGTGAAACTGGGCCTCTCTGCATTGGCGCTGTCTGTCTCCCTCGGTTCCATCAATACCGCGTTTGCCGCCGAAGACCCCATCAAAGTGGGTATTCTCCATTCCCTGTCCGGCACCATGGCCATCAGTGAGACCGCGCTGAAAGACACCATGCTGATGCTGATTGAAAAGCAGAACGCCGCCGGTGGCGTACTTGGCCGCCAGCTGGAGCCGGTGGTGGTTGACCCGGCTTCCAACTGGCCGCTGTTCGCGGAGAAAGCCCGTGAGCTGCTGGAGAAAGAAAAGGTCGACGTGATCTTCGGTAACTGGACCTCGGTGTCCCGTAAATCCGTACTGCCAGTGGTTGAGGAACTGAACGGCCTGCTGTTCTACCCGGTTCAGTACGAGGGTGAGGAATCATCTGAAAACGTGTTCTACACCGGTGCGGCGCCCAACCAGCAGGCGATTCCGGCGGTGGATTACCTGATGAACGATCTGGGTGTTGAGCGCTGGGTGCTGGCGGGCACCGACTACGTTTACCCTCGCACCACCAACAAGATTCTGGAAACCTACCTGAAAGACAAAGGCGTGGCCGCCGGCGACATCATGATCAACTACACGCCTTTCGGCCACTCTGACTGGCAGACCATCGTGTCTGACATCAAGAAGTTCGGTAGCGCCGGCAAGAAGACCGCCGTGGTCTCCACCATCAACGGCGACGCCAACGTGCCCTTCTACCGTGAACTGGGCAACCAGGGCATTTCCGCCACCGACATTCCCGTGGTTGCGTTCTCCGTGGGTGAACAGGAACTCTCCGGCATCGACACCGCTCCGCTGGTTGGCCACCTGGCTGCCTGGAACTACTTCATGAGCGTGGATAACGACGCCAACTACGACTTCATCGACGCCTGGGTTGCCTACAAGGGCGACGATGCCGCCGTCACCAACGACCCGATGGAAGCCCACTACATCGGTTTCAACATGTACGTTGAAGCGGTCAAGAAAGCCGGCACCGCCGACGTGGATGAAGTGAAAGACGCCATCATCGGGGTGAGCGTGCCCAACCTCACCGGCGGCTACGCCACCATGATGCCGAACCATCACATCACCAAGCCGGTGCTGATTGGCGAGATCCAGGACAACGGCCAGTTCTCCGTAGTCTGGGAAACCCCGTCCACCGTGGCTGGCGATGCCTGGTCTGACTTCCTGCCGGGCTCCAAGGATCTGATCAGCGACTGGCGCGCGCCCCTGCGCTGCGGCAACTTCAACGTGGTCACCGGCAAGTGCGGTGGTGGCTCGGCTGACGTGGCCTCCAACTAAGCTCCAACCGGGCACAGCCGGGCAGGCCTGAGCCTGCCCGGCACCGCTCCCGAATTCCCAAGCCAACAGGAATGAATCATGAGCATTCACCGATTGCTCGCCAGGATGGTATTGGCTGTCTGTCTGGCCCTAGGGGCCACACTGGCGAATGCCCAGGCGCAGACCGATGCGCCCGAAGCGCTGTTGAAACGGCTCGTAGAAGCCGGGCAAGCTGAAAAAACCGACTTACTCAAAGCCCTCTCCGAAACCGGCGACGAACGCGCCCGGGGCTGGCTGGAAGCCGTTCGCGACGGCAAACTCGCGATGATTGAAGACACCGGTGCCCTGGTGATTGTGGTTAACAACCGGGGCCGTAACTGGCAGATCGCCGACGCCCTCACCGGCGAAGACCTGGGTGAAATGTCGCGCCGTGATCTGCAAAGCCTGCGGGTGAACAACGCCCTGCGGGCCGACATCGAGGGCATCCTCTCGGTTATCGACCTGACCGTGGCCGACCCAGGCCAACGCCTTGATGCCGCGCGCAATCTGCTGGGCGAAGTGAATGAAGCGCTGGCCACCCAGCTGCAGGCCCGTTTGCAGGTGGAAGACAACGGCCAGGTGCGTGACATGCTCACCAATGCCCTGGCCATTTACCAGGTGGAGCAGGGCGATGTTGAGGCGGTAGCCACTTTGTCTGGCAGCCTGAACCCGACTGTGCGTGCCGCCCTGAATAATGCCGTTAACAGCGATGACCCTGCGCTGGCGGCTGCGGCCGAGAAAGCCCTGGCCAGCATTGAGCAGAAACTGAAACTCAACCGCGCTGCCGAAACCCTGTATTTTGGCCTGTCCCTCGGCTCGGTACTGGTACTGGCCGCCATTGGCCTCGCCATCACCTTTGGTGTGATGGGCGTGATCAACATGGCCCATGGCGAGCTGATCATGCTCGGTGCCTACACCACCTGGGGCATGCAGCAACTGTTCCCGGGCCAGCCTGGCCTGGCCCTGATCCTGTCCATCCCGGCCGGATTCCTGGTGGCGGCGCTGGCGGGCATCGCCATTGAGCGCAGCGTGATCCAGTACCTGAAAGGCCGCCCGCTGGAAACCCTGCTGGCCACCTTCGGTATCAGCCTGATTCTTCAGCAACTGGTGCGTACCGTGATTTCTCCGCTCAACCGCAGCGTGGTGACCCCGGAGTGGATGAGCGGTTCGATCATGATCAACGAAGCCTTATCCCTCACCCTGAACCGCCTGTACGTGATTGGCTTTGCCCTGGTGGTATTCGCCGGGCTGATGCTGATCATGCGCAAGACTCGCCTGGGGCTGGAAGTCCGTGCTGTTACCCAGAACCGGGCCATGGCCCGCTCCATGGGCATTAAAGCCACCAAAGTGGACATCATGACCTTCGCCCTGGGCTCCGGTGTGGCCGGGCTGGCGGGCGTGGCCCTGTCGCAGATCACCAACGTGGGCCCCAACCTGGGCCAGAACTACATCATCGACTCGTTCATGGTGGTGGTGTTCGGTGGTGTGGGCAATCTCTGGGGCACCCTCATTGCCGGGCTTTCCCTCGGCACCATCAACCAGCTGCTGGAACCCTGGGCGGGTGCGGTCCTCGCCAAAATCATGGTGCTGGTGCTGATCATCCTGTTCATTCAAAAGCGGCCACGCGGGCTATTCCCGCAGAAAGGCCGGGCGGCGGAGGGCTGAGTTATGGCGACATCACAAACCTGGCTGCTCCGGCCCTTCCAGGAGCGTTCCACCCAAGTTTTCCTTGGTGTGCTGTTCGCCGCCCTGGTGGTGGTTACCTTCCTGCATCTGTTTATGCCGGAAGACAGTGCCCTGCATGTAAGTGCTTACACCGTTACCCTTTTGGGTAAGTACCTGTGCTACGCCCTGCTGGCGGTGGCGGTGGACCTGGTGTGGGGTTATCTGGGCATTCTCAGTCTGGGCCACGGCGCCTTCTTTGCCCTCGGCGGCTACGCCATGGGCATGTACCTGATGCGCCAGATCGGTGATCGCGGCGTGTATGGCGATCCTGTGTTGCCGGACTTCATGGTGTTCCTGAACTGGCAGGAGTTGCCCTGGTACTGGCAGGGCTTCGATATGGCCTGGTTCGCCTTCATCATGGTGCTGCTGGCGCCGGGCCTGCTGGCGCTGGTGTTCGGCTTCCTGGCCTTCCGCTCCCGGGTAACCGGCGTATACCTCTCCATCATCACCCAGGCACTCACCTTTGCGTTGATGCTGGCGTTCTTCCGCAACGAGATGGGCTTCGGTGGCAACAACGGCCTGACCGATTTCAAAGACATCCTCGGCTTCAACCTGCGCAGCGACGCCACCCGACTTGGCCTTTTCCTGGCGACCGGCATCGCGCTGGCAGTGGGCTATGTCGTGTGCCGTGCCATTGTGACCAGCAAGCTGGGCCGGGTCAGCGTGGCCTGCCGCGATGCCGAAGCCCGTACCCGGTTCCTGGGTTACCGGGTGGAGCGGGTGCAGCTGTTTGTGTTCGTGGTCTCCGCCATGCTGGCGGGTGTGGCCGGCGCGTTGTATGTGCCACAGGTGGGCATCATCAACCCCAGCGAATTCTCGCCGCTGTTCTCCATCGAAATCGTGGTGTGGGTCGCCCTCGGTGGCCGCGCCACCCTATACGGCGCGGTGATTGGCGCCATCCTGGTGAACTACGCCAAAACCGTGTTCACGGGCATCATGCCGGACGCCTGGCTGTTTGCCCTGGGTGCGCTGTTCGTGCTGGTGACTGTGTTCCTGCCGAAGGGCATTGCTGGCCTGCTACAGAAACGCCGCCAGAAGGACGATGACCAACCCGGCGCTCAGGAGGCCACAGCATGAGCATCTTTGAACAACTCACTAACCGGGACCAGGTGTTCGATTTTCTCACCCCCGTGGCGTCGCCGGTCGACGTGCGCCACGGGCCGATCCTGTACATGGAAGACGTGAGTGTGAGTTTCGATGGCTTCAAGGCCATCAACAACCTCAACCTCACCATCGACGACGGCGAACTGCGTTGCATCATCGGTCCCAACGGGGCGGGCAAAACCACCATGATGGACATCATCACCGGTAAAACCCGGCCCGATACCGGCTCGGTGTGGTTCGGCAGCCGCCACAACCTGCTGCGCATGAACGAGCCGGACATTGCCACCCTGGGCATTGGTCGCAAGTTCCAGAAGCCCACCGTGTTTGAGGCCCTGACCGTATTCGAAAACCTCGAACTGGCCATGGCAGCCGACAAACGCATCCTGCCCACCCTGACCGCCATCATGACCGCGGAATACCGGGACCGGATTGACGAAATCCTGGAAATGATCGGTTTGCAGGCGCTGCGCGACAAACCCGCCGGCATCCTCTCCCACGGCCAGAAACAATGGCTGGAGATCGGCATGCTGCTGATGCAGAAACCCCGGCTGCTGCTGGTGGATGAACCCGTGGCCGGCATGACCGAACAGGAAATGGAACGCACCGCCGAGTTGCTCACCAGTCTCGCGGGCAAACAGTCCGTGGTGGTGGTAGAGCACGACATGGGCTTCGTGCGCTCCATCGCCCGCAAAGTCACGGTACTGCACCAGGGCAGTGTGCTGGCCGAAGGCACCATGGGCCAGGTCTCCAACGACCCGGACGTGATCAAGGTGTATCTCGGGGAGGAGGCCTGATGCTCAAGATTGAAAAGCTCAACCAGTTCTACGGCGAAAGCCACACTCTCTGGGATCTGGAGCTGGACGTGCCCCAGGGCCAGTGTACCTGCGTGATGGGCCGCAACGGCGTAGGCAAGACCACTCTGATGAAATGCATCATGGGCGAGGAAACCGTGAAAAGCGGTGCCATCGAGTTTGCCCAGGATGTGGAACTTACCAAAAAGAAAATCGAGGACCGCTCCCGCCTGGGCATCGGCTACGTGCCCCAGGGCCGGCAGATTTTCCCACTGCTTACCGTGGAGGAAAACCTGCGCACCGGCCTGGCGGTGCGGGCCGATGGCAGTAAGCAAATCCCCGAGCGCATCTACGAACTCTTCCCGGTGCTGAAAGAAATGAAACACCGCCGCGGCGGCGACCTCTCCGGCGGCCAGCAGCAACAGCTGGCCATTGGCCGGGCGCTGGTGATTGAGCCGAGGCTGCTGATCCTCGACGAGCCGGGGGAGGGCATCCAGCCCAACATCGTGGCCCAGATTGGCGAGGTGATTCGTCGGTTGATTGAAGAAGACGGCCTGACTGTGCTGCTGGTGGAGCAGAAACTGCCGTTTGCCCGCAAATACGCCGACCGCTTCGCCATCCTCGACCGGGGCCGGCGTGTGGCGGAAGGCGATATTACCGGGCTGACCGATGAACTCATCAAACAGCACCTGACCGTATGACCGCCTACCAAGCCATCGACCGCCACGCCTCCGGCCACCGTTTCGACACGGAACGGCGCTGGGCGGCGGCCCTGGAACTGGGCTTTGAAGCCCGCGCCGAGAGCGAACCGGCGCCGGTAACCCGGTTGGTGCGCCGGCGCCACCATGGTCCATTGCGGGTGCAGCGCCCCTTCTACCCGGAGGGCAAAACCGGCTGCTGCCACGTGTACCTGCTGCATCCCCCGGGTGGTCTGGTGAGCGGCGACGAACTGCGCATCGAAGCCTCTGTGGCCGAGGGTGGCCACGCGCTTCTGACCACCCCGGCCGCGGCGAAACTGTACAAGGCCGACAGCCATGGCGTGGCCTGGGGTCAGCACACCCGGTTGCAGGTAGCCAAAGACGCGATCCTGGAATACCTGCCCCAGGAAACCATCGCCTTCGACGGCTCCCGTGGTTTGCAAACCACCACCATTGAACTGGCAGCCGGCGCTCGCACCCTGGGCTGGGAAGTGCTCGCGCTGGGCCGCCCGGCCAGCGACCTGCCGTTTGGCACCGGCGAACTGGAACAGCGTTTCCATTTAAGCCTGGACGGCCAACCGCTGTGGCTGGAACGCCAGTTGCTGGACCCGAAACACCGCCGGTTCAACGGTCCCTGGGGCCAGGGCGGCGCCACTGTACAGGCCACCCTCTGGGCCGTCGGCCTGGACGACGAAGCCGCCGCCATCGAAGTGCTGAGAGAGCAGTTACCAGGCCACAACCGCTGGGCCGTCACCCGGCGCCGGGGCGTGTTGCTCTTGCGCTACCTTGGCACCGAACGCAACGAAGCCTGGGCCCTGTGCGAACAGGCCTGGCACCTGCTGCGCCCCATGCTCGCAAGCGTACCGGCCCACACACCCAGAATCTGGCTTACCTGACGCATACGAGACAACGGAGTCATCCATGGAACTCACCCCCAGAGACAAAGACAAGCTGCTGCTGTTCACCGCCGCCCTGCTGGCCGAACGCCGCAAAGCCAAAGGCCTGAAACTGAACTACCCCGAAGCGGTGGCCCTGATCAGCGCCGAAATCATGGAAGGCGCCCGCGAAGGCCGCACCGTGGCCGAACTGATGAGCGCCGGCACCGAAATCCTCACCCGCGAGGATGTGATGGACGGCGTCGCCGACATGGTGCACGAAGTCCAGGTGGAAGCCACCTTCCCGGACGGCACCAAACTGGTCACCGTCCACAACCCGATTGTTTGAGGAACGCGCCATGACCCCCGGTGAATACCAACTCAAAGACGGCGACATCGAACTCTGCGCCGGCCGCGAACGCGTCCAGCTGGACGTCGCCAACACCGGCGACCGCCCGGTACAGATCGGCTCCCACTACCACTTCGCCGAAGCCAACCCGGCTCTGGATTTCGACCGCGCCAAAGCCCGCGGCTTCCGACTGGACGTGGCCGCCGGCACCGCTATTCGTTTTGAGCCCGGCCAGACCCGATCCGTGACACTGATTCCGTTTGCCGGAAATCGCGAAATCTATGGCTTCCGAGCGGAAGTGATGGGGAGTTTGGACTCCAAGAACTAAGTCTGAGGTCCGGCGGGGGTTGCCCTTCCGGGAATGTGCGGAGGCATGGATGCCGGAGAACAAGCGCCACAGGGATGTGCCGCAAGGAGCGTTTCCCGGAAGGGCAACCCCCGCCGGGCCAGGCACCAAGGTTAAAGCGAGAAAAAACATGAAAATCAGCAGACAAGCCTACGCCGACATGTACGGCCCCACAGTCGGGGACCGGGTCCGCCTGGGCGACACCGAACTGTGGATTGAAGTGGAAGAAGACCACACCCACTACGGCGACGAAGTGAAATTCGGCGGCGGTAAAGTCATCCGCGACGGCATGGGCCAGAGCCAGCGCTGCGACCACGAAGTGATGGACACCGTCATCACCAACGCCCTCATCCTCGACTGGTGGGGCATTGTCAAAGCCGACGTGGGCATCCAGAAAGGCCGCATCGCCGCCATCGGCAAAGCCGGCAACCCGGACACCCAGCCAGATGTGACCATCGTCATCGGCCCCGGCACCGAAATCATCGCCGGGGAAGGTAAAATCCTCACCGCTGGCGGCATCGACCCCCACATTCACTTCATCTGCCCCCAGCAGGTGGAAGAAGCCCTGATGAGCGGCGTTACCACCATGCTCGGCGGCGGTACTGGCCCGGCCACCGGCACCAACGCCACCACCTGTACCCCGGGCCCCTGGCACATCGGCAAGATGCTGCAGGCCGTGGACAGCCTGCCCATGAACATCGGCTTCCTGGGCAAAGGCAACGCCAGCCTGCCGGAAGCGCTGGAGCTGCAGGTAAAAGCCGGCGTGATCGGCCTCAAACTGCACGAAGACTGGGGCACCACCCCGGCCAGCATCGACAACTGCCTGACCGTGGCCGACCAGTACGACATCCAGGTGGCCATCCACACCGACACCCTGAACGAATCCGGCTTTGTGGAAGACACCCTGGCCGCCTTCAAAGGCCGCTGCATTCACACCTTCCACACCGAAGGCGCCGGCGGCGGCCACGCCCCGGACATCATTACCGCCTGCTCAAAGGACTACGTACTGCCGTCGTCCACCAACCCGACCCGGCCCTACACCGTGAACACCATCGACGAACACCTGGATATGCTGATGGTGTGCCACCACCTGGACCCGAACATTCCGGAAGACGTGGCCTTCGCCGATTCCCGCATCCGCCGGGAAACCATCGCGGCGGAAGACATCCTGCACGATATGGGCGTGATCTCCATGATCTCCTCCGATTCCCAGGCCATGGGCCGGGTGGGCGAGGTGATCTGCCGAACCTGGCAAACGGCCCACAAGATGAAAGTGCAACGCGGCCTGTTGCCGGAAGACCAGGAACGCGGCGCCGACAACTTCCGCGCCAAACGCTACATCGCCAAGTACACCATCAACTCCGCCATTACCCACGGCATCGCCCATGAGGTGGGCTCAGTGGAAGTGGGCAAGCTGGCGGACCTGGTGCTCTGGAGCCCGGCGTTCTTCGGCGTGAAGCCCGCCTGCATCCTCAAAGGCGGGATGATTGCCGCCGCCCCCATGGGCGACCCGAACGCTTCTATTCCCACACCGCAGCCGGTGCACTACCGCCCCATGTTCGGCGCCTTCGGCAAGGCTGCCAGTGCCACCCGCCTGACCTTCGTCAGCCAGGCCGCGCTGGACGCCAATATTGGCGAAGAGCTGGGCCTGGACAGCCCGCTCTCCGCCTGCAAGGGCGTGCGTGGCGTGCGCAAGCAAGACATGAAACTGAACGACGCCTGCCCGCACCTGACCGTAGACCCGCAAACCTACGAAGTGCACGCCGATGGCGAATTGCTCACCTGCGAGCCAGCGACCGAACTGCCCCTGGCCCAGCGCTACCACCTTTTTTAATCAATACAGCCTAAGGCTGATTTTTAAGCAAGACAGCTCAAGGCTGGGAGAGGAACGAACGGATGTTGGAACTGATAAAACGCATTACCCAAGTAGACGCCAGCGAAATCCGCGACAACCTGGTGCTGCCCTACGAACTGCGCATTCGCGGCCGCCTGCGGGCCACCACCGAAACCAACCTGGACGTGGGCCTGTTTCTGGACCGGGGCCCGGTGCTGAGAGATGGCGACCTGCTGGAAGCGAAATCCGGCGAGATCATCCGCATTCGCGCTGCCGAGGAGCGTGTGGTGACTGCCCGCATTGAAACCGGCTTACCACTGGCACGGCTGTGCTACCACCTGGGCAACCGCCACGTCACCCTGGCGATTGGTGAAGACGAGCAGGGCGCCTTCGTGCGCTTTCCGCCCGATCACGTACTGGAAGAACTGGCCGAACGCCTGGGCGCCACCGTAGTGCACCACACCGCCACCTTCGACCCGGAACCCGGAGCCTACAACCAGGCCGGCCAGGGCCATTCGCACGGTCATAGCCATGGCCATTCCCACGCGGACTCTCATGAGCACTTGCACGGTAAAAGCCATGACCACACTCACGCTGCTGGACATACCCATGCTCACGGCCACAAGCACACCCACTGAGCCAGCAGCCATGGCGGGTGAGAGCGAGCCCGGCGGCGACCTGGCTTTGCTGGGGCTGATGCAGCTGGTCAGCCCGGCTTTGCCCATCGGCGCCTTTGCCTGGTCCCAGGGCCTGGAAAGTGCCTTTGAGCTGGGTTGGGTGAACAACGAAGCGGAACTGGCCCGGTGGATTGAAGGCGTACTGGAAGACGGCCTGAGCCGGTGTGAACTGCCATTACTGGCCCGGCTGCAAACCGCCTGGGCGAACGACAACGGCGCCACCATCGCGCACTGGAACCAGTGGCTGCACGCCACCCGGGAAACCGCAGAACTGAGCGACGAAGACACTCGCCTGGGCGGTGCCCTTAAAACCCTGCTGGGCAACCTCAACCTGCTGCCGGAGAGAACCCTGATTCCGGCCGAGCCCGGCTACATCACCCTGTTTGCCTGGGCCGCCCAGGTACGCCGGGTGCCGGTGCGGCAAACCCTGCTGGGCTTTGCCTGGGCCTGGCTGGAAAACCAGCTGGCGGTGGCCTGCAAAGCCTTGCCCCTGGGCCACACCGCCGCCCAACGGATTATCGAACAACTGCGCCCGGCCCTGGTGATTGCCACCGACCAGGCGCTGGCACGGCAAGACCACGAACTCGGGCCCATCCTGCCGGGCCTCGCGCTCGGCAGTGCCCTGCATGAAACCCAGTATTCACGGCTTTTCAGAAGCTGAATAAAAACATCAAGGAGATACAGCCATGACACATTGTCTGAGAGTAGGCGTCGGCGGCCCGGTCGGGTCTGGTAAAACCGCATTGCTGCGCCAGCTATGCACCGCCCTGCGGGACCACTACGACATTGCCGTGGTCACCAACGACATCTACACCCGGGAAGACGCCGACTTCCTGCTGCGCCACGAAGCCCTGGCCGCAGACCGCATCCTGGGGGTGGAAACCGGCGGCTGCCCCCACACGGCTATTCGCGAGGATGCCTCCATGAACCTGGCCGCCATCGACGACCTGCAAAGTCGTCACCCGGGCCTGGAATTGGTGCTGGTGGAATCCGGCGGCGACAACCTCTCCGCCACCTTCAGCCCGGAACTGAGCGACCTCACCCTGTACGTGATCGACGTGTCCGCCGGCGACAAAATCCCCCGCAAAGGCGGCCCCGGCATCACCAAATCCGACCTGCTGATCATCAACAAGATCGACATTGCCGAACAGGTACACGCCTCCCTGGACGTAATGGGGCGGGACAGCAAAAAAATGCGCGGCGAACGCCCCTTCGTGTTCACCAACCTGTACGACGGAGTAGGGCTGGACACCATCATCAGCTTCATTCTGGAGCGCGGCATGCTGCCGGAAAGGCGTCCTGAAAAATTGGCCGAAATGGCCTGAGCAAACGAACCAATACGATTACAGAACCACCAGGAGCAACACCATGAAACTGACTTCAAAACTTCTCGCCACCGCCGCGCTGCTGACTGCCTCCGCCACCGCCATGGCCCACCCCGGCCACACCGAAGGCGGCTTCACCAGCGGCCTGCTGCACCCCATGCTAGGCCTGGATCACTTGCTGGCTATGGCCGCCATCGGCTTCTGGAGCGTGCGCCAGAGCAAACTCATGAAAAACGCCACCCCCGCCTTCGTCATCGGCGGCATGGTATTCGGCGCCGCCCTGGCCTGGGGCGGCATGAGCCTGCCAGGCGTGGAAACCGGCATCACCTTCTCGGTACTGGTGGCGGGCATCCTCATAGCCACCCTGGCGAAATTGCCGACGGCTGTGGGTGGCACCCTGGTTGGCGCCTTCATGCTGTTCCACGGCTTTGCACATGGCACGGAAATGCCGGAAGGAACTACGTTGGCGGCCTACCTGGCGGGCTTCTCCATCGCGACACTGTCCATCACGCTGGTTGGCCGTGGGCTGGGTAGCCTGATGCTGAAGGCAGATAACCGGTTTAGCCGGGGGATTGGGGGAGTGCTGGCGGTGGCGGGGGCTTACCTGGCCGCAGCTTGATTCCGTAGGCTCTTCAGGAATGCAAAAAGCCGCTCGGGAAACCGCGCGGCTTTTTCAGTATCACGTTTACAAAATTTGACCTTGACGGTATGGGAAGTTTCCTGAAAATTAGGTTAGTGTGTAGTTATAAGAAACGGATTGACGCCGCTGTTAAGGAAAACGGATGGACTTCGGCCAGCTATTCAACACCCTACTAAACTCTCTACCGAATCAAGTCTGGTATTGCAACGCAGCGATATCTTTCAAGCCCACGGTAGCGAATATCGGCGCGGCGCCAGCGCTGTCTGGTTTGGATGAGGCTCGTCAGGCGTGCAATGCGGCGACAGTTTCAGCCATGGGGAATAGTGATCCCAGGCTGGCGCGAGAGCGGGATAGGGCTTGTGATCACTACCGTGGATTGAAGGAGCAGTAAGCATTTGGCGCTCAGTTCTCGAGGGCGCTCAACCTTTCCATGCGTGGCCGGAAGGCATTAACGAACGCATTCAGCGTTTCGGAAAAAAATGCTTTTACGCCAGGGTCAGATACCGGCGGCCAATCCCCCTCAATTCGTCGATGGGTGATGATGCGGCAGTTTTTGTCATCCCACTCAACCGTCAAAGGCAATTCGCTATTAATAGCTTCTGCATCCTCTTTCAATTCCTGATACAGGGACAAGCCCTCTTCCGTGCTGGCCAGACGCAAGAAACAGCCGATTTCAGACTTGGCCTTATAAAAATAGAGC
Organism: Marinobacter sp. G11; assembly: GCF_021282325.1. Taxonomy (NCBI): domain Bacteria; kingdom Pseudomonadati; phylum Pseudomonadota; class Gammaproteobacteria; order Pseudomonadales; family Marinobacteraceae; genus Marinobacter; species Marinobacter sp. G11. The sequence continues at coordinate 190,968 of NZ_JAJSPB010000004.1, forward strand.
GTTATCCAGGCTGTCGCTGAGGATGGCGGCATCGGGAAAAAGACGTTGCCTCTTGCTATCGGGTTGGCCATTGGCTGGTCGGGATCGTCGAGCCTGAGATCGTCAATAAACGCTTTCCAGAACTGATGGTATTGAGTCATTAACGACGATGGTTGGCTGGTGCTTAGGTTATCTACCGGTGATGGTGTTTCGCCAAAGTCAGTAATGTATACCGTTCTCTGAATCTCTTTGGTTTGGAATAGCGTCCGAGGTTGTATGAATGTCAGGTCTTGCTCTTCCGTTTGATAAACCGCCGTTTCGATCACTGCCAGCGTAAACTTCATGTTCGCAGTGTTGTCGAGATACTGGATCATTGCCTGGGTGTCGCTTCTGATCCCATCGCCGGCTATCACCAGCATGAAGTCGCCCTGTGCAAGCGAGTTACTGATGCCATCAACGAATTCGGCTTCGTCGGTGTTGGGGTAATGGTTTTGGACTAACGCATACGGAACGTTTCCTTTTTCTCCAGTCCTGCGCGAGACTTCCCGCTGCAGATCAGAGTAGCTCCAGTTCTGAAGCTCCTTTGCGTAGTCCAGAATCTGGCCGATGACTTTTCTTCTGGCTTCCGGATTTCTCCAGAGTTTGGTTTCAACAATGACCAGTTTGCCCTGTGGCGTTACGTAGACGATATCGATGGGGCCTGCGGCTGTATTCATTTCCATACACAGGGGGACGACTTCTCGATATCCGGGATTAATCTCGCCAAAGGGGAGGCTTTGTGGATTCCTGAAAAGCTGTTCCTGCAGCCACTGTTCTGAAAAGCCTTCATTGAATGCCAGTCGGAGAAGGGGCCTGGTTTCGGCATTGCCGTCTATGAGAAAGGGAGTAGCCCGCAAGGTTCCTATCCTGTTTGCCTGGGTTTGCTTGCTATCCTAGTCCACAGGAGAAAGACTTAACAGGTTAGCGGTTGTTGCAATAAAGTCGGCGCGATGGTGATGCCGCAGTTGCGAAAGCATGGCTTGAAGCCGGAAGATGCCCGGATTGTGATGGGGCAGGTGAGGGCGGCTTACCCTCTGGTTCCCTAGGCTTGATCTACTCATTTGTTGATCGGAGAACGCTATGGCTGGTGTTTGGTCACGGGATGGCGCAGTTCAGGATCAGATAGACGCGAGCGTTGACGACGAAGTGCAGCGGGCACGGAGCCAGCTTGGTGGTGGTGAGAGTGCGCGCTATTGTGAGGAGTGTGACCGGGCGATTCCTGAAGCTCGCCGCAAGGCCATTCCGGGTGTGCGGCTTTGCATTGCCTGCCAGTCCGCGCTTGAGAAGCAGCAATCGACTTCACGCGGTTTTAATCGGCGGGGCAGCAAGGATAGCCAGCTAAGGTGAGTACAATGACGGTCTCTATGGTTTCCCATTGAGTTTCGGCGCCCTGTTTATGGCAGATTCATTACCATCGTCCGTTTTTGCATCAACTTTCCTGAGCCCCCGTGGCGCAAGGGTGTCGCCTGGTTAACCCTAGGTTTCCAACATAGTTATCCACAGCTTTTGTGAGTAAAGTCTGGAACGGTTTGAACTAGCGGCGGTTTGACGGATACACGGTTAGGAAAACCGGGACTGAATTACGTTAACCCTTAGAGAACCAAAAATCAGATAGTTTGGTGGTTAGAGGTGCGCCTCAGGATCCATCCTTTGATGCAAAATCCGAAGAATGATAACGGACCGATTGTGGCTATCCTTTTTCATCCTAAGATAAAAGTGATGGGGCGAGGGTTTGCCTTTCCTTGCGAGCGGATAGGTAGCGATCCCGGCCCGAATTTCGGACCTGTGTTTCAGGAGTGGCGCGAGGTTTCCGGCTTCTTCAAGCTCCCTGATCGCCCTCTCGATTTGCTCGGTGTATCGTTTCAGCTGCAGTGTCCCGAATTCTTCAAGGGTGGTCTCAAGAATATCGTCGAGATCGGCTAGAGCAGTGTCTGTGAGCGTAACCTTCCATGGTTTCATCGTAATCAGGTATCCCGTTTTTTCCTGATGGCTTGCTCTGCACGTTCAGAAAGGTACGTAGCGAAATGGTCACCCGTGAATGTCCTGGTTTTGCCTGCCTCTAGGTCTTCCTGGCCCGTATTTATGGCGGCTCTGAGGTCATTCATCTTCGTGACGTATTGGGACTCGGCTTCTTCGACCATTCTCAGGCCGGCTCGAAGTACCTCACTCGCATTTTGATAACGGCCCGAGGCAACCAGGTGATCGACTACCTGGGATTGATGGTCCGTGAGCACTATGTTTCTCGTCGCCATGAGAGTCATCCTGTCAGCGTTGCATTGGCATAATATGCCAATGCATGGGTTTGCTGTCTAGGGGGGTGGGATAACAGTGATACCTGTGGGAAACCCCAGCCATGGGTTGAACGTTTGCACCGGAAGTCGCCACTATGGGCGTGAAGCGGGCTTGTTTCACAATAGCGACGCTTATCTGCCCGGCCACTCGCACGGTCCGCTGTCGCGCGTTTCGCGTTGGTAGCGCGGTAGGCTTCAGAGGCAACAGGAGGATGACATTGCCGATCATGGATCTGGACAGCTGGACGCTGTCACAGAGCATCGTGGTTTTCAGCGTCTGTGCGCTGGTCATTGCGATTGCGGGCACACGCATCACTCGGGTGGTCGACCAGCTCGCCGACCGGACCGGGCTGGGTGAGGCAACCGCTGGAGCCGTGCTTCTGGGAGCAGCGACGTCCCTCAGTGGTTCAGTGCTCTCGGTAACGGCGGCCTACCGCGGGCACCCGGAGCTGGCTGTCAGTAATGCTCTCGGGGGCATCGCGGTACAAACTTTTTTCCTAGCTATTGCCGATATGGTCTACCGTCGTGCAAACCTGGAACACGCGGCGGCGGCCTCGGCTCCGAATATGATGCAGAACGGACTGCTGATCGGGCTCCTGGCACTTCTGCTTCTGGCGCCGACCTTGCCATCATTGAGCCGTCTCTGGACCGAATTTCTGGTGCTCTAAGGGCTTGGTGTGGTGCTGATGTTTGCTGGCTGAATAGCGGCGTCATCCATGAGCAATGAGCTATCTGGGACTCACGAACGAAAAGCACCCGAGCCAGGCTGTGATCGAAACGCGCCTGGCATTTCAGGGCGATGGTACAGCCTCTGGCGGGTTATGCCTGAGACCCGAAGGGTTAACGGGAGCCACGCAGTGCTTTATCGTGTAGTCATCAGATGAATGCGATGCAAGCAGGGGGGATAGCGATGACGGCACCAGGCGATCAGCTTCGTGTGTTCTATGATGGCGCCTGTCCGAGCTGTGTAAAGGATCGCAGGCTCTATGAACGACTCGCGGGCAGGACCGGCGAATCGGTGGAGTGGGTAGATATCACCGGCCGTGATGAGGAGTTGAAGGAACGTGGTATAGACCCGCAAGCCGCGCTTCAGGAGCTCCATGTGGAAGATGGCCGGGGCAACATCCACCGGGAACTGGATGCCTATATTCTGTTGATGTCGCGGGTCTGGCTGCTGAAACCGCTTGCCTGGCTGATTGGTTTGCCGGTGATTCGGCCAGCGCTGGCAAAGCTGTATCACAAATGGGTGAGCGAGCGGCTGGAGCGAACCGGGCGCATGCCGTTGTAACCGCCGGGCCTTTACTGCAACTGGTATTTGACCGGCTGCAGCGGTTCGGGTGCCGGGTCGCCCAGGACTTCGGCAACACTGATTTCATGAATGCGGCAGATGGCATCCAGCGGCAGGTCGTTGGTGTGTCGGCCAAAGGGAAACTCAAGCTGTTCAGACAGGCGATCCAGCCCGAAAAACGTGTAGGCCACGATGTCGGTGAACACCGGCGTAAACCAGCCTGCGACGCCTACCAGACCGAACGGGAGCAAGTAGCAGAACACATACGCCGTGCGGTGAGCCAGCAGGGTGTAGGCAAAGGGCAACGGGGTGAGGGCAATGCGTTCCGAGGCCGCCTGAATGCCCGCGAGGCCATGAAGGTGCTGGTCTACGGCCGCGGTTGCTACAGAATCCAGATCGCCCGCCTTGTGGGCTTCGGCGAGTACGTCTCCGGCCCGGTGCAGCATGAAGGCGGCGGGGTTGCGTGTGCTCAGGGCCTGGTCAACGAGTTCGGGTGCCAGTGACCCGGGCAGGTCAGACCGTACATCTTCTCCCCGCAACTGGCCGCGCAGCAGGTGAGCGTGAGCGAGGCATCGGGTCAGAAGTTCCCGGCGTCGCTCCGGGCTCAGGTAAATGGTGCCAGTCCGGGCCAGGCTGCGAAATTCGTACACCATATGCCCCCAGTGTTTTCTGGCTTCCCACCAGCGGTCGTAGGTGGCGGTGTTGCGCACGCTTAAAAAGATGGACAGGGCGATGCCCATGATCGTGAACGGCAGAAGTGTGTAGTCGACCATGCCGTCGAGGTAGTGGTGGCGCGAAACCCAGGTAACGGCGGCTGCAAACATTCCCGTAAGCAGAATGTGCGGCAGAATGTGGGGGACAACAGACCCTTTCCAGGCCAGCAACAGCCGGAGTGGGCCGGGGCGCTCGCGAACAATCACGGTTAACACTCCTGGGATGGATGATGGCCTTGCTTGAGGATTGGCCGCTGTGATTCCTATGCCTTTTTACGGAGAACCCACTCGTTACACAAGGGGGTAAGCTTTTTTAAGCGAGGGGGGCAGCACTCTGGCCGTTGCCTGGCATTACCCTGTGGTTTCAGGGGCAACCAGATCAGGCAGCGGATTTGTGGCAGCAGTCACTGTCGCAGGGTGATAGCAGGTAAGTGCTCGAAACTTCGAGAAACTGTTCGATAATCTGTGTCATCAAGATTCCCTCTGATGGTTTATTTGAGTTGCAACCTAATAGGTTGGGGCACATTCCTATAAAAAAACTTCGGAAAACCGAGACACATTGAGACCGCTTGGTGCAGGGGCTGTTGGTTGCCTTTTGCCGGGGGTGGAGAGAATCAGGCAAATATCAGACAGGATTGCGCACCGTTATGTGATGGATGTGTCGGCGCAGTCCGTCGAAGGCTGATTCTCCTCCGCATGCGCTGAACGCCCCCGCTCAGCGCATCACCATCCCTCCCGAAAAACGATCAAATTCTTCCGCTGTAAATTCCGATTGTTTTATCGACAGTCCCATGGCGCTTGAGCCTCTGACACCGACTTACTTTGATAGTAGCGGAAAGCGGTTGATGCGTGTTCGTGAGATGCGCGATTTTTAGTGCCGCTTGATTTCTCTTCTCTTGCCCTGATTATTTCTACCATCAGCTAATCAGAGGCCTGTTCATCATGACTGACGTTCGACACCTGGTATGTCCCCATTGCCACAAAGTGAATCGCGTGCCGGCCGACAAGTTGTCCTCCGGCGGCAATTGTGGTGCCTGCAAACAACCGCTTTGGCCGGATCAGGTTCTGGAGCTAACGGAGCAGAACTTTGCTACCCATACCGGGCGCAGCGATCTGCCCGTGTTAGTGGATTTCTGGGCCAGCTGGTGTGGCCCGTGCAAAATGATGGCGCCCCAGTTCGAGCAGGCCGCGAAGGCCTGGCGCGGGAAAGTGCGCTTTGCCAAGCTGAATACGGAACAAGCCCCCGGGCCGGCCGGTCAGTTTGCGATTCGCAGCATACCGACCCTGATTCTGTTCCAGAACGGCCGGGAGGTGGCGCGCCAGAGTGGCGCCATGAATCAGGCCCAGATCAGTCAGTGGCTGCAATCGCAGGGTATTCGCTAGGAAAAACCGGGACAAAGGTGTCGTAGTATGAAGTTTCTGATCATCGGTGTTTTCGCTGCCATCGTGGCTGTCCTGATCTGGCGTAGTAAACAGAACACCGCCCCTGAAGAGCAGGCCTGTGCCATCGACATTGGCAAGCTGCTAAAAACCAATCCGGATGCCCAACCGCGGGCCATTGCCGATGTGTTCCAAAAGTACGGCATTGATCAATCTCGGTGTAAGGCTGTGGGCGCGATGGTGATGCCGCAGTTGCGAAAGCAGGGTTTGAAACCGGAAGATGCCAGGATTGCGATGGGGCAGGTGAGGGCGGCTTACCCTCTTGTGCCCTAGGCTGAATCTACTCATTTGATGATCGGAGAACGCTATGGCAGGTGGATGGTCACGGGATGGCGCTGTTCAGGATCAGATTGATGCAAGCGTCGAAGACGAAGTGCAGCGGGCACGGAGCCAGCTCGGTGGTGGCGAGAGCGCGGTCTATTGTGATGAGTGTGACCGTGCTATTCCCGAAGCTCGCCGCAAGGCCATTCCGGGCGTGCGGCTGTGCATTGCCTGTCAGTCTGCGCTTGAAAAGCAACAGTCGACGTCTCGGGGGTTTAATCGGCGGGGCAGTAAGGACAGTCAGCTGAGGTGAGCGTATTTTCCGGGAGAGACGAAGTGAAAGGCGTCCCTCACGTTCATGTAGCATCCCCGCATTGCCCATTTTTGAACCAGTTTCCGCGAACCCTTGCTGCTCAAGGCTTAGAGGTGGTTAACCCGAGGTTCCCAACAAAGTTATCCACAGCTTTTGTGTGTAACGTAGTTGGCAGTCCCGGTTTACTTGGTAGGATAAGGGGCTGCCCCGGCAATGCCAGAGAAACAGTCATCCTGGGAAACTTTCGTTCTACTCAGTGGGCATTACCGGGTCAACCGGGGGAAATGGTATCCTCTCCCACGAATTTATCGTTCGCAAATCAAGCCAAAGTGCCGGCACCCGGTAGGTTACCTTTAATCCGGAATTCGAGTGTTACCCATGAGAATCATTATTCGTTATTTTTTCCGCGCCCTGCGCCTCGTTTTGACGCCGTTCATGCTGCTCAGCGAGAAGCTCAGCACGCCCAAGGGCATCACTCGCAGTGAGGAGCAGCAAGCCCGTGTTGACGAGGCCAGCAAGAACCTTGCCCTGTACCAGTTCAAAGCTTGCCCTGTACCAGTTCAAAGCTTGCCCTTTCTGCATCAAGGTGCGTAAGGAAATCGCCCGGCTGGGGCTGAACATTGAAACCCGCGACGCCCAGCACGATCCGCAGCATCGTGCCGCGCTGGAGGCTGGCGGTGGTCAGATCAAGGTGCCTTGCCTGAAGATTCGTCAGGACGATGGCAGTGAACGGTGGCTGTACGAGTCTGATGACATCAAGGCCTGGCTGCGGGAGCGATTTGAGCCGGGTTTTGAAAGCCAGGCCTGAGCAAGTCGTGTTACAGGGCTTTCGAGTCGTTAACCTTATGCCCACTCAACTTTCTGATCCAGGAGTCGCCCTATGAGTCTGGCCATCGCATTGCATGTTCTCTCCGCCGTGGTCTGGGTCGGTGGTATGTTTTTCGCCTACATGGCTATGCGCCCTGCGGTGGTCGACGTGGTTGATGCCTCACAGCGGGGTGCGCTCTGGTGTGCAACCCTGTCCCGGTTTTTCCGGTGGGTATGGGCAGCGGTGATTCTGCTGCTGGTGACCGGTTACTGGATGATCTTCAGCGTGTTCGGCGGTATGGCCGGCTCAGGCTGGCATATCCACCTGATGCAAGCGCTCGGGATTGTGATGGTCCTGCTCTATGCTCACGTTTACTTCGCTCCCTTCCGGCGCCTGAGGCAGGCGGTCGCTAATCAGGATCCTCAGGAAGGTGGCCGCCAGGTGGGGCAGATTCGCAAGCTGGTGGGCACCAACCTGATTCTGGGCCTGATCGTGGTGGCGATTGGAGCTGGTGGGCGGTACTTGTAGTAACCCCTTAATACCCGCGTCGCCACCACCGCTGCTACTGTTTCCTGACCTGGCGACACAATCACAAGGAGACAGCCATGAGCGGGAAGAAGATTCTGATGATTACCGGTGATTTCACCGAAGATTACGAAACCATGGTGCCGTTCCAGGCATTGCAGGCGGTGGGTCACACGGTTCACGCCGTTTGCCCGGACAAGAAAGCGGGCGACTCGGTCGCTACGGCGATTCATGACTTCGAGGGCGACCAGACCTACAGCGAAAAGCCCGGCCACCGGTTTGCCCTGAACGCGGATTTTGACGGACTCGACCCCGCCAACTACGACGCGCTGGTAGTGCCCGGAGGCCGCGCTCCCGAATACCTGCGGCTCAACAAGGATGTACAGGATCTGGTTCGCCATTTCTTTGAAACCAACAAACCCGTGGCGGCGATCTGCCATGGCGCTCAGTTGTTGGCGGCAGCCGGGGTTCTGAAGGGGCGCAAATGCTCTGCCTATCCGGCCTGCCAGCCCGAGGTGGAACAGGCCGGCGGTACCTTTGCCGCTATTGAGGTTGATCAGGCAGTCACCGATGCTAATCTGGTAACAGCGCCTGCGTGGCCAGCCCATCCGGCCTGGCTTGCGCAGTTCTTCAGATTGCTGGATCAGTAACACCTCAGGGGCTCGTCCGCGGGTTCCTCACCACCCTCAAGCGCATCAATCACTCGCGGGGAGGCCGTTATGTGCAAGCTCTTTATCAACGCTGATTCGGAGCTTTGGGTCAGCCGAACCCACTCCCTGCGTATTGACGGCATGGTCACCAGTGTGCGGATGGAAAACGCCTTTTGGCAGGTACTGTCGGAACTGGCTGAGCGGGATGGTATGAATCTGCCGCAGATGATTACCCGGCTTTACCATGAGTCCATTGATGCCGGCCATGATCTCGGAAATTTCACTTCTTTCCTTCGGGTCTGCGCGCTGCGTTACCTTGAACTGCAACTGAGTGGCGACGTGCCCAGGGACACCCGGGTACCGATTTCCTCACTGGATGCCGACCGTATTCTCTCCGTCAAGCGCGATAAATCGGCAACGCCGGACGTGGTTAGCAAAGTGAAGCACTGACTGCGAGACGATCGACCAGACAGCGTTAACAGGCTGGCGGTCGTTCGTCTTCAACCGCTTCGCTTCCAGCTGCAGCAAACGCCACCACTGGCTATAATGATGCCCCTCAAACCGTCCCAGAGAACGCTATGCCAATCGAAAAGAATCAAGTGGTCCTGTTTCACTACATCGTGAGAGATGAGCAGGGCAATGAAGTTGAAAATTCCCGTGGCGGAGAGCCGAACGCCTACCTGCATGGCCACGGCGGTATTATCCGGGGGCTGGAAGAGGCCCTGGAAGGCCGCGAGGCAGGCGATACCTTCAGTGTAACGGTGTCACCGGACAAGGCCTATGGCGCTCGCAGGCCAGACGCCATTCAGCGCGTACCGGTCAAGCATCTGATCGGTGCCAAGCGCTGGAAACCGGGCATGGTCGCCCAGGTGCAAACAGAGCATGGCCGTCGCCATGTGGTGGTTGCCAAGGTCGGGCTCAAGTTCGCCGATGTCGACACCAATCATCCGATGGCTGGTAAGACGCTGACCTTTGATATCGAGATTATCGAGGTGCGTGCGGCCGAGGCCGAAGAAATCGCCCACGGCCATGTTCATGGCCCGGGCGGTCATCATCATTAACTAAGGCCGTTGGCCATGGAAACGCCGGGTCGGGTTTTACTCGGCTGCGGCGGCTTCGTTCAATAGTTCCGGCTTTTTCAGTGCCCGGCTGAACAGTTCTTTTTCTTCCGCAATGGCCAGTGCGCATTGTTCGGCCAGTTCCTCTGACAGCCCGCTGACCTTGCGTTGCAGGAAGGCGGCGACCTCTTCGGAAAGTTCAAGGATTTTGTCCCGGGCATCGGCTTCAGCTTTGGACGAAAACAGCATTTTGTCCGGGTTTTTCAGTGCCATGTCCAGTCCGTCCCTCTCGGAATAATAAAGTGCTTTTACGCCCATGGTATGCCATCGCCTCCGGGGTAATGATGGTTGGTAAGACCGTTGATAAGTGGGCAGCTTAACATAAATTCTGTATATTTATACAGTATCCTGGGCGGCGATGCCCGTGCGCGGGTGACGGCCATCGTTTTTGTTACTATGTTCGCCTTGCCCATCTCCAACCGATCTGATGCTCAACCATGACGTTGCCTTTCACACTCCGCCCCTACCAACAGGAAGCCGTCGACGCCACGCTTGACCACTTCCGCAAATCGGATGAGTCTGCCGTCATCGTGCTGCCCACCGGTGCCGGTAAAAGCCTGGTTATCGCCGAACTGGCGCGCCTTGCCCGGCGAAAGATTCTGGTTCTGACCCACGTAAAGGAGCTGGTGGAGCAGAATCACGCCAAGTATGAGAGCTATGGCTTAACGGGCGGCATTTTCTCGGCCGGGCTGAAGCGCAAGGAAAACCGGCATCAGGTGACCTTCGCCAGTGTGCAGTCGGTCGCGGCGAACCTGGAGCAGTTCCGGGATGAATATTCGCTGGTCATTATCGATGAGTGCCATCGGGTCAGCGGTGAGGAAACCAGCCAGTATCAACGCATCATCGAGCTGCTGCGGCAGCAAAACGATTCGCTGAAAGTCCTCGGGCTTACCGCCACGCCCTATCGCCTGGCCATGGGCTGGATTTATCGCTATCACTACCGGGGCTTTGTGCGCGGCTCCGGTGAAGATCAGGCCAAGCCCTTCCAGCATTGCATTTACGAGCTGCCGTTAAGCTACATGATTAATCGGGGCTATCTGACAAAGCCCGAGCTGGTGAACGCGGCGGTGGCGCAATACGATTTCTCCGCCCTCACGCAGGACCGCTTTGGCGAGTATGCCGAGAAGGACGTCAACCAGCTGTTGAGCAAGCACAAACGGGTGACCCGCGCCATCATCGAACAGGTGGTGGAAATGGCCGCTGAGCGCAAGGGCGTGATGATTTTTGCGGCGACGGTGGAGCATGCGCGGGAGGTCACCGGCTATCTTCCGGAGCACGAAACCGCCCTGGTGACAGGTGGCACCGATCTGAAAGATCGTGATTTTCTGATCCAGCGCTTCAAGCAGCGGCAGTTGAAGTACCTGGTAAACGTCTCTGTGCTCACCACGGGTTTTGATGCGCCCCATGTGGATTTGATCGCCATTCTTCGGCCAACCCAGTCGGTCAGCCTGTACCAGCAGATGGTGGGTCGCGGTCTTCGCCTGGACGAAGGCAAGCAGGATTGCCTGGTAATTGATTACGCCGGTAATCATGTAAACCTGCATCATCCGGAAGTGGGGGAGCCAAAACCCAATCCCGACAGTGAGCCAGTGCAGGTGTTCTGCCCCGGCTGTGGCTTTGCCAACATCTTCTGGGGCAAAACCGACAGCGAGGGCAGTGTGATCGAGCATTACGGCCGCCGTTGTCAGGGGCTGCTGGAGCCTGCGGAGGGGGATGGAGCGCGCGCCCAGCAGTGCGATTACCGTTTCCGCTTCAAGGAGTGCCCCCATTGCGGCGGTGAGAATGATATTGCCGCCCGTAACTGTGGGCACTGCCAGCAGGCCATTATCGACCCGGATGATCAGCTACGGGATGCCCTGAAACTCAAGGATGCCATGGTGATTCGTTGCGCCGGGATTTCATTAAGTGCTGAAGGTTCCAGGCTGCGGCTGACTTACCATGGCGAAGATGGGGAAGAGTTGAAGGAGTCGTTCGACTTCACAAAGCCGGCCCAGCGCACCGTGTTCAACAAACTTTTTGGCAGAAGGGTTGCCAATAGCCAGGCTCCGAAAACGTTCAGCCGGGCAGATGAGGTGCTGGAAATGCAGGCCTTGTTGCCGGCTCCGGATTTCGTGATTGCCCGCAAGCACAAGCACTACTGGCAGGTACAGGAGCGGGTGTTTGATTATCAGGGGCAGTATCGGAAAGCGAATGAGGCGTGAGGCGGTTATACTGGCCTGCGTTTAAATCTCTCAGAGATCCAATGAGATCCAAGTCGACCTTTTCAGGCTGTGCCCATGATGAAATCAATCGCCCTGGCGGTGCTGTTAGTTGTCCTTCTGGGGTTTGTCGGTGTTCAGTATTACATCACTTCCGTACCTGGCCTTGAGGCTCCGGTCACCGTTGGTGAAGTTAGGGAAGTGGAGTCCGAAAAGTCGCTGGTCGTTATTCTTGTGGACAGCGAGGGGCAACGGTTCACCGTAGGCCTTCGGGGCGATACTGACAAGCCGGAAGAAGCCGCACTTTTCTATATCCGGAATCCGGATGTTGTTCCCTATGTGTTCTGGCCGAGTTTCCGAAGTAATGATGAAAAGCGGGTTCTGGAACTTCTGGAAGATGTAATTGAATCTGGCGCGCCAGAGTATCCCGCTGTTCGCAGCATTTACGGGGTCTTGAAGGAACGCAACTGAGCAACGAAATAAATACCTGATGAGGAGTCTTCGATTATGAGCAGTGTTCCCACCGCCTTGCAGGACATGGCCGCCCCGGATGGGGTTTGTTACGGCTGCGGAAGTGCCCACCCTGAGGGCCTGCAATTAAAGAGCTATTGGCACGAAGATGGCGTTCATGTGGTGTGCAAACACACGCCAGACCCTAAATTCCTGGGCTGGCCGGAACTGGTTTACGGCGGTTTGCTGGCCATGTTGGTGGATTGCCACTCCAACTGGACTGCGATGGCCTATCACTACCGTGCCGAGGGCCGTGAGCCGGGTACTCTGCCGCGCATTGATTGCGTTACCGGCAAGCTGGGGCTGACTTACCTGAAACCCACTCCGATGGGCGTGGAGCTGACCCTCAAAGCCAGAGTAGAGGGCGAAGTGGGCCGCAAAAGCCGGGTGATCTGCGAGGTCTGGGCGGGTGATGTTCTTACAGTGACCGCTGATTCGATTTTCGTTCGGGTAGACACTGAGCAGTTGCAGTCGCAGGCTCACGGGCGCGCCTGAAGAGCTGAGGGCATAAATCGGGATCGGGCCTCAGGTTGCCTGCAAGCTCAGGCTATTTCCTGAACACCAGCAATTGGTTGTTTGCAGGCATGGCATGGTTCTCCGCCAGAGTGAGACCCACCGATTCCGCAAGGGCCCTCAGATCTTCCAGGTCCCGGATGCCCATGTGGGGCGAACGGGCTTTCAGGTATAGATCAAACTGTCGGTTGCTTTCACTGGTATACCGGCCCTGATTGTTAAAAGGCCCATACAGGCAAAAGGCGCCGCCCTTGGGAAGCCGCTCGCCAATACCGCGAAACATCTGTTCGACTTCAGTCCACGCCATGATGTGGGCCGTGTTTGCGGAAAACGCCCAGGTGAAGGTTTCGACGGGCCAGGGAGCCGCACCTACGTCCAGTTCAATCACCGGCAGGATGTTGGCCAAGCCGGCTTGCTCAAGGCGGGCGCGACAACTGTCCACAGCGTCCGGATGATCGGTCGGTTGCCACTGCAGGTGAGGCATCGTCGTCGCGAAATGCACCGCGTGCTGTCCGGTGCCTGTGCCCACCTCCAGTACTTTCCCTGGCGCATTAAAGATCTTGCGGAGTTGCTCGAGGATGGGTGCTTTGTTGTTCTCACAAGCCTGGGAGTAGGGCAGGTTAGTGGTCATCGAATCCAGTTTTTCTGCGCAGGGTCGGAAAACTTTATAACACGTTGGTGTATAAGTCAGTATCTCAGCAATTATTTCCTGTTTCGGTTATACTGCGCTAGCGAACCCGGCGAATATGCCAAGACTTAACGTGGATAATATAATGAGCAAGAAAGCCGTAAAATCGACTTTGACTTCCGCCGAGATTGAGGCGCAGACAGCGGCCTTTTTGAAGTCTGGTGGGCGTGTTGAACATGTTGGAAAAGGTAAGAGTGGGCAGCTGACCACTGCTGGCCCGAAGCAGATTAACCTGAAGAGCAATTGATGATCCGGCAATAACCCGAGCAAGCCGTAATGTTACTGTTTTCCGGGTAGGATCAATAAAAAAGGCAGCCGAGGCTGCCTTTTTTCATTACGTATATTATCTGTTAATTACAGACCAATAACGTTCTCTGCCTGCGGGCCTTTCTGGCCGTCGGTCACTGTGAATTCAACTTCCTGGCCTTCGGCCAGAGTCTTGAATCCGCCACCCTGAATAGAGCTGTAGTGAACGAATACGTCTGCACCGCCTTCACGAGTAATAAAGCCAAAACCTTTTGCTTCGTTGAAGAACTTAACGTTGCCTTTAATAGTAGACATAATAATTATCCTGATTTTAATCAATAAGTTGCTGCCGATAGATCGTTGTGACCCTTGGTCAGCGGTATGCGGGAAATAAAAAACTGGCAGGATCAAAAACAGGACAAGAGGTTTTGCAACACAAAAGGTCTGATTCGTGAAATGCTTTGCTAAATCTTTCCAACAAGAGAGACAGTACGCTAATTAATGGGCATTAGATAGGAAATTTTTTAAAAACGACCTGAATCAGTGACTTTGCAGGCCAGTATACTCCGCAAAGCGCCATCGGCGCTAACGGGAGCCATCACTTGGTCAAAAGCAGGTTGATAATGCCGGAACGTGCAGTCTGACGTCGATCAGCGGCCAA
>NZ_JAJSPB010000050.1:0-9021 GCF_021282325.1 Marinobacter sp. G11
CATCCGCACCTCCACCTAGTCATTTTTACGCGCTGATCAACAAGACTGGGCGTTCGGCTGCACGACCTGAATGATAGCTTGGCGGGTTCGGTATCCCGGTGATGTCAACGCTGAACGGTGGTCTGGGAGGGCGTCTGCAAAACCCGACGCTGGCGACCACCATCCTGTTTATGGTCGGCTTGCTGCTGTCGCTGACCTAATTGCTGGTGACCGAAGGGGGGCGCAAGAAGTTCTACCACTCCGGCATACCGCTGTACTACTACTTTGGCGGTTGCCTGGTGCTGTTTTATATCCTGACCGCCACCTGGGTTGCGCCGCGCTTTGGCCAGACCAATGCGATCGCCTTTGTTCTGCTGAGGCAGTTGCTGGCGATGAGTCTGATCGATCATTTTGGCTGGATTTTTGGCCGGATGGGAGCGCAGCAGTTTTCATTGAGTGCGCAGCGCCTGAAGGGGCCGAGGTTGATGGTGGCCGGCGTGTTCCAGATCCTCAATTAAGCGACTTGAACCTTTCTGCAGAGCGTGATTGGCGATGTCTGATGATGGTGTTGCGACAGGAAAGGCCCGCGTCCTCCGTGGGCAGCGGTCAAGCCAGCTTCAGCTGCGGCGCGATGTGCTCGATAAACGCCGTGATTCGGCTTGAGAGCGCGGTATTGCGGTAGTACACCGCGTGCACCAGTTCCCGGTTGTTGGGCGTGACAATATGCTCATCCAGTACCTTCACCAGCCGGCCGTGGGTGAGGTCTTCGCAAATCATGAACTCGGACAGCAGCGCCAACCCCTGGCCCGCCAGGCAGAGCTGGCGCACGGTTTCGCCGCTGCTGCTGGTCAGGCACGGGCTGACAACCCCAGACTCCCTCAAGGGCCAGCGATTCAGATGTGCCGCGTCGGCAAAGCCGATGATCTGGTGCCGGTGCAACGCGTCGGGGTCCTTAGGGGTGCCCTGACGTGCCAGATAGTCAGGCGACGCTACTATATGCAACGGGCTGCGGCCCAGAAAACGGGCATGCAGGTTTGAGTCCTGCAGGGCGCCGATGCGGATCGCCAGATCGGTGCGGCGCTCAATCAGGTCGATAATGTTCTCGCTGGCCACCAGTTCCAGTTCGATCTGCGGATAGCGCTCCCGAAACCCGGGCACCAGCGGCACCAGTTGGTGCAGGATAAAGGGTGTCGCGGCATCCACTCGAAGCCGGCCTGTCGGCGTCCCGCGCAAGGCTCGCAGGCTCTCTTCCGCCTCCGCCAGATGATCCAGCCCGTTGCGCACCCGTTCGGCGAACTGCCGCCCCTCCTCGGTGAGCTCCAGTTTACGGGTGGTGCGGTTGAGCAGGGTGCAGTCCAGCTCTGTCTCCAGCCGGCTGACCGCCCGCGATACCTTGGCCACCTGGATGTCCAGATTGCGCGCGGCGGCAGAGAAGCTGCCACTGTCGATGACGGTGAGCAGAATCTCAAGATCTTCGGTGCGGGATATTATTGCCATATTTGTAAAAGTATTTTGTGTTCGATGCTGTTTTTGCAAAAAATAGCAGCCGGCATACTGCTCCGCAACCTAACCTGTTACGGAGATTGCTATGCCTATTGCTCTGCTTGCGCTGACACTCAGCGCATTCGCAATTGGTACCACCGAGTTTGTAATTGTCGGTCTGGTACCCACGATAGCCCAGGATCTGGGCGTGTCCCTGCCGTCGGCCGGCCTCCTGGTCAGCCTCTATGCCCTTGGCGTGGCCATCGGCGCGCCGGTGTTGACGGCCCTGACCGGCCGTTGGCAGCGCAAGAATGTCCTGATGGCGGTGATGTCGCTGTTCGTCCTCGGCAACCTGTTGGCGTGGATGGCGCCGGGTTACAGCTCACTGATCACGGCCCGTATCCTCACCGGTCTTGCCCATGGAGTGTTTTTCTCGATCGGCTCGACTATCGCCACCAGCCTGGTGTCGCGTGACAAAGAGGCCAGTGCCATCGCCATCATGTTTACCGGCCTGACGGTTGCACTGGTGACCGGTGTGCCCCTGGGTACCTGGATCGGCCAGAGCTTCGGCTGGCGGGCCACCTTCATGGTCGTAGCCGTCCTGGGTCTGCTGGCCCTGATTGGCAGTGCGTTGCTGGTACCGAAGAACCTGAAGCAGGCGCCGCCGGCGCGCATCTCGCAACAGTTGAGCGTACTGACGCATCCGCGCCTGCTGCTGGTCTACGCCATGACGGCGGTGGGTTACGGTGGCACCTTCACCGCATTCACCTTTCTCGCGCCGATCCTGGAGCAGGTGTCCGGGTTCGAGTCCAGCGCCATCGGTCTGATCATGCTGGTGTATGGCGTGTCCGTGGCCGTCGGCAATATCTGGGGTGGTCGCATGGCGGACCGTATGGGACCGATCAAGGCGCTGTACATCATCTTCACCGCGCTGGCGCTGATCCTGCTGGCCTTCACCTTCACCGCCGGTAACCCGATTACCTCGGTGCTGACGATTCTGATCTGGGGTGCGTTTGCGTTCGGCAATGTACCGGGTCTGCAGGTGTACGTGGTGCAACTGGCGGAGAAATACACCCCGCAGGCCGTGGATGTGGCCTCTGGTCTCAATATCGCGGCGTTCAACGTGGGGATTGCCATCGGCTCACTGCTTGGCGGCGTGATCATCGAGGATATGGCGCTGATGGACACCGCCTGGATCGGAGCACTGATCGTGGTGCTGGCGCTGATACTGACCCGCCTGTCCGGTTTCCTCGACAAGCGTGATCAGCTGCAAGCGATCTGACATCGAACAGTAGCAAGGCGGGGCCAGGCCCCGCCCGGGAGTGTGCAATGAGTATCGAAAAACTGACCGCGGGTGGCTTTTCAATTGGCGTGGAGCTGCCATTGGACAATGACTGGTCAGCGGCCGGCGAGGCCAGCCGACAACGCGATGGACGGCCCTTTGGCGTGCCGGATATGCAGCGTCACGCCGAGTTGATCGAGCTGGCAGATGATCTGGGGTTCAGAGCGGCCTGGGTGCGTGATGTCCCGCTGTACGATCCCAGCTTCGGCGATGCCGCGCAGGTGTTTGAAACCTTCACCTACCTGGGTTATCTGGCGTCCCATACCCGGAATATCCTGCTTGGTACCGCCGCAGTGGTGCTACCGCTGCGCAACCCCTGGCTGGTGCGCAAGGCGGCTGCCACGGTGCAGGCATTGAGCGGCCAGCGCCTGATGCTGGGAGTGGCCAGCGGTGACCGGCCCAGCGAATACCCGGTATTTGGCGTGGACTTCAACAGCCGTGGCGAGCGTTTCCGCCAGGCGGTCCGCGTGCTGCAGGGTGAACAGGACGCCCGGCTGGCACCCGGTATCGAGCTGTTGCCGCAGGCGCCACAGCCGCCTTTGTTGGTTGCAGGCCTGGCCCAGCAGAGTCCGGCCTGGGTTGGCGAACAGATGCAAGGTTGGCTCGCCTACCCGGGTACGCCGGCGGAACACATCAAGCGGGTAGGGCTGTGGCGGGAAGTGGCCGGTACCAAGCCCTATATCAGCTTCATTCATTTGGATCTGGTCGAAGATCCGGATGCACCCATTCAGCGGCATCGCTTCGGCATCAGTGCCGGCCGCAAGGGACTGATCCAGGAGCTGGAAGCGATGCAGGCCGCCGGCGTCGATCACATCGGGCTCCATTTCCGCCGCAATCAGCGCCCGCTGGATGAAACCTTCCATGAAATCAGCGAATCCGTACTGCCAATTTTCCACAACCGATAACAGGAGTTATCTGCGATGAATATGATGCCATCTTTGGGAATGGGTACCTTCCGGCTTGAAGGCAAGGTGGCCTATGGGGCCGTCAAAATGGCGTTGGATGCGGGCTATCGTCATATCGATACCGCACAGATCTACGGCAATGAAGCCGAGGTTGGGCGTGCGATTACCGACAGCGGTGTGGCGCGGGATACGATTTTCCTGACCACCAAGGTCTGGCTCGACAACCTCAGTGAACAGGCTTTCATCCCAAGCGTGAAGGAGAGTCTGGCTAAACTCCAGGTCGAGGCCGTGGATCTGTTGTTGATTCACTGGCCGGATGTGGCTGGCAAGGTGGCCATGGCAACCTACCTCGCGCAATTGGCAGAAGCCCAGCAGCAGGGGCAGACGCGCCATATCGGGGTATCTAACTTCACCAATGCCCAGCTGAGTCAGGCGATTGAAGTACTGGGCGAGGGGCGAATTATGACCAACCAGGTAGAGGTGCATCCCTATCTGCAGAACCGTCGCGTCATAGAGCATTGCCAGGCCCGCAATATTCAGGTGACCGGCTTTATGCCCCTTGCCGTTGGCAAAGTCCTTGAAGACGAGGTTCTGCAAAGCATCGCCGCCAATCACCAAGCATCGGTTGCCCAGGTGGTGCTGGCTTGGCAGTTGCAGCAGGGCTTGGTGACCATCCCGTCATCGACCAAGCGCGGTAATCTGGAGACCAATTTGCAAGCCACGGCCCTTGAGCTGACTGCAGACGAGATGGCCCGCATTGCTCAGCTGGACCGTGGGGAGCGTATTGCGAATCCTGATTTTTCACCTGCCTGGGATTGAAACCGATGATCAGCAATGAAAAACAACCCGAGCTTATGCAGGCCTGGGTGTGGTCCAAGGCCGATCGGGCGATTGAGCTGGCGGAGCGCCCGATGCCGACACTTGGCGCTGGCCAGGTTCTGGTGGCCAATAAAGCGATAGGTTTGAATCCTGTCGACTGGAAGTTTATCGAATCTGATCGCGGTGAGCTGTGGCAGGACGGACAGATACCGGGCGTTGATGGTGCCGGTGTGGTCGTGGCCGTGGCGGATGAGCGTGACCGTCACTGGCTTGGAGTGCCGGTGTGTTATCACCAGTCGCTGTTGCAGAACGGCAGCTTCGCGGAATACACCGCACTCAACGCGCGGGCGTTGATCCGGCTGCCTCAAGCACTGGCCTGGACCGCCGCCGCTGCCTTTCCTTGCCCGGTAATGACCGCCTGGCAGGCGATTGAGAAGATACCGACCCAAGTGGCTGCCAAAATACTCATTTCGGGGGCCTCCGGTGCCGTGGGGCGGGTACTGATTCAGCTGGCCAAGGCGCGTGGTTTTCATGTCACTGCGGTGGCCTCCGGCACGCGCCATGACATCCTGATGGAGCTCGGAGCGTCGCGTTGCGTGGCCGAACTGGAGTACCTGCAAGACAGTTTCTTTGCAGTGTTCGACACGGTGAGCGGTGCCCATGCCGCTCAGTTGGCGCCCTATGTGGAAGCCAATGGCCACCTGGTCTGTATTCAGGACCGGCTGGAACATGCGGTAGTTGCGCCTTTCTCCACTGCCATCTCGCAACATGAAGTGGCCCTCAACGCCTTGCACTCAACGGGCTCTGACAGTCAGTGGCAGCGCTTCACCGAAGCGGCCGAAACGCTGGTTCAGCAGCACCACCTTGGCGAACTGGTCGGGCCTGACACGCGGGTGGCAGAATTTGCACAGTTGAAAGAAGCGCTGAGCGAATTCAAGAACCAGCGTAAGGCACTCAAGTACTGTGTAGCCCTGGCCTGACCTGGATAGGCTTGCGTGTACACAACCACTAACCAGCGGATGGGCGAATTGGCGCCCGCCCGCGACAAGGAATCCCTGTGATGATCCACGTGATTGCGACCATCAATACCCGGCCCGGGCAGCGCCAGACGGTGCTGGCGGAGCTACTGAAGGTACGGCCTGAGGTGTTGAATGAAGTGGGCTGCTATCAGTATCTGCCATTGGAAGATGACCCTGTAGTGTTGCCCCGCCAACTGCCGTACCGGGACAATACGGTTACGATGGTGGAGCAGTGGGAGTCCGTACAGCACCTGGAGGCCCATCTGGCCACACCGCATATGCAGCGGTACTTTGCCGCGGTGGAGCCCTGGGTAGAGGAGGTCAGTCTGCAGATACTCCGTCCCGGCCAATAAAGTCGAGTATCTGGCTCATAAGCGACAGCCTTAAGCCACGAACTTAAGCCGCCGGCGATATCCCCGAACTGTCCTGTGGCGAGAGGCCGAAATAGCGTTTGAACTCGCGGCTGAACTGCGTCGGGCTCTCGTATCCGACCGACGCAGCTGCCTGTTTGACCTTGATATCTTTGTCCTGCAACAGTTCCCGCGCCCGGGTCAGGCGCAGCTTTTTCAGATATTGCAGAGGCGGGGAGCCGGTCGATTGGCGAAAGTTGCGATGGAAAGAGGAGCTGCTCATGCCGGCCAGTGCCGCCAGTCGATCCACTTCCAGGCTTTCATGGTAGTGCTCATGCATGTACTTAAGCACGCGCTCCATTCTGGCCAGTTGCGTGTTATAGCGTGCCAGTTCAAACAGCGGAGCGGAGTGCTCGCTGCTTAGAATCAGGTAGAGAATTTCCCGCAGCACACCGTCGCACAGTGCCTCCGCGGTTAACGGCGATTGCAGGTGCTGACACAGGCGAACCGTTGCGGCAGAGAAGGCGTCGGTGACCTGGCTGACATAGAGGCCCGGTTTGCCGGGGGCGGTCAGCGCCTCCGGTGGCGATTGGTGGTGATCGTCAAACAGTCGTATCAGCGGTTGCAGCAGCTCCATCTTGATATCGATGAGCAGGGCCAGCAGCGGTTCGCCCGGCACTACCTGGGTTTCACACTCAGCAGGAATGGGCAGGGTCATCACCAGGTAGTGGCTGGGGTTGTAGTCATAAACCTCTTCGCCGAGGTAGACCCGTTTCGAACCCTGGGCCACCACGATAATGCCCTGTCTGTAGCACAACGGTTCCCTGGCCACCGACTGGCTGGCCCGATAGACACCAATGCCTTCAACCAGGGTAGGGTTGTAGCCTTCTTTGGGTGACAGGCTGTCCAGTAGTTGTACCAATGCGCTCATGACCCGGACTCCGGCAGCTGTGATGGTTCTGCGTATCCTAGATCAAAAAGATCACATTTGATAGTTTTAGGCATGATATAGGCAAGAATACCCATTCATCATTGGTGCCTGATTCTTAAAATAGCCAGCACAATTTGAACAGGAGACCAACGATGCAACAGTTTGATTACCACAACCCCACCCGTATCGTATTCGGTCAGGACCGTTTGGCCGAACTGGATCAGCTGATTCCCGCCGATGCCCGCGTCATGGTGCTGTACGGCGGTGGTAGCGTGAAACGCAATGGCACGCTGGACAAGGTGCTCAACGGTCTGGGTCAGCGCCAGGTCATCGAGTTCGCCGGTATAGAGCCTAATCCCCGTTACGAAACGCTGATGCAAGCGGTCGAGATCGTACGCGATGAAGGGATCAACTTCCTGCTGGCGGTGGGCGGCGGTTCTGTGATGGACGGCACCAAGTTCGTAGCGGCGGCGGCGCCCTACAGCGGCGATACCACTGACCTGCTGAAGTGCGGCTTTGAACCGATTCCGGTCAGCACGGCACTGCCGCTGGCCACTGTGGCAACCCTGCCAGCCACCGGCTCAGAGATGAATATGGGGGCGGTGATCAGCTATGAGGGTGGCAAGTATCCGGTGATGAGTCCGCTGCTGTTCCCGCGCTTCTCATTCCTCGACCCGACCCTGACCTTCTCGCTGCCGCCAAAGCAGGTCGCTAACGGAGTCGTCGATGCCTTTGTGCACGTGCTGGAGCAGTATGTCACTACACCGGCTGGTGCAAGGATCCAGGATCGTACTGCCGAGGGGATTCTACGCACCTTGATCGAAGTGGGCCCGCAGACCCTGGCGCAGCCGGAGGATTATGACGCGCGCGCCAATCTGATGTGGAGTGCGACCTGCGCCCTGAACGGCTTTATCGGCGTTGGTGTTCCCCACGACTGGAGCACTCACATGATCGGTCATGAGCTGACGGCGCTGTTTGGTATCGACCATGCGCAGACTCTGGCCATCGTGCTGCCGTCGCTGTGGCAGGTACGCAAGGAGCAGAAGCGTGCCAAGCTGCTGCAGTATGCCGAGCAGGTCTGGGGTATCCAGTCTGGCGATGAGGAGCAGCGCATCGATCAGGCCATTGCGCAGACCCGCGCGTTCTTCGAGTCCCTTGGTGTCAAGACCCGCTTGTCCGACTACGGCGTCGAGGCGGAGCAGATTGAGACTGTGATCGACGCGCTCAAGGCGCATGGCATGGTGGCGCTGTCTGAATCCGGTGATCTGACGCCGGATATCAGCCGGGAGATTCTGCGCGGCGCGCTGTAATCGAGGTTGTAACGGGCTGACCCTGCCAAGGCGTCAGCCCACTCAAGCCCAGGCTGCAGCGATCTTTCATGCAGATGGGAAAACGCACCGGTTAAAGAATGTTTTTGTAGTCCCGGTACTTGGGATACTGTGATTAAGTCCCTAATTCCGATACGTATCGCAATCACTACAACTGGAGCGCAACTTCAGGGCCTCTTAGCTGCTTTTTTTCATCGGTGAGCTGCCTTTTGAGGCAGTTAAGGCGGATTAACCCCGTGCTCGCAACATCTGATCCACGCGTACGAGATTTGACAGAGCAAACAACATGGCCAGTTTGCCGTCATTCTTCTTCAGACCACGGTAACGGGCTTTCATGAAGCCAAACTGACACTTGATGATTCGAAACGGGTGCTCGACTTTGGCGCGAAGGCTGGCCTTCAGATACTCGGTGCGGATTCTGACTGAACCGCCCCGGCTTTACCGGAGACTCCATATCTTGAGAGGATGGAGTCATGAACTCACCAAAACGATATTCCCCCGAAGTCCGAGAGCGGGCTGTTCGGTTAGGGAACGTATGAACAAGTCCCTTCAGTGCCATTAAAACTGCATTTTCTCTGTGCTGGGGCGCATAAAATGCGCACAACCGCCCCTTTTTAACCGACTGCAACCGCCTTTTCAGGCAGTACAGACGGATTAAGAGTTATTGTCAAATCTGGTGTATGAGCATCAAGCCGCGTTCCTGTCTGATTGATCCTGTACTTGCTCGCCGTCCTTGAATTTCACGTTGTTGACCACAAGGGTCAGCAGATTAAATCCCTTGATCCGCTTCCAGTTCCTCTGCGCTGACTCCAGCAGCTTGTAGACCATCGCCAGTGTGGTCTCTCGCGAGCCGCAGTTCCGGGCTC
>NZ_JAJSPB010000051.1:0-8873 GCF_021282325.1 Marinobacter sp. G11
AGAAATGGACGATGCCGATCCGTGATTGGAAGCCGGCACTGAATCGCTTTATTATCGAATTCGGTGACCGCCTGGACGGTCACCTGTAATGGGGTGGGCAGTTACACAGATTTATTTACAGGCTCAAAAGGGCGTCCGGCGGCCATCGGCCGCGTACTACAGCGCCTTGTTAGAATTTGATACTTCAACGCCCATGCTTGCCTGCCACCAACAGGTCATAGCCCCATTTGAAAGTTGCAGCAGGAAAAGCCCTCTCGAATTGCTGCCTTACCTTCGGCATATCGTGATCCTGAATCCTGTCATCAGCGAGCTCGATCGCGGCCACATTTATGTATTTTGATAATCTACCTAACAGGTTCTCTATCCCATAGTAGCTGAAGCACTTGGCACCAACCCTTAGTGACGTCACTTCAATTGGATTTACTGTGTACTCTGCCTTCTGAAGATCCTTTTCATCCCAGAGAAACAGCCTTCCACCATTGAATATCTTTTCTGGATCAATCTTCATACTGTTCTAACGCTTGGCGGCAGGGACGCTACGTCAGTAGCGTCCCTTGACCGCGTTTGTTAAGCACCTTGCTCCAAGCCATGATCGCGAAGATCAAATTCGTAGAACTTGGTGTCAGGTACTGGGTTGTGGAAATAGGGCGGAATTTCAGTAAAGCCCATCCTCGCATATAAGGCCTGGGCTTTTCTCGTGGGAGGCACTGCGTCTAGAACGAGCCGTTCATAGCCTAAGCCTTTGAGTTTTTGCACCAGATTGGTCATAAGAGACCATCCGATATCTTTTCCCTGATGGTCCGGGCGGACGTACAAGCGCTTTACCTCTGCGGTATGGACGTCGATTTTCCGGAAACCAACACCTCCCGCAATTTCAGAACCCACCACTGCAAACGTGTACTGTCCACTTGGCAAAGAAAAGAGTGTTTCCAGGCTTGCCATCTCTCCGTCGAAATCCTGGTAAGAGAGATCAATACCGAGCCAATCGACATACTCATGTATTAGCTGTCGGAGATCCCTACTATCCGAGGGGAAACACACATCCCTGATTTCCATCAACTGCTCCGTGTTTTCGATTGATGCTTAACGCGAAGGTAACCGGTGCCGGAGCGCCAGCGAAGGGAACCAAAAGCGGTACGCTTTTGGCGTCCGGTTGACCGATTGGTTAAAGTGCATGATTCTCCATCCTGAAGTGAACAAGTGCCACCCGGTCACCGTTGTAGTCAATGCGTTGCTCAATCCCGTAAGGCCGGAAACCAAGCTTTGGATAAAAGAGCAACCCTGCTGCATTTCGGTTAAAGCACGAGACCGAAACAGCCTCAGCTTGATGTTTATTAAACCCTAACCTGAGCATATGGTTAATCAAGTTGCGGCCCACTCCAGAACCTCTGGCATCGGACGCCACCACAACATTACCAATTGAGCACAGACCATCTTTCCAGCGGTAAAAGTTCGCAAAAGCAACAACCTTGCCCGCAACTTCAACTACTGTTGAGTCAGAGCGTTTTTCGATGCTCTGACGCACCTCGCCTTCCGATAATGGAAAAGCCGCTCTTGGAAAACAGTAAAAAAGCTCTTCTCGTGTTTTGGGCAGCTTACAAATCTCGGGAATGTCACCTTCCCTTGCCTCTCGGAGATGCACGACTTCCCTCCATGCAATTTAACGAGGCTGTAGAAAAACCCAAAAATGAGCGAGCATTCCACCGCCTACGATCTCGTTTGTTTCAGCCGGTCAGTTCGCCCAGCAACTTCCTGTTTCCGGATTGATTGCCCTTAATAGACCTCAATCCCGCTATCTCAGCGTTCAGGCGCTCGTAGCTTTGTGCCCAAGGGGCATTTCAGGACGCATTGCCTCGCCCTGTTCACGCAGCTATCTGCCCATAATTCGCCAGTTTCTCAATATTGTGCACCAAGCAATACAGCTGCCATTGCCCCTGCACTTTTCGCTTTCCACGCAGACTAAAACGGTTTAGGCGTTTCGTTGTACCGATGTTGCCGAACACTGGTTCCACCACCGACATGCGGTGGCTGTAGATTTCTTTGCCTTGCGGACTGTCCACTCGGTGCTTCATCCAATCGGTGTAGTTGGGCCCACGATTTCGCTCCAGTGCAAACGTCACCTGCCTGCCGCTGCCTTTTCGGTGCTCGGCCGAAGCGGGGTTTTGCATGCATTGGCGTTTCTTGGGGCAGTTTCGACACTGAAGCAGACGGCCCTTGAAGTGTGCTCTGGATACACCATTCCCATCCGTACGGGTCGCTTCATAATGAAGCTCTTGACCGGCTGGACAAATGCAAGTGAGGTTCACCGGATCGAACTGGAATTCACTCGCCGGAATGATGTTTTTCCAATCGGTTTTGGGCAGATTCTGGTGCCGCTTTCCGTACTTGCCTTTCTGCTGCGCGAATTTAGGGTCCCGGCTTCGGAATTTGTTGTCCGGCACGTAGCCGTTGATTTGTCGCTCGTGCAGGTACTTCATGTTCGCTTCGTTGGCGAAGCCCGTATCCGCCGTAACGACAGTACCTTGCTGGTAGATATTGTCGGCAATGCCCAACTTCTTGAAGCGAGCTTCGACCGTTTCCAGCACGGGTTGCAGCGTGTGATGTTCCTGCCCTTCCCCGAAGGCCTGAGCATCCACGATGACCTGGTGTTTCTTGTCCACCGTGGCCACGCCGTTATAGCCCTGGATCGTGCCTTTGCTGGTGGTCATCTTCGCGCTTTCGTTATCGGTGATGTTGCTCTTCACTTCCTTGCGCCGTTTCCCTTGGCCCATCCTTGGGCTGCTCGTCTTTAGGAATCGGTCTACTTTGGTCATCGCTTCGTCTAACGACAGGATGGTTTTCGCACGGCGAATATCCCTATCCAATTCGGCTTCGGTTTCGGCCTCATCCCGTTCGTGGTGTTCACGCAGATGATGGCGAATCAGCCGCTTCAGCTTGTCTCGTTTTTCACCCAGCTCTTTAAAGGTGCCCGACCATTCTTTGGCAGCGTTCGAGGACATTTTGCAGCCGTCGATGGCAAACAACTCGTTGCCTAGCAAGCCTTGTTCATGGCACACCAGCAACACCTGTTCGAACAGCTCTTCGATTTCTTCAGCGTGGCTGCTAACGAACTTGGCCAAGGTAGTGAAGTGCGGAACGGTGTCGCAGGACAGTGCTTTAAAAATGATGTTGGTTTCGCAGCACCACTGGATTTCACGGCTGGAAGTGATGCCTTTGGAATAGGCGAACAGGATGATCTTCAGAAGAATGGCCGGATCGTAGGCCATGCGGCCGGTGTCGTCGTTGCGGTACTTGGGATGAAACACCGACAGATCCAGCTTGTGCTCAATCAGATAATGAACGGCGTGTTCAAAGGTGCCTGGCTGGAGCTGTTCCTGGTAGTTGATCACGACCATCGCATCCTGGTCGTAGTTGTAGTGCTTGAAGCGGGGCATCCCGACGACTCCTTGTCTGTTTGCTCAATGCTACCAAAACCGGTCCGATTTAGGGTTTTTCTACAGCCTCAACGCCGTTGTTCAGCGGCAGTCTTGGCAGAGCGAAGCGGCGACAAGGCTGTCCGGTGGAGGGCTTCAGGCCCGGAACGTACTGGAACAATTTGTTAGGACCTTATCAGACGATCGACAAAGTGTTCATGCATTCGGTACATAGGACAGTTGCCCGGTGTTATATCTGAGATGAACCCCTCTCGTTCGAGAAACAACACGGCTGGCTGCAAATTCGGGAGCTTATCTGTGTAGTATTCAAAACAAGGCTCGGTCAGGAAACCAATCGATGTCTTGCTGGATTTGACGAAAAAAGCCCGAGTGTCTTGATGCTCCGGGTTGGAGAAATCTTCTTTCATTTCGTCGATGAGATCAGGGAACCGGGTCTCCACTTCCCGCCACAGACGATCGCTTTCCTTGACCTGCTTCTTCTCGCGACGAGAGTCAGTGAATCGATCGGCCATGTAGTTACCAGCTGCGCCAGTAGCAGTGCCAACGAGAAATCCGACTGCTAATGAGAGAATATCCATATCGTCCTAACGCGAAGATAAGCGGCGGCCCGACAGGGACGTCCGGTGGAGGCCAACGGCCGGAACGAACTTAATCGACTTGTTAAAACCTGCCATCAGGAACCACCAAGCTTAGCCAGCCGCACCGCGACATTGCTGTACTGGGATCCGGTTTGGCTATCATGCCGCGAGCCGAAAAGGGTGACCCATTGTCCCTGAATGAGCAGCAACTCCCCATTGCCCGCACTGCTCCCGTTACTCGTTGTGTAACTGCCAGCATAGTTGAATTGAAATTGGTTGGACGAGCCTGCGACTGGCTTGAGCTCATAACCTATCGACAACTCACTTGACGAAGCAAAGCCTTTATCCTGGCTGGATACGCTTACCTTTAAAAGGTCCGAATTCTTCAGGAAACTTGGCAGCAGGTCAGAGGATACGCTATCGGTTTTGGTGGCCTGACATTCACAATATCGAACTTCCAACATCAACGGTTTACCAGTCGCATAGTCCTTAGGAGCAGAGTTTTCGGCAAAAGCAAAGGTGGGGAGAAAGGATAGAAAGAGCAGATTTACCGGCCAAAAAATTCGCGATGCGGTCCGTTGCATGTAACCTCCTCTGTTTTCGTTTTAACGCTTTTGTTTAGCGGCGACTACGGAGCGCAGCGTAGTAGGCGTCCGGTGTAGGGCCGCCAGGCCCGGAACACACTACAACAATTTGTTATGCAGTGCCCAGTCGTCGCGCGACATTCGATACACGCGCACAGGCCGGGCATGGAACTCTCGAATCGTATAGTCTCCGAACCCGACCTTCTCCGTAACCCTGACAGAAGCTGTATGCTCCGCTTCGATAATAACAATTACCGACTCGCAGTGTTTTTGGTCGAAAGCATACTGGAGAACACCTTTTACAGCTTCTGTCGCATACCCCTGATGCCAGAACCTGCGGGCCAGACGATAACCTAGATTGATTTCTTCAACATCGCCAACCAACTCCGGCCCAACGCCACAGAAGCCGATAAAATTCCCTGATTCTTTCTCACACAATGCCCATGGCCCTATCCCATGGGAGGCGTAACACTGAAGGCACCAATCAACGAATTTTCGGGTGGCTTCTTCGTCACAAACTCCACGGACGGAGAACTTCATGACTTCTGGATCACTGAGCATTGCGGTGAGCACCGGAACGTCTTGATGGGACAGCTTCCTTGCAATCAACCTCTCTGTTTCAAACAATGGCACCTATCTCTCCCTGTTCATAACGCCAAGCTTAGCGGCGCCACGTCAGTGGCGTCCGGTGGACGGCCCTCGGGCCGGGAACGTACTACAGCGACTTGTTAAAAGCTATCGCAGGCCACCCAGAGCCACCAAGGCAACAAACGATACCAACCTACTGACAATAACCATCAGGATGATGTCTGGCCAAATGTTTGCCCTGCTGAACTTTTTGAGAAGAACAAATAGCACGATAAGTGATAGCACCCAACCAGCCGTAGGCACCAAAGCAACGGCCGCAGCTCCTCCCGCTGCAATTACCGTCTCACTCAGAGCTAAATCCACAGAGGTAATCTTTGCGGCTAGCCACAGCACCACACCGCCGATTAGAGCATCCAACACTACAACTACCAACTCATCCATGAGGTTTATCCTTACCTTTTAACGCCAACAGCACGCGCGGCTGCGGAATGGAGGCGAAGCCGCAATGTAGTAGACGTCGCCGTGCCTGTGATTGTTAGGAAATGCCGATGGCCCCGACATTACGTCAGATCCTGATAAGGGTTATAGGCTACTTCCCAGTAATGACCCTCCGGATCTTGAAAGTAACCGGAGTAACCGCCCCAGAAAACCTCCACCGCTGGTTTGATAAGTTGGGCACCTGCGGATACAGCCTGACTAAGAACAGCATCAACTTCTGACTTGCTTGCTACATTATGGGCCAATGTAATGCCGGAGAAGCCAGCCTGAGTGGAAATGGCTAACCCGATGTCCTTGGCTAACTCTTCCCGCGGGTAAAGTGCTAACCAGGTTCCCTCCAGGCTGAAAAAGGATATATTGCCACCTTCAAAGTCGTGCTTTGGCAGACCGAGCCCCTCGCCATAAAAACGGGTGGCCCTCTCCAGATTCTCCACACCAAGCGTGATGATGCTGATCTTTGGTTTCATGATTTCCTTCCTAACGCGAAGCTAAGCGGCGCCCTGACAAGGGCGTCCGGTGGAGGCCGAAGGCCGGAACGTACTTAAGCGACTGGTTAGCTGGGGGTAACTGAGGAACCTGATCCCTGGCAAACAACACGACGGCCTGCTCCATTGCCCTTGCACCGACACCTGCCAATGCAACGTGATTAAAACCACCGCCTTTGATGCGGTGAATGAACCTGAACTTCAGAGTAGCAGATCGCGATTCAGTTTTCGGCAGATTGCCCCGCACGGTGAACACCGGGTTTGATACTTACCCAATATTCCGATTGAGCTGCCAGCAAGATCGCGAGTTTTAACGGCCTTGGCGGAACTCCGAAAGTACCGGTTTTGCTACCCGCTTGCGGCCAAGGCCCAATGGCACCGAACCACTCAAAAGGCCCCAAGGCACTACCAGCTAACGCTTTTGTTTAGCGGCGCACATGTAGCGCAGCGAAATGGGCGTCCGGTGTAGGGCCGGAGGCCCGGAACGTACTACAACAATTTGTTAAGTGATTCCAGGCTCTCAGGGCCACCCTCCAATCGAACGCACTCTGCAGATTCTTGCTCCCATGGCGCAGCAGATGCTGTGTGGAGGTGAACAGAAACTCTTGATGAAGCCAATTCATCGAGCAAACCGGCTGGAACCCAAACCATCTCGGTGCCCCGCAGGCTATTCGGAACCGGACTCCCACAGCTCGAACAAAAATCACTCCGGAAACCGCTTGGCTTTTGGTATGACTGGATCTCGCTTTGACCTGATACCCAACGAAAACTAGAACTCTGCACAAACGTGGCAGCGTTAGCGGCTGCCCCTGTTGCCTTACGGCACAGCGAGCAGTGACATTGGTAGAGATTCCGGATCTCTCCATCAATTTCGAATTTCACGGTTCCGCAGAGACATTCACCTTGCATCGTTCAATCCTTTGACACTTAACGCCGCCAACACAGGCGAGCGTTAGCGGCGAGTCCAGCCAGCTTGCTGGCGTTTGTGATTGGCCTTGTTAGGCTTTGCTCTGCTCGTTGCAGCCCACGCCATTTATATAATTTTTAACTAATTCTGCAATTTTACCTTTCAACCAATCAGGCCCATCGTCTGACATATCGTTGTGCTTTGACTCTGGTATTTTTATTACACAGATATCGTAGTCAGCATCTTCCTGAACAGTCGGTAATACGCCTTTGTCTGCGGGAAAATCACTGCCTCGTATAGATAAGATACTAATCTCTTTCTTTCGTGGTAACGGTACGCGTCTGTGATCAAGAGTGATGATAGATTTCACATAAAGGTTTTCTTCGTTACCAAGCCATGCAGAAATATCGCCACCGTTAGAATGACCAACTAAAAGTAGCTCGTTAAATGCATAGTTAGGATAGCGAGATTCAAGTTCATCTTTGAGAAAATTAAGTGTTCTCGCCCCTCTAATCCAGTTCTCACTTCTACTTTCAAAGAGATTACCTTCAACTGAGAGTGCAGGGTCTTCAGGCAACTCATGGCGTATAGCAACCACCATATATCCTAGCTCGGCAAGCTGCTCAGTTAAAAAAATATACTTTGTATGAGCTACGCCATATCCCGCACTAAGGAATGCAACCGGACACTTTTTTTCAACTGTGCAATTGCTGATATTACTTGGATAGGATATTTCGACAGGGATTGATCTATTTCGGCTTTTATCCTGAATTTCTTCAGCACTCACAGCGCCCGCAACAAACATGAAGGCAGCCAAAATAACTTTCAAATACTTCATTACTTCTCCTAGAAGCCTAACAGCTTATTAGCGTGAATTCTCATTAAACCGCAACGAAACCACCCCGTCAAAAACCACTTCACACACCGAATACTCATTTTTTTCAGAGTCTTATTGGCCTGCTTCGGGCCATTGTCGGGCCTTTAGATTTGTGAAAAGCGTGCACGCGGTTTATCCGTGCGCGGTTTTGCACGTTAAAACCAAAGCATTAAAAAATTACCGTTTTAAATCAGACTTCTACAGAGGCGCCTTGTGAAAAACGTGCACAGCCACGCACGTTAAACCGCAGAAAATTTGGCGTTTTTGCGGCCTTTTTATTATAACTGTACATCCATACAGCATTAGCCAAGGAGGGCGACTGTGGCTAAATCACCGTTTCTGGAATCGGTTCGCACAGAGATCAGAACTAAGCAGTACAGCTACCGCACCGAGCAGTCTTATCTCTACTGGATCCGCCAATTCATCCTCTTTAACGACAAGAAACACCCAGAGGTGATGGGTAATCACGAGATTGAGCGCTTTCTGAATCACCTCGCCGTCAATCGTGGAGTCAGCCCAGGTACTCAGAATCAGGCTCTGTGCGCGATTATTTTTGTCTACAAGCATGTGCTTAGACGGGAGATTGAGAATCTCCAGTACAAGATGACGAAGACCCCTCGTCGCGTGCCGACCGTTCTTAATCCCGATGAAGTAGCTTCGATTCTCCACCGCATGGAAGGCGAGTATTGGCTCATTACCGCTCTGCTCTATGGATGCGGTTTGAGAATCAACGAAGCGCTATCACTTCGCATCAAAGATATTGATTTGAAGAGCCGCAATCTGCTCGTATTCAACGTAAGCGTTCATTCCGAGACGTCCTGCCACCCCACTGAATTTCGCTCTACAGTAACCTCTGATTTCCTAATAAGAGGTTGCTCCCATGAGAAAACACCGCACTCCGGAACAGTGGCAGGTCCTGGTC
>NZ_JAJSPB010000052.1:0-8801 GCF_021282325.1 Marinobacter sp. G11
GAGCCCGGAACTGCGGCTCGCGAGAGACCACACTGGCGATGGTCTACAAGCTGCTGGAGTCAGCGCAGAGGAACTGGAAGCGGATCAAGGGATTTAATCTGCTGACCCTTGTGGTCAACAACGTGAAGTTCAAGGACGGCGAGCAAGTACAGGATCAATCAGACAGGAACGCGGCTTGATGCCCATACACCAGATTTGACAATAACTCTGGCGAGAGTGCCAGGCTGCCTGCACAGCCTTTTGCCACCCGCCCAGGTGGCGGACAGCTTCGGGTTCGCACCGCCTTAAAACGCTCAGCGCCTCAAGAGGTGTGAGCAAGCATTGTCTGGACAGGGCTTTCAGCAGGCGCGGATACCTGCGCTCAAAACCGTTCTCGTTATCGCTGATACGACCGCAAAGCGCAGCCGGTTGTTGTTGATGTTGCTTCATGTTTTTCTCCTGCTTTAAACAAAAGCCGGAGTGTCCCTGCCAGAGTGGCAGAGTCCACCCCGGCAGGGTTAATTAAAGAGTGAATCTCACCTGAGATATTCTCTCAATACCTTGGCGTGTTCAGGAGGAACCAGAACGGTCCTGCGAACGGCGTAATAGAACTCTCCATAAAGATCCATAACACCATTCTCGGTCCATTCTGCGGACTCCCCAAGCACACCGTGGCATTCCTCGCTCAACGCTATCCGTTCGGCCTCCTCGGCTGTATCTGCCTTGATTAGCCTCGTGGTAGCCTTCTCATATACGCCAGATATGACATCGAGCTCTACGACAAAATGAGATGGCGCGGCACCTCCCTTTCGGGGATGCAGCGCGTTGGGCTTCATGGGCAGGATTGATCGTTGAGAACTTAGAAATGCGTGTTCTCGATCAAGGTGTTCAGGGTCTTTGTGTAGCTTTTCAGCTCTTCAAAGCTCTCCTGAATATCAGACAAGGCGGTGTGGTTGTACTGCTTTTCAGGGGGATTGAATCCAACTCCCTGCCAAGCGGTACGCTTCAACAACGCTATCGAGCTGATGTCGATTTTCCGGTAATGAAAGTGCCTGGCGAGCGCGGGCATTTGCGCACCAATGAAGTTCATATCGAACCCCACGTTGTTACCAAACACTATCGAGCCGGTTCGTTCTTTTGAGTCATAGGGCATGGCTCCGACCGATTCCAACCGCTGGATGATGTAGGAAGTCGCATCTTCGAGGCTCTCAGCCAAGTAGTTGTGACCGCCACCTTCTGCCAGCACTTCGAGCAGGCCGGATTTCTCGTGCTGCTCTTTCGCCCAGGGATGCATTCTGTTGATAGCCTCTTGGCTTTGACGAATGCCTACCGAGAAGGCGTCTGCTTTTTGAAGGTCTGATGTTGCCACCAGCACACCAATTTCCAGGATCGGGTAATAGGCCGCTCCATGGACTGTCTGGCCATCAATTTCCAAATAGCCGTCAAGCCCACCGGACTCAATATCAATTCCGACGAGGGAATAGGACATAGTTACACCTCTTTGGGAGTGGGTTGCTGCCCCGTCAGGGGTCATCAACCTTATTTCAGGAAGGCCCAGGGCTTGAGCCCAGGGTTAATGAATTGCTGTTTGTTTAAGGTGACCAGCTATCACACAAAGCGTCCAGGACGCTTTCCGGATACTCCTGAACCAAGAGGATCTGGAAAACGCCGGAGATAGGATCACCTATCTCCAACGCTCGCCGTCATTTACCTAAGCGTTTTTTGTGTCTCTGGATCAGATCAAGGGTTTGCTCTCGAAGCTCAGCCGGGACATACCCCAGCTCATTGCAGCAAACAACAAACGAAAAAGGATGGATCTCATCAGACATCATCCAATCTTCCGCTTCTTGCTTGGCCGCTTCTCCTGCTCGCCCGTCTGCCAGAACTCTCAGGCTGTCCCATAAAAGCCCTTCACGAAGAGCAAATATGGAGTTTTCATCCCACTCGAATCGCGGCTCAAAGGGAATGACTTTGGCTGCATGGGTTTGCTCCGAAGGAACAAACAGATCCAGTTCAAGCTGGGGAGACTCTTGAGGGTTGGCAACCCCAGAGCGTTTTCTCAGAGGTATTGCGTTCATGGGTATCTCCTTCTATGAAGGAGGCCCAGCTCCCCCAGGGGCGCTGAGCCCCCTGGGGGTTGTGTTTTTCATGCCTTTTGGTGAGTTGCCGCCGCTATGTGTTCTTGCATCCAGTTTTGGAGATCCTGCAAATCTGCTTTCATTTCGGGTGATTTAGCAGTTGAGGCATCTTCTTTTATGGCTTCTACCATAGATCTCGCTTTGTCCAGCGAGATGGATACGGAACCCAATTGAACGGTGTTAACAGTTTCTTTCAGCATGATGGTCATCCTTTGATTATCAGAACTTCATCCCATTTAAAGTTCGCTTATCAGTGAAGCTTACATGGGCGGGAAATCAACCGATGGGAGTGGGCTTTTAGCTTTCAACTTCGCTATCAACGGTCATGCCTCGGGCAACAACCTCAAAAGCGATGTCGGCGTAGCTATCGCCATTCCGGTACAGTTTTTCCGCCAGCTCGTAAGCCTCTTCCGTTGGTCGGCCCTCCCCGTGTGCAACCACATAATCGTGGCACCAGTCACGGTCAAACCGATTACGATTCTCCGGTAACGTCTCAGGCCGCATATTGCACCTCCTTTTGTTTCCGGAGACGCTGACGCTCGGCTTTTCGCATAAGAATGCGCTGCCTGGCTTCAGCTTGAGGGTCAGAGCAAATCGTCATGCCCAGGAACAGGCGATGACGTTCACTCAGCTCTTCTTCAGTGAGGTAATCGAGGGCAGTAAAGCCCACCGGTATATCACCGGTTTTGCTGAAGTTGTCATATCGTTCCTGAGCCCTGGTACACAGAGCCTCGTAACGTTTTTCGACTTCAGCAAGGCCAAGCTTGGCGACCAGCTCAACCGCTTCGATTTCATCACGGGGACGGCCCGGCAGATCAGGGATCTTGGGCTGCGTTGTTTCGTTCATGCAAATCTCCTTTTTGAAAAGGAGAGGCGCTACCCGGAGGTAGCTACCCCTCCGGGTTCATTTAATGGATGTCAGTCTTGCTCTTCGTAAGTGTCGAAGGGCGCACCGACCGCTTCTTCCCATTCGCCATTCTTGGTCAGATCGACAATCCGGGCTTCAAGAGCCTCTCGCAATTGCGCTGGGGTAACATCCTCACCTTTCGGGTGGGTTGAACCACTGACACTGAATGCAATGGTGTAAGCATGGTTGTAGGTCGTCTTCGGTTCTTCTACATCAATGGTGATTGCGTGATCCTCCAGTTGAGCCGCTGTTTCACCAGTGATCAAGCCTTCGCGCATACCCAGATTAATGAGCTGCTGAAGATTGGACTTCAATTCTTCAGCCGTCATGACCGGGGCGCTTTCATCACCTTTCGGATCGACCAGGCCTGTCAGATTGAGAGAGAACTTCAGATTTTTCATTGCATAGCTCCAGGTTTAGTGCGGAGCCATCCCTCACGGGATAGACCCCGCAAGGGTTAATTTGAGGTTAGGGATATGGCCTTTCAGGATGCTTTTGCGCTGAGCTTGGTGTTCAGGTATCGAATCGCCTTGCCCATAAAATCAGCCATCAGTTGATTGCCTGTTGAGCTGAAATAAGAGCGCCATTCGTTCCAGTCACCAATAGACGCAACCGTGTTCGGAGACTCGAAGATCCCCCACAGTCGCTGTTCACAACCACGCTCCAGAACCGCATTGACCTCGCTTGTCAGCTTTTCTGGCGACATCGCTGAATTGAGATGACAGGGAGGCTCAAGGATGAGCTTCTCTGCTTTCTCAAAGGTTGTCTTCTCGACAAGACCACTTTGGGTATCAACGATGAAAGGCACGATTTCTTGCCCGTGGTTGCCCCAAAGCCAGTGAGTCACATAGCCGGGATCAACGCCTAACCTGGCCGGAACCAACACAGTTCCAGAGGTTCTCAGAAGCCAAACAAGCTTTGTTCCCTTGAAACGATCCAGGTTATCGAAGTCGATAGACAGATCATTCTGGTAGTGCTCGGGAAGCTTCAGAGAGTTGGCTACGTTGGCCATAGCCGCTTTGATTCGATCCAAATGATCGGTGGTATGAGTCATGGTACATCTCCTGTTGTTAACAGAGGGACGCACCAGACCCCAAGGGGCAGATGCGCCCCGGTGGGGTTAATGTAATTTGCTGTTTCTTTTCAGAGGCCAGCTACCTACTTTCACTCTCACGATGAGAGCAAAAACGGCTTTTTCCTCGGCACTCCCTGACTTTCACATGTGAAAGAAATGCCCAGAGAAAGACCGTTAATCAGATATTACTCAAGAATCTCGTATCCGACTACGCCTGAAACTGACTTTTTTGGGTGCATGGCAGACTAAAGCGACAGGGCAAAAAAATAGCCTGGGAGCACAAGGCTCCACAGGCTATCCATTATTGCTGGATGTCCGGTATTAACGGTTGGCAGGTTTACTTTTTCGGCAATGCTTTTTAGCCCAGCTTTCGAGCGAATCAGCATGACGATACGCCACGGCACAAACGAGTGTAACCGCGACAATAAAACCACCAAAACCAATCAATGCAGCGTACATATCCATATCTCCAGTCTAGCATTCAGCGTTTGACTTCACTACTCCTCGAAAAGCAGATCCTCGAAGAGATACATGATCAGTGATGCGATGTTCATAACACCACCAAGGACGATGAACAGAACGCCGAACATAACGACATTGGGTTCACCAAGGTTCTGGAACGCAAGTGCGCCAGCCCCCAGCAGGGCAATGCCAATACCGGCATCTTTAAGGAATTCCCGCGCAAAGCGGTAGATTTTTTTCTTGAAAGACATAATCGCTTCTCCTTTAACCTCGGAGTAACCAGCCCTGAACTCCGGTTAATTTGGTAGCCAAGGTGGGCGGTTAGAGGAGATGCCCCCCAGGGGAGCCTCCTCCCCTCGGCGGGTGTTTTCAGGTAACTCTTGTCGCGTGTCATGGGAACCTCCTACACCTGATCAGAGGTTCTTTTCAGCTTCTCCTGACCACCTAAATGGCCGGATGAGAAGCTTGCCTGCGACTTTGATGAATCAATGCTCTGAACGAACAGCGATACACCGACAACCCGTGCCTCACGTTTGATGAAAGGTGTTGGGTTATTCATGGTTTTTCTCCTTGAGAGAACGGAAGCGGCCCTTCCTTGCGTTCAGACCGCTCTGGTTTACGTTTCCTGTCAGGCTGCGTTGGTAGTCAAAGACCGCTCCATCAGCTTGAACAGGGTTCGTTGAAGCTCAGTCGCATCATCAATAACAATGTTCTTATCGAACAAGCCTGATACGGCTGAGGTTTCTATCCCAATGCCAACCATCTCAATGTCGCTTCGATGGCACAGATCAATGACCGCCTGAGTGGGCGCAACCTCATTTGGCTGGCCGTCTGTCACGACAATCATCATTTTCCTGTCTTCTCTGGTTTTGCTCAGCTCGAACGCGGCGTACCAAATGGCCTCAGCCATTGGCGTAGTGCCACAGGATCCGAACAGGAATCGACCAGATTGATTCAGGACGTTTTCACCGTGCTTAACGACACTGAAGACCGGACGTTGGGGGTTATCGCAGAAGTAGGTAACAGCAGGGTTCACTCCAGGAATGGGCTCTAAAGCCAGGGCCAGGGCCAGAGAAGCTTCTCTTGCCACCTGCTCACGGCTCTTTGAGCTACCACGGGAATTGACCCGCGCCTTCATGGAGCTGCTCATATCCACCAGGACATGAACTGCTGTATTGGGCTTCTGCTTTTCTACCGGCGACCGAAATACCCGTGTATCTCCCGCCACAACGCGGTGGAGATTGCGAGTATCCAGACGTTTGCCTGCCCGACGATTACGGTTGCCAGTTCGCTGACTGGCTTGAACCAAACCGTAGAGCTGGCTCCGGATTTTGGCAGTGGTGCTTTTCACCGAATCGACCAATTGGCGACCTTGCGGATGCTTCGGCGCTTCTTGCGCATTACGCACCGTTCGGTAATTGGTGTTTCCGGTCTGTTCCGCTGAGCGTTCCAGATCAGCCTTGAGTGAGTCATGCGCGTCTCCGAGCAAATCATCACCGCTGGCTTCTAGCACTTGCCGAATAACTTCAGCAGCTTTTTTGGTCGCGTCATCACCGGCCCCATCACCATTGCTGGATTGAGTTGAACCAGGCTGTTGATCATCTCCGCTTTGCGCAGAGGATGGTTGTTCGCCTGTTTCACCGGTATCTGACCCTTTCCCGTTGGAGCTTTGTCCTTTCGAGTCATCCTGACCAGAGCTGTTGCCTTTTTGGCCGCCAGCACCATCCTGATCACCTTGGGATTGATCCGCATTTTGCTGCGAATCGTCCTGGCCACCAGACTGGTTTTTCTGATCCTTCTGACCTTGGGAGTCACCTCCCCCGGAACCATCAGAAGACCCATCATCGCCTTGCGGTTGCTGGCTTTGATTCTGATCCCCTTGCTGCTTTTCTTCCTCCTTCTCCTTCTCTTCCTCAAGCATCTTCATGATCTCTTCGGTGAGAGCCACGGCTTCTGCTGTTGAGCCAGCGTCAACCGCTTTGCGGAGAAGGGCGTTAAGTCGAACGACTACGCCTTTGGGGAAGGTTTGTTCCAGCGCCACCTTTGCAGAATCAAGGTAGGACTGTAGACAGCTTTGCCCGACTGCTTGCGATTGCAGCCAGTACAGGCAAAACCCCTCCAGAATGGAGGCCGGGTGCTCTTCCCTGGTGACATGCTGATAATGACCTGCTTGGGCCATATAGCTTGCCACTTCATTGAGGGTTTGAGCCGTACCGGGATAGGTATTGATCATGGCCCGCTCAATTCGACAGTCTTCCAGAATGTTGGAAAGGTCTGCGTGAAGACCGGGACGCCGGTTCACCGAAAAATCAGTGAATCGAACGTGCGCAGCTTCATGAGCGAGGTATCCCCAGACCACATCCTTATTCGGATAATCTTCCGGGATGTTGGGCACCACAATCGTTTTACCATCGGTATAGGCAGTGTCTCCACCAACCGACACCTTCACACCGAACTTCTCACCGTAAGCGGCTGCTACGATAGGAAGGGCGTTATAAATGGTTTTGCGTTTTGACATGATTCTTCTCCTGTTCTGTTGGAACAGAGAGTCATGCCACCCCAGAGGGATGGCTGACCCTCTGGGGTTATTTGCCTGATCAGAAGAAGAAGTCTTCCTCCTCCTCTGTTTCAGGCATGACCGGATGCGTTTCGGGCTCTACCGCAACGGGCTGTGCTACCTCAACGGTTTCCGGATGTGTTTCAGATTCTTCAGCTACAGCCTGCTCTGAAGCCGGAGCTTCGTCTGAACTGCTGAATTGCTCAAAGAACCTGTCCATATCAGCTTCGAGATCTTCTTGAGAAGTCTCGCTGATGGTGGGGTTGTCATCACTCAAACCTTCTTCGGGCTGGGCCGTTTCCAGTTCGGTATTTACAACCATTTCCTGACGCTCATCAGAACTCAGAGGCTCGTATGGCACATCGCCATCAACCTCATTGCTGTCACCTTCCGGTTGGGTTTGTGCTGTTGTGTCATCGGAGCTGTTGCTGTCGTTCCGGGAATGTCCCGGCGTAACAGTTTCAGCCATGCCAGCGAGCGTTACCGCCCCTTCGGCATATTCCTGAAGACGCTTTCGATCACCCATGATGAGCGTTGCCGCTACGACCTGATAGAAAAACGGTGCGCGAATAAAGCGACCGTGAGCGTGTTGCTCGTAACCACGCAGGGTTTCATCCAAAAGGTTAACCAGTGGGATAAACGAACTATCCAGGAAGGACAGCCCATCAACCTTGTCGCGGATTTTCTTCAGGGTATTGCGGGTTGCGATACTACATTCTTCGCGGCCCGAGAGGTTCTTGGAGAAGAAGTTCTGGGCCTCTTCAGTGACTTCATCCAACAAATCACCCCCAAGGCTTTCAATCTTGCGATTGAGGTTCTCGGCAGTGGGATCGTCGTCACTGATCGGTTGGATCATGAAAATCTGGTACTCGAAACCAATCCGTTTCTCGACCGCCGACTTTGGCAGTGCTCCGGCACGGATGGTGGACTCATACTCAGGATTTTCCAGGATCCATTCTTCGACAGCGTTGTTATAACCGCTAACGAAGTCTTGCTTCAGCGACTCATACTCAGCAGAGATTTTGTTGAGTTCATCGCAGATGGTGTCTGTTTTACTGGCCGGGACGGCAAAACCGTTCATAAACGGCATACCGTGACGCAGCAACAGACGGCGGGTTTCTGTTTTCAGCCGGTGAAAGCCTTTGAGTTTCGCCGGATCACAGATCTTTTTTGAGCCCAACTGCGCAACTTTCTCTGAAGGGATTTTTCCGCCTTCGCCCAACTTGAAATCGTCGGGGCTCAACCGGGTCTGGCCGCTCCAGATGTCGAAATCGACATGGATAACGCAGAGGTTCTCAAGGTGCTTTACAGTGTTGCTCATGATGATGCACTCCTTTCACAAAAAAAGGGCGCACCATTCCCCTACCGGGACAGTGCGCCCCTGGCAGGGTCAATTTTCAATTTGCTGTTTGTTTTCAGAGGCCAGCTACCTACTTTTCACTCTCACGATGAGAGCAAAACCTGTTTTCCGGGTTATCTGCCGTTGGAACACCAGACACCTGGGAAACAGGCTTAATTGGATATTAACCCAGCATAAAAAAGGCTTCCACGCTGGAATTGCGTAAACCGCTGAAGGTTGCCACCCATTCCACGTGAAGCCTGCCACCCGGACCGGAGCAAGGCTGCCACCCATCGGAGCGTAGCGACGCGGGGTTTCTCTTCTTACTCCGAAGTCTCAGTGCC
>NZ_JAJSPB010000053.1:0-8721 GCF_021282325.1 Marinobacter sp. G11
GTAATCCAACTGTTTGTTGGTGGTTGCCACTTTTTGGCCTGCACAGTATCCTGTACCGTACAGCATTCTGTACAGGGCATATTTTATGGACGCTATCAGCTATACCGTTGCAAGAAGTAATCTGGCGAAAACCATGGAGCAGGTTTGTGAAGACCACTCACCGGTGATTATTA
Source organism: Marinobacter sp. G11 (assembly GCF_021282325.1). NCBI lineage: Bacteria > Pseudomonadati > Pseudomonadota > Gammaproteobacteria > Pseudomonadales > Marinobacteraceae > Marinobacter > Marinobacter sp. G11. Next base: position 174 of record NZ_JAJSPB010000053.1, read on the forward strand.
CCCGGAGCAAGGCCCAGTCTGTGGTGATGATTTCGCTGGAGGATTACGAAGCACTGCAGGAAACCGCCTATCTGCTACGGGCACCCAAAAACGCCCGCCGTCTTTTGGAATCCGTCGCTGAACTGGAACAAGGCGGCGGTCAGGAAAAGGACCTTCTTGAATGAAACTCATCTTCTCCGAGCACGCCTGGGAAGACTATTTGTACTGGCAGAGCACTGACAAAAAGGTCGTTAGTCGCATCAACAAACTTATCAAGGAGACCATGCGGGAGCCCTTCGAAGGCATCGGCAAGCCGGAGCCACTAAAGCACAACCTCGCCGGTTACTGGTCACGCCGGATTAACGAAGAAGACCGCATGGTCTACAAAGTCACCGAAGACGCCCTACTCATCGCCCAGCTCCGATATCACTACTGACAGCAAACACCCCCTTATCCTCAGCAGTTCCAGAAAAAGCCGACTTCACTCAAATGGTCTGCCGGTCGTGGGGTGGTGGTTTATTTTTCTGCCGGAAAAAGATGTCTGAGCGAAGCGAGTTGTTTTTCCAAAGAAAAATAAACCACCACCCCGCGACCCGCCCCCACAACTCGAAAGCTACAATGAATCCCACGCCGAACCATGGCAAAATCCCCCGCCCACCAAGATTAACCACAGGAGCTGAACACAATGGCCATCAAACACCTGCGCACCGCCTTCGCCAGCCAGTACCAGCCGGGCCAGCCCGCCCGCCTTGTTGCCGGCGAGGCCCTGCAGGAGCCCGGTGGCGATTACGAAGCCTTGCACAAGCAGATGAAGCGCCTGTTCAACAGCAAACCCGGCAAGAAATACGGCCGCTTCTCGGACGACATCGGCGAATGCCCGTTCAGCGCCTGGCTTAAAGACTACCTGGAAGACAAACAAACCTTCACCGCCATGACCGACCGCCTGTTCGGCCAGTGGCAGGAACTGCTCAATGGCAGCCAGGAAGAGTTTGATGGCCACCTGATGGTGGTGCACGACGCCCTGGCGGATTCCGAAGTGGTTTACCTGTTCATCCTCGAAACCGACGGCGCCATGCGCTTCGACGGCAGCCAGAAACTGGACGCCACAGACGTGCTGAGCCTGTCACGCCTGAACCTCGCCGTCCGAATCGAACTGGACGAATGGCGTAACGAGAACACCAGCGACAACTACATGACCGTCGTTCATGCCCGCGGCACCGGCGACCCCGGCGAATTGTTCCTGCGCCTGTGCGCGTTCACCAACAGCGTGGATGTGGAAAAGGAAACCATGACTTTCCTGGACGCAGTGGAAGCCTTCGCCAAGTCCAGCGAACCGGAAAAGGCCGGGGAAGTCCGCGCCAAGGCCTACGAATTCTGCAAAGACCAGCACGCCCTCGGCGAGCCGGTGGCCATCGAGGCGCTGTCCAATTACCTGGACGAAAGCCAGCCTGAGCGCTTCAAGGAATTCGCAAGCAAGAACGCAGAAATGCCCGAAACCGGCGTGCTGCATCCGGACCACCGCAAGGTCAAAAAACTGGTGCGCATTGCCGGCTCTGGCGGGGGTATGAGCGTGTCTTTCTCTTCTGACCTGGTGAACCAGGCCGTTTACTACGACCGTGACAAAGACGCCCTGACCATTACCCGCTTGCCCAAGGCTCTGCGGGAGCAGCTGCAGCGGTACCTGGAAGCCCGCGAGGACTGAGTTGTGCTTTCCTAGCCTGCTGGTTTTGGGGGCGGGTCGCCCTTATTTTTCTGACTTCCTGCATCCACCCTACCCCGTCGATTAACTCACCGGTTTCGTGGTCGATGGGCGGATACGGCAGGTTGCGGTCGTCGCAGTAGCGCTTCACCGTGGGCTGGCACCAACAGAACAGCAGGCGGTTGTATTCGTCATCCGGCATCCGCCGCTGATCGAACATCCCCGCCAGCTTTCGCTGCCGTTGTGCCTCCGAGAGAATAATCGAACAGGCCGACGACACATTCAGCGACTCCACCATCCCCATCATCGGAATCACGATATGCTCATCCGCCTGCTCGGCGGTCACCGGGTTCACCCCGTCCACCTCGTTACCCATGATAATCGTGCACGGCACGGTGAAATCCACCTCCCGAAAATCCACCGCCCGGTCGGACAATTGCGCGGCATACAGCTTGTGCCCCTGCGCCTTCAGCTCAGTCACCGCGTTGTCCATGGTGGGATGGGTGTGGGTTGTTACCCAGTGAAAGCTTCCGCCGGCTGTTTTGCGAAACGCCCGAAAACCCTCCTTCGGCCAGACCACGTGCATGTTCGCAACACCAAAGGCGTCGCAAGAGCGGATGATGGCGGACAGGTTTCGGGGTTTATGCACCTGGTCCGTCAGCACCCGCAGGTCGGGTTGGCGGGTGTTCAGGACTTGTTTGATTCGGGCGAGGCGTTCGGGGGTCATGGGTAAAATCCAGGCCTTGTTAATGACAGCACAGCGGTCCGGGAAGGGCTTTGGGGGAGGCTTTCCAAAAATTTGCGGAGCCATGGATGGCGGAGCAGAAGCGCCACAGGGGCTCAGCCGAGCGCTTATGAAGCAATGCTTCATGCGACAGCTGAGCGACCACAATCTGTGATTGTGGGCCGGACCCCGAAGGGGTGCCGTAAGGAGCGGTTTTTGGAAAGCCTCCCCCAAAGCCCTTCATGCACCACAACTCAAAGGCTGCGAATAATACCACAGGGCCAAATGAGGAATACCGAGACAACGGTGGTTGAAGTTTAGGCACCCCGTTATAATACGCAGTCAATTTTTGCCAGCGCCATCCCACCCCGGCGCAACACACACCAAACTACGTGAGACCCATGGCCAAGAAGCTGTTCATCAAAACCCACGGCTGCCAAATGAACGAGTACGACTCTGCCCGCATGGCAGACCTGCTCAAAACCGGCGAAGCGGTTGAAATGACCGACAACCCGGATGACGCCGACATCCTGCTGCTGAACACCTGCTCCATTCGCGAAAAAGCCCAGGAAAAAGTGTTCCACCAGCTCGGCCGCTGGAAACGTCTCAAAAGCAAAAAGCCCGACATGATTATCGGCGTTGGCGGCTGCGTAGCCAGCCAGGAAGGCCAGGCCATCCTCGACCGGGCACCTTACGTAGACATGGTGTTCGGCCCCCAAACCCTGCACCGCCTGCCGGACATGATTACTGAAGTCCGCACCAAGGGTAACGGCGTAGGCGTGGTTGACGTCAGCTTCCCGGAAATCGAGAAGTTCGACAACCTGCCCGAACCTGGTGCCGACGGCCCTTCTGCGTTCGTTTCTATCATGGAAGGCTGCAGCAAATACTGCACCTTCTGCGTCGTGCCCTACACCCGCGGCGAAGAAGTCAGCCGCCCGGTGGACGACGTCATCGCCGAAGTGGCCCACCTGGCCGCTCAGGGCGTGCGCGAAGTAAACCTGCTGGGGCAGAACGTAAACGCCTATCGTGGCGACACCCACGACGGCGACCAGATGGACCTGGCGGAACTGATCGAAGTGATCGCCACCATTGATGGCATCGACCGCATCCGCTACACCACCTCTCACCCGGTGGAGTTCAGCGAGTCACTGATCGACGTCTACGAGCGGGTCCCGGAACTGGTCAGCCACCTGCACCTGCCGGTACAAAGCGGCTCCGACCGCATTCTGGCCGCCATGAAGCGCGGCCACACGGCGCTGGAGTACAAATCAAAACTCCGCCGCCTGCGCAAAATCCGCCCGGACATCAGCTTCTCCTCGGATTTCATCATCGGCTTCCCGGGTGAAACCGATAAGGATTTCGAGGACACCATGAAGCTGATCAACGACATCGGCTTTGATATGTCCTTCAGCTTCATCTACAGCGCCCGTCCGGGTACGCCGGCGTCGGATCTGCCGGACGATACGCCGATGGAGGTCAAGAAGCAGCGGTTGAGTATTCTGCAGGATCGCCTGAACCAGAATGTGATGGATATCAGCCGCAAGATGGTCGGTTCCACTCAGCGGATTTTGGTGACTGGTCTGTCCAAGAAAGACCCGGGCGAGTATGCGGGGCGTACCGAGAACAACCGGATCGTGAACTTCCGCCATGAGAATCCTGAGGTGGTTGGCCACTTCATCGACGTAGAAATTGTCGAGGCCTACCCGAACTCTCTTCGTGGTGTGCCGGTTAGTTCTGAGTTGTTTTAGGCTTCGGCACCTATGTGCTTGTTATTTGAGGGCGGGATCTTGGGCGGGTAGGCCTTCCAAAAACCGCTCCTTACGGCACATCCCTATGGCGCTTCTGCTCCGCCATCCATGGCTCCGCACATTTTTGGAAGGCCTACCCGCCCAAGCTCCGACCATCAACAGTGCAGCATGCCAAAACGCTCACCATAGTGCGTTCATCATGAAGCAACAGCCAAGCCAGCTTGATTTTTAATCAGCGAACCTGCACATAGCAAGAAAGGCCGGTGCGTGGGTTCGCTTCCACAGGGTATCGTAGGCCATGGATGGCCGAAGCTAAGCGAACAGGACGTCTTGAGCGTCCCTGTGGAAGCGAACCCACGCATCGGCCATACTGCCCAATTCAAGAAATGCATACTCCCTGATACCCGGGAGTAGGAAACTCGGAGAAAACTTGAACACTCACGATACCAGACAATTTGACCTGCACCCGGTGAACCAGCGTCGGCTGGCGACCCTGTGCGGGCAGTTTGATGAACACCTGAAGATGATTGAGCAGCGCCTGCAAGTGAAAGTGGGCCGGCGCGGGCATCATTTCCGGGTGGAAGGCCACACTGAAAACGTGGCGGCGGCTACCGAGGTCATCCGGCACCTGTACCGGGAAACCGAGGCCAGCGAGGACATTCCGCCGGATACCGTGCACCTGTTTATCCGCGAGACCGGCCTTGAGCGGCTGCCGGATGACGTGCCCTATGATGAAGGCCAGATTACCGTCATCAAGACCCCCAAACTGACCGCCAAGCCTCGGGGCCGGAATCAGCAGAAGTATGTGCACAGCATCCGCACCCACGACATCAATTTCGGTATCGGGCCGGCGGGCACGGGTAAGACCTGGCTTGCCGTGGCCTGTGCGGTTGAGGCACTGAAAGACGAGCAGGTGAAGCGGATTCTGCTGGTTCGGCCAGCGGTGGAAGCCGGCGAGAAACTGGGCTTTCTACCGGGCGACCTGGCCCAGAAGGTGGACCCGTACCTTCGGCCGTTGTACGACGCGCTTTATGAAATGCTGGGCTTTGACCAGGTTACCCGCCTGATCGAGAAGAGCGTGATCGAGATTGCGCCGCTGGCGTTCATGCGCGGGCGCACGCTGAACAACTCATTCATCATTCTGGACGAGAGCCAGAACACCACCCGGGAGCAGATGAAGATGTTCCTGACCCGGATCGGTTTTGGCTCTACGGCGGTGATTACCGGTGATACCACCCAGGTGGACCTGCCCCGGGGCCAGAATTCCGGCCTGATTCACGCCGCCGGCGTGTTGAGCAAGGTGCCGGGCATTGGCTTTACCCGGTTTGAAGCCAAGGATGTGGTGCGCCACCCGCTGGTTCAGCGGATTGTGGAAGCCTACGATTCCTTTGATGACGGGAGCTCCGGCAGCCGATGAACAAGCTGACTGTGGACTTCCAGATGGCCTTTGAAGGTGCGGGTGTGCCGGATGAAGCGCAGTTCCACAGCTGGGCCGAAAAGGCCTGGCTGGGCGAGGATCCGTCCGAGGTGACCATCCGTATTGTCGATAACGACGAGAGCCGGGAGCTGAACCACCAGTATCGGGGCAAGGACAAACCCACCAATGTTTTGTCCTTCCCATTTGAAGCGCCAGCGGGTATAACGATGCCATTGGCCGGAGATCTGGTTATTTGCGCACCGGTTGTTGAAAAAGAGGCGCAGGAACAGCATAAAGAGCCTGTAGCCCACTGGGCTCATATGGTGGTGCACGGTATGTTGCACCTTCAGGGCTACGACCATATTGAAGATAACGAAGCCGAGGTCATGGAAGCCCTCGAGGTTCGGCTGCTGTCGCAGCTCGGATTTGCTAACCCTTACGAAGCAGAGGAAACGGAACCAGACTCATGAGCGACGATCAGTCGAGTCGCAGCCAGGGCAGCAAGTCCTGGCTGGAGCGTATATCACAGGCCTTTTCCAGCGGGCCTGAGTCCGTTGAGGACGTGCTGGAAATTCTGCGGGACGCCGAGTCCCAGAGCATTATTGATACCGATTCCATGAGCATCATCGAAGGTGCCATGCAGGTGATCGATATGCGGGTGGATGAAATCATGATCCCCCGTTCACAGATGATCACCGTGAAAGCCTCCCAGGAACCGAAAGAATTCCTGCCCGAGATCATGTCATCTGCCCACAGCCGTTTCCCGGTGATTGGTGAAAGCCCGGACGACGTGCTGGGTGTTCTGCTGGCCAAGGATCTGCTGCCGCTGGCCCTGAATAACGATCTCAACTGGTCCCGCATCCGTGAAATCCTGCGCCCGCCCACCTTTGTGCCCGAGAGCAAGCGGTTGAACCAGCTGCTCAAGGAGTTCAAGGAAAACCGCAACCACATGGCCATCGTGGTGGATGAGTACGGCGGTACGGCAGGCCTGATTACCATTGAGGATGTGCTGGAGCAGATCGTCGGCGAGATCGAAGACGAACACGATTTCGACGAAGAAACCCATATCAAGGCCCGGGGCGATGGCACCTTTGCGGTGAAAGCCGTGACTCCGGTTGACGACTTCAATGAATTTTTTGGCACCGGCCTGGACGAAGAAGAGTTCGATACCATTGGCGGCCTGGTGCTCAAAGAGTTCGGCCACCTGCCCAGACGGGGCGAAACGGTTGAATTCGGCGGTTTGCAGTTTACTATTGCGAACGCCGATAACCGAGTCATCCGTTTGCTGCAGGTAACCCGAAGTGAGTCATGAAAACGGCCTGAGCCATCCGCTCAACCTGAAATTTACTGCCTATCCCTGGCTGCCGGTGATCCTGATGATCGCCGGCGCCCTGCAAACCCTTACCTTCTCGCCGTTCCATATCTGGGCGCTGGGGCCGGTATCGGTTCTTCTGATCCTCCTGGTTACCCTGAACCTGCCCTCGGAGAAGCTGTTTCGCGCCGGCTGGTTTGTCGGCCTTGGGCTGTTTGCCTCCGGCGTGAGCTGGATTTACATCAGCATCAGCAAGCACGGCAACACCTCGGTGCCCATCGCGGTTCTGCTGATGGTGTTGTTCGTGGCAGGGCTGGCGCTATTCCACGGGCTGGCGTTCTGGTTCTGGGGCAAGCTGGCCAGGCAAAGCATGGTGCGCCGGCTGATCCTGTTTCCCGCCATCTGGCTACTGGGGGACTGGCTCCGGGGCTGGCTGCTGACCGGCTTTCCCTGGCTGTACCTGGGCACCGCCCACACCAATGGCCCGCTGGCCGGGCTGGCACCATTAACCGGTGTGCACGGGCTGACCTTCTGGATCGTGGTTACCGGCGCAGCGGCTTACGGGGTGTGGTGGCTGATCCTGGCTGGCCGAAAAACTGCGGCGGGTGCAACAGCGGCGATCGCGGTACTACCCTGGCTGCTGGCTCCTGCCCTTAATCAGGTCAGCTGGACCAGTATCAGCGAGGAGCCGAAAAGCTTTGCCGCCATGCAGGGCAATATTCCGCAACAGATCAAGTGGGATCCGGAGTTCCTGAAAGACCAGATTGTGGCGTATCTGGGGATGACTGAAGAACACTGGGATAAAGACATCATCCTGTGGCCGGAAACCGCCATTCCCATTCCCCAGGACCAGGCCGGCAAGATCATTGACCACATCGAGGAACGGCTTGGCGAGAACAGCACCCTGATTTCCGGTATTCCCTGGTATGGCTACAGCGGCGAAATCGAGGACTACACCTTCCACAACAGCATCCTGGCGGCCGGTGGCGGCGAGGGCATGTACCACAAACAGAAGCTGGTGCCTTTCGGCGAGTATGTGCCGCTGCAGGGATTACTGCGGGGACTGATCGGCTTCTTTGACCTGCCCATGAGCAGCTTCACCCCGGGCCCGGGCCAGCAATCCGGCCTGAGCGCCACCGATACCCGGCTGATGCCCTACATCTGCTACGAAGTGGCCTACCCGGATTTTGTGGCGTTCAACGCGCGGAATACCGGCATGCTGGTGACCATCAGCAACGATGGCTGGTTCGGCGACTCTATCGGCCCTCTTCAGCACCTGCAACTGGCCCGCATGCGCGCCCTGGAAACCGGGCGCTACATGCTGCGCGGCACCAACAACGGGGTAACGGCCATCATCAACGAAAAAGGCCAGATCACCGAGCGCATCCCCCAGTTCCAGCGGGCCGTACTCACCGGCGAGGTATTCTCCGCCACCGGCAGCACGCCCTACATGCAAACCGGCTCCTGGCCGGTGCTGACCCTGGCGGTGATCCTGATTGTTTTCGTGCGGGAGCGGGTGATTCCTAAAAACTGACTTTTTTGGCCACGGAATCCATATATGGTCTCCTCCCCGCTTGCAAGGCCTCAGACGTTGTTGATGAGGGACAGGTTGCTGCCATATATCCGGCCTGTTAACGAGGCGGCGTTGCCGCCTCTGGCCTTGATGAGG
>NZ_JAJSPB010000054.1:0-8520 GCF_021282325.1 Marinobacter sp. G11
CCAGTGCCCCATACTTCGTGACATACACGAGTCAGGGCGGCTGTCAGAGTGGTCTTACCATGGTCAACGTGACCAATGGTGCCCACGTTTACGTGCGGCTTGTTACGCTCAAATTTTGCTTTAGACATTCGACCAATCCCCCTAATCAACCAGGATCGTAACGTTGACCGGAAAAAAAAGTGGAGCTCATGACCGGAATTGAACCGGTGACCTCATCCTTACCAAGGATGTGCTCTACCGACTGAGCTACATGAGCATTAAAACCAAATTGGAGCGGGCAGCGGGAATCGAACCCGCGTCATCAGCTTGGAAGGCTGAGGTAATAGCCACTATACGATGCCCGCGAGCAATTAGTGGTGGAGGGGGCTGGATTCGAACCAGCGAAGCTTTCGCGTCAGATTTACAGTCTGATCCCTTTGGCCACTCGGGAACCCCTCCCGTACAAATTCGCTGTCGCGAATCTGCTAAAACCTTAAAGTGGAGCTGGCGGACGGAATCGAACCCCCGACCTGCTGATTACAAGTCAGCTGCTCTACCAACTGAGCTACGCCAGCTCACATTCGCCTCGTCAGCGAGGGCGGTATACTACGGATTTTTTTTCGGCGTTGCAACACCTTTGCAGGTACCACTTTCAACAAACTCGAAGTTTTTCCCGATTTCCGCTTCAACCGCTTGAACCGTCTCGGTTTCCCGGTCAGATTCAACATCAAAAACGAGGGCGTATCCTATACGATTACGGGGGAACTTGGCCAGTACTACATTAAGATTATCCCGTTTTTTTTCTGCCAGTACCGTTTCAGCAGCTTCCCGAGACTCAAAAAGCCCCAGGGATATGGCATTCCGGTACTCTCCGGACGCCACCACATAGGATTCGACCCCCCGGGCCGACAAAGCCCGGAACTGATCCATAGCAGCTTGTTCCGGCTGAGGGGGTATCAAGACCCAGTTCAGTGGAGCAAGTTCCACCTCCTGTTCTTCGACGACGTAGTCTAGCCCCACAGCCTCTCCCGCCGCCTTCGCTTCGGCGTCGCTGTCAAACCATCCCGCACGCACGCACAGGGTTTCCGCGCCGGGCTCCGGCAGAGGTACCACAGGCCCTGATGTTTTCAGGCTGGTCACCCTGGGCAAGGCTCCTCCGGACGAAGAATCAGCTCCCCCGTTACCCGGCCACTGGGGCAACCACCACACCAACAGGTTGACGGCCAGGAGAAAGAACGCAATCCACTTCATTCGCCCTTCCCACCCTGTGCTACGGCCTGAAGGCCCTCAAACACCAGGCCCGGACGAACCTCGGCCTGCAAGCCGAGATCAACAAATCTTTGAGCATCGCCGCCAGTAAGCAAGACGCGGCGTAAATTGTGGACCCTGGCGTCAGCATTAATACGCTCGATAACCCCGAGGGTCAGCCACGCCAACCCATGGTTGGCACACTCCCCGGTTGAGCGACCGGGCAGGGTATTGACCTGGTCGTCGTGTTCGAACCCGATACGTGCGGCATCCAGCTTCAGGCTTCGGCGCATCATTCTCAGCCCTGGCAGTATATAGCCCCCGATGTGGGCACCGCTTTCGGCCACGTAATCCACGGTAACCGCACTCCCCGCGTCAACAACTGCAAACCCGCCGGGATAACGCGACCAGGCGCCCACCATTCCGTGCCAGCGATCGGCGCCCATTTTCCGGACATCCTGATAGGAGTTCACCAGCCCCTGACGGGATGATTCAGACCAATAAAAGGTTACCGGCGCACGGGTAACGCGGGACAGGGCTTGCTCCAGCTCCCGGCAATTCTGCTCGGATGCGACAGAAGATACGGCAACCCGCGTAATGTCAGGACCGAAGTGCGCCAGGCCTGCAAAAGGCGCCTTCTCGTCCAGCATCGCGGCACCCTCAGCCTTCACCTGAGCACCCTGAACCACACGCCACTTTATCCGGGTATTACCAGAATCGACCAACAACATCATGGCTGCACCCGAAGGCTGATATCGCCCGCTCGAACCGGCACCACCCCAGCGTCGGTTTTCAACAGATAGTTACCGCCGTCATCGATACCGGCCCCGATTCCGGCAACCTCGCCACCACGGCTGACCAGCTCCTGTCCGCAGAATATGTCCCTGTGCTGCCAAGCACTTCTGAACGCTGCAAAGCCCTGTCGCTCGAACGTATCAACGGTACCCAGAATCTCCCTGATAACATTTGCCGCCAGGGTATTCCTTGCCCAGGCTATGTCCGGCCAGCGCTCAGCCAGGCTGATCCATGGCTGATCAACCTCTTCCGCCCGGGTCATATGCACATTGATACCAATACCTGCGATTACCTGGACGACGCCTTCCTGCAATTCACCCTGGATTTCCACCAGGATACCGGCAAACTTCCGGCCATCGGCAAACAGGTCGTTCGGCCACTTCAGGCCAACACCTTCGGCACCCATAGCCTCCAAAGCCCGGGCCACCGCTACGCCCAAGACCAGGCTCAAACCTTCCAGAGCGGCGAACCCACCCTGCAGGGTCAGCCCCATACTCAGATACAGATTCTGCCCTTTCGGGCTCGCCCAGTTACGCCCCCGGCGACCGCGCCCCGCAGTCTGGCAATCGGCAATGACCACCGGTATAGCCCCTCCGGCGGCGGATAAACGCTGCGCCACCTCGGCATTGGTGGAACCCACTTCCGGTAATACCTCCAGGCTGATACCGGACAACAGCTCGCCGGGTAAACCCGCCAACACCTGCCCGCGATCCAGCAGGTCTACCGGTGTGACCAGCTGATAGCCCTGCCCCCGGATAGTTTTTATCTCTACGCCTTCATCCATGATTTTCCGGAGCTGCTTCCAGACAGCCGTGCGGGATACCCCCAGGGTTTTCGCCAGGGACTCTCCGGAATGAACGGCGCGATCGCTCAGCAGTGACAACAAGGTGTTGGATTTCATGAAACCGGTTCCAGGGGTGCAAAGAATCAGCCCCGGATTAAACAACAGGACGGCCGAAAAAACAAAAAGGCAGCGCCCGGGCTGCCCTTTTCTCATGCCGGATGGTCATCAGGGGATAGGAGTTGCGGTCAGGTTTGCCCGAATATCCACGTTCTGCAACACAGCACCGTATACTGCCGTCTGCGCGCCGCCCACCGGGTGGATCATATCGATATTGTTGATGGACAGCTCCTTGAAGCTGCTTTGTGCCTGCACGGCGAACCCGAGAGGGTGCTCAACCCGCTTTACACCGTCAACCGTCCGGATGACCCGGGTTGGATACACATCAACTGCAAGATCGGTTCGGATACCGTAGGTATTGTCGTCCTGGCCATCGCCGTCGAAATCACCACCGTCGCTGGTATGAATATCATTCAGCAGTATCGCAGTGCCAGATCCGTTAACCGGCCGGCCCTGCCCGTCCACGCTGCGATTGGTTTCCCACAGCAAGGCGTTTTTCTTATCGTCACTTGCAGCCGGTGCCAGCACCTTTGCCATCGCGATTGAAACGCCCTCGTCGCCCCGGGTCTCCCAGGTGCCACCTGAAGCCCCACAGGCCGCCGCGGAGCTTCCACTGCCACCCACACAGACATCACCGGCGCCGCCGGGTCGTATCAGCGCACTGCTGTCTTTCTCATAACTTTGCATCCGGAGGCGACCGAAGCTTGCGCCATCATCGCTGGTTCCAACCCGAACATTGCCCACGTCCATAGCGCCCCAGGCTTCTTCGGTGGCCATGGCGAGCCCCTCTTCGGTAACATCCACGGTCATGTTACGGACGTGGCCGTCATAGGTCATTTCAGTCAGCCACAGGCCTTTCTGGGGGACCTCGCCAGCACCCTCATCATAGGGCGCTGCAACCACCGCAGCTTTTCCGTTGCGGACATGGATATCGGAATTGATCGTCAGCCCCTCGCCAGACGCACCCCCGGCACCCAGGGTGATGTGGCCATCCATATCGAATTCGTAGGCGGGATAGAAGCCCAGGGCCAGCAGCAGTTCGGTACCCCCTTGCAGAGGAGCATTTTCATCCCCCACCCTCAGGCCGTTTATACGGTAACCGGCACTCAGGTCCTCAAACCCGATCCTTAAACCATCATAGAAGCGGGTACCGTTGCGAATTTCATTGCGGGTAACATTCACCGTTAAATCGCCCTGCCCCCATGACTGCAACCCGCTCACGATCACCCGGTTGCCGTTGTCGGTGTAGCTTAAGTCTGCATTCGACAGGCTCCATTCGGCAGCCAGGCGCAAACCCTGGGCGCCGGCATCCTGGTGGCCACCACCTTGCAGATAAACCGCGTTGGTATAGTTTCGACCATTGAAGGCGCGGTCTTCGAAGGCGAAGGCGAGGTTAACCGAGCCAAAGCTCTGGCCACTGGCTCCCACTTCAACCGAACCAACAGCCAGCGCCCCTTCCAGGCCACCCAGAGTGAGCCCCAAGGCTGGCCGGCCCTGATTGTCATTGGTGACATCAATCCGCAAGTCGTGGATCTGGTACTCGCCGGTTATGTCCCTTAATGCCAGGGCGTTGCCATCGTCCAGGTATAAGAAATTGGCGCTGTGGATGGTTGTTTCATTATCGATTCTCAGGCCCTGGCCCTCACGGCCGCCTGCCTTGATTCCTGTGCGGGACGAGATCCGGTAATCGCCTTCCAGACCCCCATAACTGGCCATGGGCGCCCCGCTCGCATCTGTTGCGCGACCATAGATGAGCGGATCGTCACTGAAACGGATCGCGCCGACTTTCCAGTTACCGGTTACATTCTCCGAGATCAGCTCGAGACTGTCGCCAACCTGCTCCAGGGTGATTCCCAGGGCTTCCACATCCATGGTGATGTCGTCGAGAAACACCGAGTTGCCGTTGGTTCGATACCCCAGCCGGCCGCCGGTCATGGTATAGGCAGAGTCAAAGGTGTAGCCACTGCCGCCAACACCGCCGCCCTCCCGGATACTCAGGGTGCCTTGCAGCGAATGATCAAAGAAGATCCCGCCCATACTGACGCCGGGTGCCCCTGCCAGGCGAATATCGGAAAACTCGACCCGACGGTCTTCTACCAGGTAATCCAGGTTTAGCGAGGCATCGGCACCAATATCGATACGTGTCCGGTGAAAAGCGCCCTGTCCGGGGTTTTCGGACGAGCCTACCTTCAAGCCTTCAAGGTGCGCCCCCCGGCCGTCATCGTAGTAGGACACCCGGTCTGCGGACAGCTGCAGATCCATCTCCAGCGTGATGCCGCTCTGGCCCTGAATCCGGGACAGTTCGCCGTCATCCAGGCTTTGCATATCCGCCCAGGCAACACCGCCGGGCACCCCGGTAGCAACCAGCATCAGGGCAGCGCAGGCTTTAGGTAAACCAATCACTTTGGCCATAATCATCTCCCCCTATGGAGTCCCTTCCGGGAACACCAGCAGATTCCCCTGCATCAGAACATCGCCCTGCATTTCCACGGCGAAGATATCCGTTTGCATGAACCCGGGATCCGTCGGTCTGGGTGTGTTACTGGCGGCAATCTTGAACTGCACATCGTTGAACCGCACAGTATCCGGCAGGCCCAGCTCAATAACGTCGCGATTAAACAACTCGCCGTCACCACCAAAACCGGAATCGATTGAGCGTACCCGCAAGGTAAGCCCCTCGAAGGCAAACATGCCGCGAATCTCGTCCAGCACCATCCAGCCACCACCTTCTTTCAACTGGTAGGCAAGGCGGGCACCGCACTTCTTGTCCTGCTCGTCGCAGCGGCCGAAAGAATCGTTCTGGATCGGGCCGCCCAGTTCGTTGATGCTGATATCGCCAGACAAGTAAATGCCACCACGGCCGGAAACTTCTGCCATACCCGCATCGTCCAGAGGGGCCATCTCCGCAATGGCGAATGGGCTGCACATCAGCGCGGCCACTGTTGCTGCTGCCTTGCTCAGAAGTTGGTGTCTGCTCATTGCGCCAGATCCTTTGTCTGAATTTGCAGGTGCTGGATCAGCATGCCTTCAACCCGTGCCGATCCGAAATTCTTTTCGCCGACACTGAAATCGCCGATGTGAACGTTACTGCGGAATTCCGGGTTGGAGTAATAGTCGTTATAGAAATCCCAGGTGGCGGCATCGCTGCCCGCCCGCTGACCGTTGGCCGCAATCTGGCCAGTGCCCGGGGCATCGATGGTATCGATCTCCAGCAGGAAATTACCGCTACCGTCGACATCGAAGTAGATAGGTTGCAGCCTGTTACCAAGGGCCAGTTGCAGCACAAAGTCCGACATCACAATGTTGGAGCCACAACTAGCGCCGTCCTGGCTACAGGCATTGATGGTGAGTTCCGGCGAGTAAAAGTTAAGACGGAATTCACCGGCCATCTGGCGCCGTTCGTCATCCCCCCAGAGCCGGAGATAACTGCCATCAATCACAGCACTGCGGGCGTGCAGGTTCAGGTTGGCAGAGCGGTCATCGCCAACGGCCACGTTCATCTGCATACCCATATCCGCGCGCTCGCCCTGCCAGTCTTGCGTAGCCGGGCGGCTGGAACAGGTACCGCTTCCAGCAGCAGCGGAACCACCAAGGCAATCGTAACCCTGCGCAGCGTCTACCATGGCAGGGGCGGCGAATTCGAGAACCGCCTTGTTAGTGATTCCGATGTCGTTACCGTCGACCACGTCAATCCGCCACGGATTCAGCAAGCGCCCCAGATTCACCGGAGTCAGGTTCGTTCCGTAGTCACTGCCAGAGCCAGCGATATAAAGGTGGTTAACGGTGATATCGACCTCACGGCCGTCCGTGCTTTGGATACCCGCAATGCGGAAAATCCGGGCCTGTTCACCGTTAACGTCCGGCGCATCCGTGCCGTGGGAGAAGATGAAGTCTTCCAGTACCATGCCAATGCCAGCACCGTCGATTTCAGAGAGTTCGCCGTCGTTGAGCTTTTCGAGTTCTGCGGCGGCAGTAGCAGGAAACATCGAAAGGCCGAACATCAGGAATGACAAGACGGCCTTGGAGAAAGTGGACCTCCTGGAAAAAGGCATCAGAACAACCCTCGCCCGCGATCTATGTATTCAGTGCGATAACGGGGAATTCCCTCGAGCGCATCATGGAGACTGAACTCAACCGCGCCGTTGGGGATGTTCATAAAACCCCCAGGTGTGGTTTGAATAAAGTCTCCTACCTGCGGATCAGTTTTTGATACATCTTCCAGCCACTCGACGGCCTGGGTTTGAAAGGCTAAAAACAGGCCTTTCTGAGGCCCGGATAAAACTCTTTCCTCGCCATTTTCGGTAATGGTACCTACCGGAAGGCTTTTGAAGTTGGTCAGAGGGAAGCAGGAGTTGATACCCAGAACCTGACAATCCTGGGCCACAAAACTGACGTCACCAGAGCCACAGACGAGACCAAGAGGACCACAGTCCGCATCAACTTCTACCTGGGAACTGCCCCCCAACAACCCAGCAGCTTTAATAAGAAAAATTGTTTCGCCACCAACATCCTCTACCGTGAACCGTTCCCCGTTCGGCACACCTGCATGAGTCGCCCGAATGGGATCAGGCTCACCAATGTTCGGACCTTCACCATGCACCAGCACGGCTTTACTTTTAATAGCATTGCTACCAAGCAGGAGTGGCGCCAATCCTACCAAGACCCCATCAATCAAATCCCCGTTGGATTCGGCAATCTCCAGATCCTGGCCGGTAGCCTTGATATCAATGTTGACATCGCCAGTCAGATTGCGGATATCGCCTGACAGAATGCCCATGGAATCGCCAAACCCGAGCCGGACGCCAACGACTTCATCCGTGGTTTCGTCGAAGGCGAATTCAAAAAACGGGTTACTGATGTGGAAAGGAACGATGTCGCCTTCGGCGTAGGCGGTGCCATCAGGCTTCACCTGTCTGGTCGCCTCAGGGTTTGCATTAAAGAATTGTTGGTTGTTGATATAACCCAGGCCAAAGTTTTCGATGAGCACATCCGACGTACCGGATTTCTCGCCATCTCGCTCGTAGCGGCCGATTTCAAGGACATCAACATTGGTCTGGATTTCGATATCCATACCAAGATTCACCCGCGTGTAGGCGGTATTTTTTGATGGATCGGGATGGTAATTCCGATCAACCGAAAGAAAGGCCTGACCGGTAACCTCAGACATTTCCTCATCAGAAATAGGGTCCAGGCCTGCAATTGCGGCGGAGGGCAAAATCAGGGCGCTGGCTAGAACTGTGTGCAGCTTCTTACTCATAGTCTCACCCGGCTACCTTGATCAAATGGGCAGCGAAAAGAAAAAGGGGACTGATGAGTGTCTCTGTTGCTGGCTCTTTTTGTGGTTCTGGTTGGCCAGTCTTTGATGAATATTAACTTTTTCGGGTGCAGCGGGTTGTGCGGCTGATCATATTTCGGACAGACAAATGAAAAAACCCCCGGCAGCAACGCTGTCGGGGGTTTTGGTATTAAAAGCCTGACGATGACCTACTCTCACATGGGCGAACCACACTACCATCGGCGCTGGTCTGTTTCACGTCTGAGTTCGGGATGGGATCAGGTGGTTCCAGACCGCTATGGTCGTCAGGCAAAACGGATGA
>NZ_JAJSPB010000055.1:0-8021 GCF_021282325.1 Marinobacter sp. G11
TTTTGATGGGGGAATCAGGCAGCCTGCCAGGGTGGCAGCTTTGCCGTGGAATCAGTGGCAGCTTTCGCGTGGAATGGGTGGCAGGCTTCGTCTGGAATCAGTGGCAACCTTGGTCTGGAATACGCACCAATACCCACAGATCTCTCGTTCCTGGCAAAGCCACTGGGATAACCTGATCACCATCTTCGAGTACCCGCCGGCGATCCGGAAAGTGATCTACACCACCAATGCCATTGAGTCGCTGAACAGCGTGATCCGCAAAGCCACCAAGCGACGGAAGCTGTTCCCCAGTGATGACTCAGCGTTGAAAGTAGCCTTCCTGGCCATCCAGCAGGCCTCAAAGAAATGGACGATGCCGATCCGTGATTGGAAGCCGGCACTGAATCGCTTTATTATCGAATTCGGTGACCGCCTGGACGGTCACCTGTAATGGGGTGGGCAGTTACACAGATTTATTTACAGGCTCAAGCATCGCGGATCTGCCCTATTCCCAACTCGTCCAAGGTGCCCGGCTCCTGCAACATTGCCAAAACCTGCGACACTTTTTCCCTGTCCGAGGATGAAAAGTCTACCCAGCCAATACTGCTCATGATGACTCCAAACTCCCATCAGCTACAGAACAAGGTCATGTCAATGTGCAAAGAACTTAACCTTGCGTGTAATATCCACCAAACTCCAACTACACACCTAGTCCACCAATATCGCTGTCTTCGTAAATCGCAATATCCGTAGCCCAGCCACCGGCATTGACTAGCCGACCCTCTTTATCAAGCTCCAACATTCTTTGTACTTGTGCTTCAAGGCCCAGATCAAAATTGAAATATTTCAGATCGTGGCGGAAGGCTTTCATTTCCCAGTAGCCCATGCCCTGATCGAAAGCCAACTTGATCGTACGCCCCGAGGCCAATCCAATGCTAAGTATCCGACGGTGGGTAAGTTCACGCCTATCATTATTGACTTGAAAGTCTACCTGTTTGGCCCCTAGAGCGGCCCTAAGAAACGCACCCGAGACGACGCGCTGCGTTTCGGCGTTTACCCAATCGTCCCACGCCATTCGACTATCCCGACGGCCATCGCCAGGCATGGTGATAACAGACAATGATGTTTCATCACCTATCTCCACCGCTTTCAAAATATTGGCGAGCATTACTACCGCCCAGGGAGACTTGAGATAGCGATCCTCGTACTGCAGCGAAACAATTTTTTCTTGATCAATGGCTTCCGCATAACTCGGAGCCTTTTGCTTGAGTACGCTCCAGAAGTTTCGCGCCAAATCCTGAATCGAGCCGTTCAGTTCAGTGGTCAGCTCTACCACAGCTGCGCCGCTAGGCTGAGCCGACCAACCTGCCATATCCAAGCTGCTGGCTGAGAAAACAGGCTCCTGATGTGAATAGACCCACAAGGCCTGATCATCGCCACTCAGCCAGTTTTCACCAGGACTCTGGGCGTTTGTACTGTTGGTGATTAAAGTAACGAGTCCGTCCTTTTCAAGCTCGAACTGAAGCGGCATTCTTATATCTGGATTTGGGTGATCCTCGTCTGTTTCTGAGACGTCGATACCAAATCGGCCGAGATTGGCGAGCTCCTGTTTGATCTCCTCACTCAACGTGGTGCCCTTCGGCAAGATCAGAGTGACTCGCAAGCCATCAATAGCACGCCATCCCATGAGTTTCCGGCGAAAATCAGGGTTGCCGAGATCCCATTCGCTGGGGTCTCCTTTTAGACGCAATGAGACAGCTTTCGCACCTTTGTTAATCCAATGCCGGACAAATCGCTCAGGATCATACGGCCAGTAGGCTGCGCCGGGAACAGAAGCGAAAGGTTCAGGTAAACAAAGATGGTCTCTGATACCGCTGTGAGCGACCCATTCCAGTGCCGCCCTACGGTTCAGCTCGTCGAATTCCACCCGGCTGTCTTTGCTGGCAAGGCAGGCCGCACAGACATTGTCGCAGTTGGCCGGGCATTCAAGCTTTTTGAGCATCTTTTCGATGAGTTCTGCCAGATTCTCTAATCCCGTCAGAACAAAGCCCGCGCCACCGGCAACGTCGTCGTATACCTGGATGACGTAACGGGTTGCTCCTGTATCGAGGTCTTTGTCTTGCCGGACCCCGAAGCCCATTTCAGTGGTCGCAATGCCGAGCTGGTCTGCAATGGTATCCCTAAGCGCGACTGCCAGGGTTGTGGCAATGACCCGGCCGTCTTCTGAGGCCGGTATCCATTCACCGGTAATCGGACTCTTTAGTATGAGTTCCAGGACATCAGTTTGAGCCTGGTACCCAAGGTAGATCCCGGCCATAACCTGCTCGCCCAAACAATCTTTCTCTTTGTGGCTACCCGCATTTCCTCCAATAGGCCGATGAAACTTGTCAGGCTGAAGGTCTTTCGGTTTCTCGTGATTGGCAGACATTGAATCTGCGCGCCCGCAGCTCAGGCAAACAGCGTATCCGGTTCCGTTTTCACCGCCCGAGTGGTGGAAGACATGCCCTTTGTCACCGAACCGGATGAAACCGCAGCGCTCGTCAGGCAGTGAAATCACATTTTCATCTACGCTGATCCGGGGCTTTTCAACGGGGATGAATTTCTGGGAAGTAACGTCGTTACTCGTCGACTCGTAAAAATCCGTGGTGAAGCCAGCCGGTCTGAGAACCCGTTTGACGTACTTCGGATTAATCATGCTGTGACACTGTGTGCATGACAACTCATCACTGTTCACATAGGCATACTCTCGGTAGCCATGTGCACCGCAATTCTGACAACTCCAGGCCAGATCGAACTTTTGTGCTCCACCCTGCGCGCTGTCGTAATAGGAATACAGGGTTACACCGGCAGAACGGTATACACGGCCATCGATGACAACCTGGGCTCCAGGAGCGTATTCTCGGATGGCAATCGGTAGGCCCCTTGATGGTTTTTCCTTGTAGGTAAAGATGTTGTCCTCGCGGGACTTCTCCTGCTTGCGGGCGCTTTTATCAATGAAGTCTTCGACGTTGTAGGTATTGAGATTCACCACGTCTGTAGGGAAGCCGTAACCCGGCAGGAAAGCACGGGCGGCCAGGTCTCGCAGCAAGTATTCTTCTTCGTGGCGTTTCTTCTCGAGCTCCAACGCTTTTTTGTATGCATCATCCGACGCTTCGCGATGCCGTTCGTTCAACCGGCGGTATTCTTCCCGCCAAAACGATGACAATCGTTGGATCGCTTCTTTGCAGTCGGCTGCCAACACGGCAAAGGATGTGGCGGATAACGCGGTGTTTTCTCGAGTGATCCGGCCAACTCCTTTCACCACGTGGTTTTCTGCGGATCCGGCGGCCAGTGTATCCAGCCAATCGACAAACCTTTCACACACCGATGGATTACCGCCGAAGAACCAATGGACGTTTAACCGAGTGCGATCATCGTCAGTGTTCGTTTCCGACTTCAGGAAGTTCGCCAGCAAGAATGAGTTTACGTGGCGTTGAACTAGCGGCGCAGCGCTGAGGGTAATCACCGGCGCGGGAATGGCCGTTACCCAGGGCCACTGAGGATTCTGGAAGGCCCGGGTATTGTGCGGATCAGGTTTACATAGCGTGTAGGCGACGGCTCTAGGCTCACTGCGCCGGCCAGCCCGACCCGCTCGCTGCAGGTAGTTAGCCGGATGGGGCGGAACGTTATTCATCACAACCGCAGAAATGCCGCCGATATCGACCCCCATCTCCATGGTGGTGGAGCAGTTCAGAACGTTGATTTTGCCTTTCTTGAAGTCATCCTCGTATCGCTGGAGGCGCTCTGCTGCTTGCTGGGCGGAGTGTTCGGCTGTGCGATAGTAAAAGCCGCCCTCTATTGTTCGGTCAGAAATATCTGTCCAAAGGTTCTGTGACCGAAGTGACTTAACTACATCATTCTTCTGGAGCCGCTCACGAACATCGATCAGAAAACGAGCAGGCTCGCTATCAATCGCAAGCTCAGTAAAAATGGGCATTTCAGCCGTTCTGCATCGATAGTTTTCGGCCTCGGCTTTGTTTGGCAAGTAAGGCGTTAAACCTCGGAAGGTGGTATCGATAATCCGGTTCGTTACAGGACAAACCCAAACATGCTTTGGCAAGTAAAACGTGAGAGTTTCCCGTGTGAGAGCAAAACCTTGATCATGTCTTTGAAGAATCTGAGTTGATATCAAAGCATCCCAAGCAGCCTTCAACCAACAATTAATCTTATTCCGATGCGATTCTAGCTCTGGATTTAGCCCTGTTCCCAAGGCTAGTATTTTGACAAGACGATGTGGTTGACCATTTTGGACCTGCGGCCATGCCTTTGTACGGCTACCCGTTACGTCGCTACCAGGGGCAAAAACCTCTTTCGGGGCAAACCGTGAACCCATCCAAGCGCTTTCTAGCTTGTTAAGCCTCAGAAATGTATTTTCGCGTACGTAAAAGTCCAGGGCCACCTTCAAAAAGTTCTTCCAATCGGATAATGAAAGAGGCGATGAGCCAGTTCCGTCCGCTGATTGAGCCTGTGTCTGTACCCAGTACTCAGGAGTTGAATTGACCTGTTCTAGTCCTTTGTACCCTACCCCTATGATGCCGAGTGTTTCACAACTGTTCTGAGTTTTCGGCCTACGCGCAAACTCCCGCAAAAGCAAAATTCGGGACAGAGTATAAGCACCCTCACCATTTCTAAACAGTTGCGGGTTTGCATACTCGTTGTATTTAAGAATCGAACCCTGGACGTCTGAAGACTGCTGAAGATATTCAACAACTTCCCTCCACTCAACTGATACTGGCTCAGAAGCTGCCGCCTTTTGAGCAAGAGCCATCTCCCTGAAAGAGTTTGCACCTTCTTTTTGACCACTCTTTTCGGCAATTTCTGCCATTTCCATGAGCTTCTCGTAGGTCATGCCTCCAGGGGCACCATTTGTTTTCGTTTTGGTTAACTCTTGGTTCTGTAGAAAGCGGAAAACTAATCCTCTCAGACGGGAGCGCTCCGCTTCCTGTTGCATACGCACCGCCATGCGAGCGGTGCCCTGGCGGCTATCGGTAAAGGTGATCAGTTTACGGCCACGGCCTGGCAGAGATTCCGGCGAGGCACCATCACAATCTTCACGCGATGGATCAGGACAAAACTCCAGAACCGTTGGCACGGCGTTGCTGACGTAGAAAGGCGACCCTAGATACGACTTGCGTAGAAACCCGCCTGGTGTTTTTCCAGCGCTACCACAGTTCACGCAGATCGCATCACGTTCATCGGCCTGTGAAATCGTAATGCTGTTTTCGGCATCCAGCTTTCCAAGCTCTGCTGTACCCAGATCCAGATCTTCAGAAACGAAGGCTTCATGGGGCGTGGGCGCAATGACGGTGCGCCCTTTTAATGAGCTTCCAGCTCTGTCGGAAATGCCGCTGTCATCTGAGTCATCCTCCTGCAGTGAGAACTCATCACTGACATAGGGGCTGGCCTGACGTAGGTACGGATGGGCATGCTCAGCTGTCAGGTGAGGTGTTTTGCAGTCGTCACAAAAACCCGCTTCGTAAACGGGCGAACCACAATCACACTTCCCGCGCTGTTGAACATAGACTTGGCCAAAGGGCCAGTCTTTCAGATCTCCGGATTTTGCAGAGCAGCCGGGGTTTACGCAGCTCCAGAGCCCATGAAGCATGCGCTGAAACAGGTGAGCCCGTAATTTCAGGAATGGCTCCTTTTTATCCGACGGTTTGGTGTTGGTTAGCAAATCCAACCATTCCAATAGTTCCTGCTGTTGTTGAACACCATCTTTACTAACCAACAGAGGCCCCACAGAGCCGGAGAGATCGTTAAGGCTGACGGGCTTCGGTGAGTTGACTACCGTATTCCGTATCAGCTGTGCCGTTCTGGATTTGCAAAGGGCGTCGAATCTCTTGGCCGAGGTTGTGCTTCCCTCCTCGATCGACTTTAACTGTGTCAATGACATGCCGCTGTCATCGCCGTCAAACTGAATTTCCGGAACCTGACGCTGACCACCGATCACTACAACCTGGCGCAAAGGAACACCAGCCAGACCTGCAAGGTATTCTCTCAACCTTTCTTCAGCCTTCTCATCAGCGATGGTCGCAGATGTGGCGACAAACCGGATATCTGAGGCTTCGCGGCCAAAGGCTTCGACTACACGACGAAGCAGCAGAGAGAGCTCAGCGGCTTGAGATCCGATGTAGGTGTGGGCTTCGTCGAGGACAATCCAGCGAAGAGATTGCGCTTCCCGTGACTTTCGAATGATTGGATCATCCACCTGACGGACGAGCATATACTCAAGCATCGTCGCATTAGTCATTAGAATCGGCGACGGATGCTCCCTCAGCTCCTCCCGTGAGAGGGTTTGATTGGGAGCCTCTTTTTGTTCTTTCCGAACGGAGGCTCTAGATTCTTTAGTGTTGCCATTGTAAAGACAGAACCTGATGTTCTGATCGAATGGCCGAGTCCAGGCGTCAAGACGTTCCCGTTGAGAGTTGATTAGCGCATTAAGAGGATAAAGGAACAGGGCTCGCACGCCTTGAAGTGGCTTCCTTGTCTGCTGATATTCACTGACGAGATCCTGCAAGATCGGGATCATGAAGCACTCGGTTTTACCTGACCCTGTCCCGGTGGTGATTACCGCAGACTGTGGTTTTTCAGCGAGCAAAGTTCGCCAGGCAGTCAACTGATGCGTATACGGTTTTATATTCGGGTCAAACCGATAGTTTTCGTTGGGCGCATCGGACAAAGCAGAGATAACTTCACTGCTGAGCAGTTCGCCCTCCAGGGCCTTAAAGGTAATATTGCCCGGCTCCCATCCAAACGTGTGCTCGAAGACCGGTGGCGCGAGAAAACAGCCCTCCTCGCCCAACTGGTTGCTCATTTGCTTTGCCAAATGGGCTCGCAATCCGGGGTCAGCCAAGCCCAAGATGCTGAGCGTGGACTCCCGGGTACGCTCTAGTGATTGGTTAATGAGATCCTTGAAATAACCACTCATTTTGATTCCTTATTCTTCTGTTTCGAGCAAAAGATTTGAGAGTACCAGTGAATAGGTAGGTTCATACCAAGCGTCACGGTCGAAGTCTGAAAGAACCCGAACAGCAAACCTCAGTTCCGGAAGCGATTCTGAAACATCCGTAAACCTCGCTTTTCCTGCGGTCACCGCCGCCATAAATACAGGCAAGTAAGCCACAGCCCTCGAAAAACCAACATCGGGGAGTGTCGTTATTTCCGTCGGGAAGTTCTGCTGGTGAATCCAGTTTGTGAGCTCCACCTTGAACCATTCCGGCCATCTCTGGTCGTCCGCATGATTACGTCGCAAATCTTCAAAGCATATCTTCGCAAAAACGTAAGGAACCTGTTCCAAGTTCACGTGCTTTGGCTCTCGCAAATAGTTCGAAAGATGCATAAAGCAGGGAATTGCGGTAGCGACGCTGCTTATCCGATCCTCTACGAGTTTTTCAGCTAATTCTTCGGGGATGCCCTGGTCGACAAGAAAATTGCTCTGACCAGCCCGAACATCGATCCAGGTCTGCACATTCACCGTTTCCCAGATCACTGCAAGCTCGTTACTCAACCGCCGACAAAATGCAGGATCAAACTCGAGCCGAAAAACTGCCGCAGCTATCGCGGAAGTATTGTTCGCCAAGGCCTTCCAACTTTCGAATGCCGACAAGGGCAAAGCGCTGTATTGCTCTTTAAGGGCACGAAGATAATCCCAACCACTGTGTGAGAAATCCTTGGCCATCGCCGAGATGACTTGATCAAAAGCATTAGGATTGTGCACTGGGTGAAATGCTTTGGCGGCCGAATGCAGGGTGTTTACATGAGATTCGGATGTGTTAGCAGAGTCCTCCGTAACCCAGACCGTTGGCCGGAACTTAACGTTGGACTCAGCCGGCGGAAATAGTAACCAAGGACCGTTTTTCATCATTTTCGGTGGGATGTTCGGCGACAATTAGGATGACCGGTTAACGACAATTATCTTGGCCGGTTGGGTGTAACAATTGGCCCCTTGTTTTCCATGGTGGAGCAAAGGGTGCCAGGCCAACACATAACCAACCGACAAG
>NZ_JAJSPB010000056.1:0-7550 GCF_021282325.1 Marinobacter sp. G11
TGTCTTTGGCCAGTTCGGCGGCCATGGCTTTGAGTTTTTCTTGATCCACTTGTGTACCCACGATGGTATCCTTTTGAAAAGATTACTCAGTCGTGGGCAGTTACACAATTTGGTTTACAGCCTCTAATCTGCCCATGCTTGCATCATCTGCGTCCGCTCTTTCAAGCGAGCAGAGCGGTTATATGCTGCAGCAACCTGGTTGCGCTGTTTGTGCGCAAGCTGTAGCTCAATGACTTCTGGCTGCCATCCTTGCTCATGTAGTAGTGTCGAAGCTGTTGCGCGAAAGCCGTGCCCGACCATCGTAGAGCCATCAAAGCCCATAGACCTCAGGGCAACGTTGATGGTGTTGTCTGAGAGCGGACGGCCCGATTTCACAGACTCGAAAACCAGGTGCTGGTGGCCGGTGATCGCCTGGAGCTCCTTCAGGACAGAAACCGCTTGTTTGGGCAGGGGGACAATGTGGTCCGGCACTAAGCCGGCCCGTTTTGCCTTCTGAGTGCCTTTCATGCGTTTACCTGGCACGACCCAAGTGCTCGACTCCAGGTCGATCTCTGCCCACTCAGCGTTCCTGAGTTCACCGGGTCTCAGAAACAGCATCGGAGCGAGCTTCAGTGCCGCTCTGGTCGATGCGTGGCCACTGTAGGCGTCGATGGCCCGTAATAGTGCCCCCAATTCTGCTTCGGAGGTTATAGCAGCTCTGTGCTGCGTAGGTGCCGTCTTCAATAGGCCTTTCAGTGTGGAAGTCGGATCTGTTTCAGCTCGCCCTTCTGCGACGGCGTACCTGTAGATCTCACCAATGCGCTGGCGTATGCGGTGCGCTGTTTCGTGTTTGCCCTGGTTCTCGATTTCGCGAAGCGTTTCCAGAATCTTGGCAGGCTTGATGTCTGCGATGGGCAGGTGACCTAGTTTTGGGTAGGCCCAGGTCTCCAGTCTTCTACGGGCTACTCTCAAGGTGCCTTCGGAGAGCTCTCCTTTTTTCAGCTTCAGCCATTCTTCCGCAACAACCTTGAAGGTGTCGCTTTTCTCCTGCTCAGTGGCTTTTTCCTGCTTTTTGATCTCATTGGGGTCTACGCCGTCAGCGATTAATGCTCGTGCCTCAGAGCGCCTCTGCCGGGCGAGCTTTAGTGGAACGTCCGGGTATACCCCCAGAGCCAACGTTTTTTCTTTGCCGCCGAACCGGTACTTCATGCGCCAATACTTGCCTGACGGCTGGATATCCAGGTACATGCCTGCACCGTCCGAGAGCTTGGTGCGCTTGCCATACTTTTCGAAGCTGGCAGATTTGATCTGTCTGTCGGTCAGCTTGTCCGTCGCCATTGGGGGTATCCTGCAGCGGTTGGGGGTATAAAACTTACTATAGCGGGGTGCATTTCAGTTTGCACCCCCAGATGTACCCCCAAAGGTTGTGGCTGAGCATGGATGTCAATGGATGTTCATGGACTAAGAATGAGGTAAAAAGTGTTTAAAAACGGTAGGTTGTGGAGGTTGGTGGATCTTGATGGAAGGGTAACTGGTACCCCCGGCAGGACTCGAACCTGCTACCTATCCCTTAGGAGGGGATCGCTCTATCCAGATGAGCTACGGGGGCATTTCAGAAGAGGCGGTATGATAGCGGGCAAGGGCTTGTGGCTCAAGGGGCCACAGGCCCCCGCTTACGCAGTTGTTCCAGTATCTGCTTCTGGTTCTCGCCGTCTTTGCCGGTAACAACCATCAGCGCGCGCTCCCGATCAAGCAGGGTCTTGCGGTAGGTTTTCTGCAGGTCTTCGAGTGATACCTTCCTAATGGCGTCTGCCAGTTGCTCCCGGCTGTCGAACTCTTCGTTATTACGGTCAATCTCGCGCCAGTAGCGGCCAGAGACTTCACCCAGCTGGCGATCCTGCTGCAGCAACTGGCTGATTACCGCCTGCTTTTCCCGGTTCAGGCGGTTGTCGTCCAGTTCAGTCAGTTGGCCTTCAAAGTCGGCTGAAAACGCCTGTACCGCCTGGTCAATGGCTTGTGCATCCGCTTCCGGTGATTGCACCACCAGGCCAAGGGCCGGTGTTTCCAGCATCTCAAAGGCGGTGGCGTACACGATGTAGCCGAGCTGGCGAGTGGTGCGGATCTCTTCATAGAAGGGGCTGCTGACAATCTGTGCCAACAGGCGGAAGCGGGCCCGTTCTTCATAAGAGGTATCGTTGCCCTGCAGGTACAGGGTGTAGCCGGTGTCCTGGTGGGCAACGTCCAGCACGGCCCGGGTTTGTCCTTCCGGTAGCTGGCGGATGTTGGAGCGCTCCACCGTTGTGCGTTCCCGGCCGTCCAGTACCATGGCTTTTACCTGCCGCGCCAGGTTCAGGGCCGAGGCTTCGGTCAGATTGCCATGGGCCAGCATAACCGGGTCCGTCTGGCGCACCAGTTCCCGGCCGAAGGCTTTGAGTTCATCCAGCGTGACTTCCCTGGCAGCTGTCAGTTTGTCTGCTACCGGATAGGTGCCATCAATCAGCGCTGTTTGTATGAATTCAGAGGTTTGCTGCACAGGGCGGTCCTTGGCCTTGTTTTCCAGGCCATCCATCAGCCGCTGGCGAGCGATGTTGAATCGCTGGGTAGTGAACTGCGGGTCGGAAAACTCGAGCAGGATCCGGTTCGCCAGCTTGTGCAGCTTGTCGTTATAACCACCCACGCGGATGGTGATACCCCGCAGGTGCGGGTACACGCTGTAATCCAGCCCCGCCAGGCTGGCGGAGTAGGCCCAGGAGTTGAGGTTGGTGTTGATGGCATCCACCAGAAGCTGGCTTAGCACCTCACTGCGGGCGGAGGCCCGGGCAGCGGGTGTGCGCAGGCTGATAAATACGTTGGCTTTCGGGGTATTGAACCGGGTGTCCCGGGCGTACCAGATATCCAGCCCGTCCAGCTCGCCCAGTTTTACCGGATGTTCCATGGTGTTGCCGGCTACCAGGTCGAGGTTCTCCGGTACAAAGGGGTTGGCGGCGGGCAAGGCCAGCTGTGCCGCCAGTTGGTTATCGGTGGTTTCAGGCACGGTGAGCGGCTCACGCTGCCACGGGGTTTCATACCAGTTGGTGAACAGGGGCGTGCCTTCCGGCTGGGCCGGGGCAGATACCCATACCATCAGGTTGTCCGGCGTCAGGCGATCCAGGATGGCCTGGTACTGTTCAGGCGCGTATCGTTCCATCAGCCAGGGTGCGCTCAGAATATCCCGGGGCGGGTAATCTCGCAGCAAGCTGGACAGGCGCATGGCTTCACTCATGGGTTCACTGCGTTCCCGGAAACGGAAGTCGATCACTGCCAGCTGTTTCATTTCATCAAAGCGGTTTTCAGTAACGCCCTTGTCGCGAACCTTGTCGATATAGCGAAAGCTCAGGGCCAGGATGTCATCCTGCCGGGCCAGGCCTTCCCGGGTCAGTGACATGCTGAGGTCCAGGGTGGCGTGTTCGCCGGTGTCCATGCCTAATCCGGCAGACAGGCTTTCCACCAGACCGGCTCGCTTGAGCACATCAAACAGGCTGCCGTGGCCTTCATGGCCGAGCAGGTTGGCCACGTAGGAAGCGGGCTTGGTCTGGTAGTTATCCCGTTGCGACGGAATCGGGAAAGACAGGGTCATGTTGCGGCTGTCTTTGAGGGTCTGGGCGGTGACTTTTTCCGGCAGTTGCTCCAGGTCATAAAGCGGTTCCGGGTGGGTCTTGGCTGTCAGGTTGCGATTGGCGATGGCGGAAAAACGCTCGCGAACCATGGTTTCCAGCTCGTCCAGCGGCTGGGGGGCATACACCGCCAGGGTCATGATGTTGGCCGAGTAGTTTTGCTCCCAGAACTCGATCAGGTCTGGCCGCAGGGGGTTGTCGTCGGTGTTTTCCAGCGTGCCCAGGTTGCCTACGGCGAACTGGCTGAAGGCATGGTCCGGGTTACCGGCGGTTTTGCGTACCGATAGCAGGCGCCGGCCGTCTTCTTTCAGCTTGGCGCTGTATTCGGAGTGCACCGCGTTACGTTCCCGGTCCACCAGCTCCGCGGTAAACAGCGGGTGGGAGAACTGCTGGGCGAAGCGGTCCAGTGCCGGTTCCAGGAACTCTCCTTCCACGTCGAAGAAGTAGTTGGTGTCTGCAAAGGCGGTGAAGGCGTTGTGGCTGCCGCCGTGGCTGCGGATGAACTGCTGGTATTCGCCCGGGTCCGGGTATTTTTCGGTACCCAGAAACAGCATGTGCTCCAGAAAATGGGCGAGACCCTCACGGTCTTTCGGATCGTTGCCGCTGCCCACCGCGACATTCATGGAGGCAGCCGCTTTGTCGGCGACCGGGTCTGAGGCCAGTACCACTCTCAGGCCGTTGTCCAGTTCCAGGTAGCGGTATTCGTTCGGATCGTTGGGGCTTTTAACGGGCGATACGCTGGCCAGTGCCAGGGGGCTGAGCAGCAGGTAACCCAGAAAAAGCAGGGCCAGGATCTGGAAACGGAACAGTCTATGGAACAGAGAACGTTCGGCAGTCATGGGGCCTCTTTACTGTGCTATGGACGAAAGTGCAGTGGGAAATCCGGGGTCAGTGCATCTGACCGGTTTTGGTGTTCGCCGGCTGCTGGGCCAGGGTTTTCCGGGCCAGGCTGGCAGCTTTTTCCGCATCCAGGTCACCGGTGGCAATCCGTTCGAGTACGGTGGCCATAATCGCGGTGGCTTGGCGGTACTCTGCAAACTCGGCCTGGAACGCCTTGTCGATGGCCTGGTATACGGCATCGATTTTCTCTTCCCGGCTGCCACTGTTGGCGGCGGTATCGTTGATGGCCTTGAGGCAGGCACGGGCAATGGCGATGTAGCGTTCGGTGTTGGGGCTGTCGTTCTGCATGCTGTTTGGCTAAACCTTGATAGATTGATGTGATTGGATGCGCCGATGCGCTGGAAGTTCCTGATTATCGCATTGCTGCCGGCCGCTTGCATTGCCCGTTGGTAACCCGGCTGTTACGACGCCAGCGACCGAATCCTGTGCTAGTCTGAAAAGCTGGTGTGTCGGTATTCCGGACATTCCCCGAGCGGGGGCTGCCGGTTTTTAGAGTAATAGCTCTATTAAAAACAAAGGGTTACAGAGTAAAAGCTCTAAAAAAGTTCGATACATGAAGGTTGCAAATAAGTAGAATGCCCGCGAATGGAACAAGGCTAAGACTTTGGTCTTATGGTTCGTTGGTGAACAGACAATAACAGAGCAACAGGCAGGATGGAGTATTTATGAATTATTTCCTGACAGGCGGCACCGGTTTTATCGGTCGTTTTCTGGTAGAAAAACTGCTGGCCCGGGGCGGTACCGTACACGTTCTGGTGCGCGAGCAGTCGCAGGACAAGCTGGCAGAGCTGCGCGAGCGCTGGGGTGTGGATGACAGCCGGGTAAAGGCGGTTATCGGCGACCTCACCAGCAAGAATCTCGGCATTGATGCCAAGGCCATGAAAGCCCTGAAGGGGAATGTTGATCACTTCTTCCACCTGGCCGCTGTGTACGACATGAGCGCCGATGAAGAGGCCCAGGCAGCAACCAATATTGAAGGCACCCGGGCTGCTGTTCAGGCTGCCGAAGCCATGGGCGCAAAGCATTTCCACCACGTTTCGTCGATTGCCGCTGCCGGCCTGTTCAAGGGTATTTTCCGCGAAGATATGTTTGAAGAAGCGGAAAAGCTGGATCATCCGTACCTGCGCACCAAGCACGAATCCGAGAAAGTGGTGCGTGAAGAGTGCAAGGTGCCGTTCCGTATCTACCGCCCTGGAATGGTGGTCGGCCATTCCAAAACCGGCGAAATGGACAAGATCGACGGGCCATACTACTTCTTCAAAATGATTCAGAAGATCCGCCACGCGCTGCCGCAATGGGTGCCGACGGTCGGCATCGAGGGCGGCCGCCTGAATATTGTTCCGGTGGACTTTGTGGCGAATGCCCTAGATCACATTGCCCACCTGGACGGTGAAGACGGCAACTGTTTCCACCTGGTGGATTCTGACCCGTACAAAGTGGGCGAGATTCTCAATATCTTCTGCGAAGCCGGCCATGCTCCGCGTATGGGCATGCGCATCGACTCCCGGATGTTCGGCTTTATTCCGCCGTTTATCCGCCAGAGCATCAAGAACCTGCCTCCGGTGAAGCGTATTACCGGTGCGGTGCTGGAGGATCTGGGCATTCCGGCATCGGTGATGTCGTTCATCAACTACCCGACCCGTTTTGATACCCGGGAACTGGAGCGCGTGCTGAAGGGCTCCGGAATTGAAGTGCCGCGCCTGCCGGACTACGCCCCGGTTATCTGGGACTACTGGGAGCGCCACCTGGACCCGGACCTGTTCAAGGATCGCACCCTGAAAGGTACGGTGGAAGGCAAGGTGTGTGTGGTGACAGGCGCAACCTCCGGTATTGGCCTGGCCACTGCAGAGAAGCTGGCCGAGGCCGGCGCTATTCTGGTGATTGGTGCCCGCACCAAGGAAACCCTGGATGAAGTGGCCAGCCAGCTGGAGGCCAAGGGCGGAAACGTGCACGCCTACCAGTGCGACTTCTCCGACATGGAAGACTGCGACCGCTTTGTGAAAACCGTGCTGGATAACCACGGCCAGGTGGACGTGCTGGTGAACAACGCCGGTCGTTCTATCCGTCGCTCACTGGCGTTGTCGTTTGACCGCTTCCACGATTTCGAGCGTACCATGCAGCTGAACTATTTCGGCTCTGTACGCCTGATCATGGGCTTTGCACCGGGCATGCTGGAGCGCCGTCGCGGGCACGTGGTGAATATCTCTTCTATCGGTGTGCTGACCAACGCGCCCCGCTTCTCCGCCTACGTGGCGTCGAAGTCTGCTCTGGATGCCTTCAGCCGCTGTGCCGCGGCCGAGTGGTCAGACCGCAACGTCACTTTCACCACCATCAATATGCCACTGGTGAAAACGCCGATGATTGCGCCGACCAAGATCTACGATTCGGTCCCCACGCTGACGCCGGACGAAGCCGCGCAGATGGTGGCAGATGCCATCGTTTACCGGCCCAAGCGCATTGCTACTCGCCTGGGTGTGTTTGCTTCGGTGCTGCATTCCCTGACGCCGAAAATGGGCGAGATCATCATGAATACCGGTTACCGGATGTTCCCGGATTCGCCCGCCGCAGCAGGCAGCAATTCCGGAGAGAAGCCGAAGGTGTCCACCGAGCAGGTGGCCTTTGCCGCCATCATGCGGGGCGTGCACTGGTAACAGTATGCCCGCCATGAAAAAACCCGCACAAGGGAGTATATAGTGAATTTTGTGTACTTCTGTTGGTGAGTGAGTGAATGCCCCATAAGCAAAGGCTTTTGGGGCATTTTTAGTTTTTACACGGTATGTAATTTGGTGTGTAAAATAGGAGCACTTGCTCCAAGGGCTCTGCCCTCTCGCCGCAAGCGGCGATTCACCCGAGGTATTTCACGACCAGCGATGTGATCCAGTGAGAGCACAGTAAGCGTCCGCCCATCACACCTTGTCAGGTGTAGCCGGCTTCCAGTTGTGGGGCAACAGTTCGTCGATGGTGTTGTTTTTCTGAGTCGGCAAGCGGGTCAGCACATCCTTCAGATAGGCATAGGGA
>NZ_JAJSPB010000057.1:0-7224 GCF_021282325.1 Marinobacter sp. G11
GCCGCTGATCGACGTCAGACTGCACGTTCCGGCATTATCAACCTGCTTTTGACCAAGTGATGGCTCCCGTTAGCGCCGATGGCGCTTTGCGGAGTATACTGGCCTGCAAAGTCACTGATTCAGGAACTTATAAAGCTCCAATTCATCCTTCCTGCGGCGCAGCATCACCTCTTTCAACATTTTCTCGAACGCGAGTTCCCGATTATGTGGGTCTGGATTGTTTTGGTACTTGGCCTCAAAATCAGGGTGTTGTTTGATGCTTTCCGCAATATTGACGAACTTCACCTTTTGCTCCTCCGGAGTAGCGCTCCAGCCCTGGAACCACCGCTCGTTAAAGGTGCGGACAATATCGTCAAGAGGATCAGTTTGCTTATCTCCTCCGTGAGCCCCACGGGGATTGGGGTTTTGCGGGTCAAGGTCCGTATCAGCCTCATCCAACGTAATCGTATGGTTAAGCTTTACCCGCTGCAACCCATAGGAACTCAAGTCGACAGACTCCAGAAGCTCGTCGATGGCATCTGAGCCGGCATCCTTCACTTTCAGTTTCGGAACCAGAAACTTCAAAAACCAGAACAGTTTCTCCCAGGCGACGATTTCATACGGCATGATGGAGGCCATCTGGCCGTATATCTTCACGTATTGCTTGGCCTTGATTTTGAAGTCCACTTTGTCGTCTTCTTCAAGTTCCAGCTCGTGCTCAAACCTGGAAGCAGCCACATCAATTAACGGGCTCAGCGCTTGCGCGTCTTCATTGTTAAAGTAGCGCCTCACGAATTCTTCAACTTCGTGCCACTCATACACACCCACTTCGTCCAGCATATCCTTCAGGTCATGCAGGACATTGATATCGGTAGCCTGAGAGAGTGATGTCGCGGTATAGAACGGATCGAAAGCGGCCTTCACATCATCCACGGAATTGAAGAAGTCCAGAATAAACAAATCTTCCGTCTTCTTGCCCAGCTTGGGTGCAGAACGATTTAGCCGGGATAAGGTCTGAACACAGAGCACTGAGGTCAGTTTCTTGTCCACGTACATGGCACACAGCTTTGGCTGGTCAAACCCTGTCAGATACTTGTTCGCTACCACCAGCAAACGGTAATCGTCGGTATCGAACTTATCCTTGGTTTCGGTTTCAGCGAACCCGTTGATCTCAGCTTCGGTATATTCAATGCCGTCCACTTCCTTTGTGCCCGAAAAGGCCACCAGGGCATTGAAAGGATTGCCTTTTTCCGCCAGCAAGCGGGTAATTGCCTTGTGATAACGAATAGCGGTTTCGATGTTCTGCGTTACCACCATGCCTTTGGCTTTTCCCTTGAGTTTCTTGGCATTCACCACTTGCGGGATGAAGTGATCCAGCATGATCTCGGCTTTGGTATCGATGGTTTGCTGACTGCTTTCCACGTAGGCCCGGAGCTTTTTCTGCGCCTTTTTGGTGTCGAACTCCGGGTTCTCAGCAATCGATTTCTCGATCTCGTAATAGCTTTTGTAAGTGGTGTAGTTAGCCAGTACATCGAGGATAAAGCCTTCCTCGATGGCTTGTTTCATGGAATACAGGTGGAACGGTTTGAATGACCCGTCTTCCTGCTGCTCGCCAAATTTTTCAAGCGTGTTGTTTTTGGGGGTCGCCGTAAAGGCCAGATAAGACGCATTACCGCGCATCTTGCGCGATTTCATTGCCTTTAGAATCTTGTCCTGATCATCCTCTTCGTCATCCTGCCCCATTGCCCTGTTCATATTGTCGTGGGCCGTCCCGGACTGGGAGCTATGGGCCTCATCAATGATCACGGCAAACCGTTTGTCACTGAGGTCTTCGATACCATCGACTATGAACGGAAACTTCTGGATAGTGGTGATGATGATCTTCTTACCCTGCTGTAACGACTCCTTCAGATCGGAGGATTTGAACGCAGGTGCAATAATGTTCTTAACTTCGGAAAAATCCTTGATGTTATCGCGCAACTGCTTGTCCAGCAGCCGGCGGTCGGTCACCACAATGACTGAATCAAAAAGCGGTTGCTCCAGGCTTTTGCCACCGGCAGCCGTTTCGTTCTCCGGGTAGGTTTCTATCAACTGGTACGCTGCCCAGGTGATTGAGTTGGACTTGCCCGAGCCTGCCGAATGTTGAATCAGGTAAGTGTGCCCAACTCCATGCGCAGACGCATGAGCCACTAGTTTCCGCACGACATCCAGCTGCTGATAGCGGGGAAAGTACAATGTCCGTTTGGCCAGCGGGTCTTTGCTGCTGCCATCCAGTCTTACAAAGTGCTGAATGATGTTAGCGAGGCTTTCCTTGGTGAATACCTCTTCCCACAAATAAGCGGTTTTGTGTCCATTCGGGTTCGGGGGGTTACCCTTACCATGGTTGTGGCCCTTGTTGAAGGGCAGAAAGTACGTCGATTTCCCGGCCAGCTTGGTGGTCATATAGACTTCGTCGGTATCGACCGCCATGTGCACCAGGCAGCGACCGAAGTTCAACAGGGGCTGGCTGGTATCGCGGTCTTCCCGATACTGTTTCTGGCCGTGAAAACGCGCCGTTTGGCCTGTCCAGGCATTCTTCAGCTCCATGGTTACCAAGGGGATGCCGTTGATAAACAGCACCATATCGATTTCCTGCAGCGGATTAGCCAGGGAATAACGAACTTGCCGGGTACAGCTGAAAATATTGGCACTGAAATTTTGCTTAACTTTCTCGCTGCTGCTGGCCAGCGGTGCGGGATACATCAGATGGAAGTGGGCATCATCAACCTGAAGACCCTTTTTCAACAAGTGCAGGACGCCATGCTTCTTGATCAGCCGGTCATAGCGTTCCAGCACTTTACGTTGCCAGTCAGCGGGGTTGTGCTTCTTCAGCTTGGTCAGTTCGGGCTTCTGAGTTTCTTCCAGAAATCGCCAGAACTGCTTTTCATCCAAGGCGTACCGGGCATTGAAATCCATCGGCAAGCCTAGCCGGAAGCCGTTGTTGGCCACCAGATCGTCTGCCGGTGTTTGTTGAATCTGAACCGTGCCCTTAAGTTCCTCGGTTGTCATGCCAGTGAGGGCCTGCTCAATGGCAGCCTCCAGCGCCTGCTCATTGGTTTGGCTGACCATACTCCCCTCCTTGCCGATAATGATTTTCCAGGAGCATCATCATTTCCTTCTGGTGTTCAGCGATTTGTTCTTTGCCCCAGATCCCTGCAGTCTGATCGTAAAGCTCGAAGATGGCCTTGAGTTTCAAGGAGTCATAACGGGGTTTGACCTTAAAGTCTTCCCTCTTCTTCCCGACCGTCTGGTTGCTGTAAGAAGAGTTCTCGCCGGGGCTTAACAGTACCAGGTTACCGAAGGCATCCAGATACTCGCCTTCCAGCTTCCTTTGATACTCCTCATTCTGAGGGTATACATGTTCCACGGAATTCTTTGAAGTAATGCGATATCTCTTGAGTTTCTCATCGCTCTTGTCGCCCTGCTTCCACAACAAATATTCCAGCTTTTGAAACCAGTAGTGTTCGAAGCTGGTGCCTCTGACGCTGTTGAGATAAGCCTCGACGGAGTCCCAACTGTCAAGCAACGGCACTTGATTCATAGCAATCTTGAAGCTGGCCTCCTTCTGTGTTTCGTTGGTGAGCGATAGATGGTTGTCCAGTCTTTCCAGCACCGCCAACACCTGGGCAAAGTCCATCTCAGGTTTGTCTACCAGCTGAGAGAGAAGCGCCGTTAACCAGTAATGAGCCGAACGATCCCCCGTAAAGTTGCGAACCGCCTGCAGCTGTACCAAATTGCCTAATTCGCGAGCACTACGGTTGATATAATACTTGCCACTGGATTGGGACCGATTGGTATAGGTAAGTCTTAACTCCGGGTCTGCGCTGTCATCATGCTCCACCCACTTCACAACCCATGTGTCGAACTGATAGCGCACCTGCCAAAGAAGATCGACAAACTCCTTGATGACGGCCTCATCCGTTTCAATAAGACGATTGAAGCAGGCCATCAGGTTGGAAGCTTTTATGCGAGCTTCAATGTCGAGCCATTGCTTTCGGGCATAAAAAATCCGGAGCGTGTGAATTAACAAAAGTTCAAAACTCACAATTGAACGACAGTAGACCGTCTCATCTTCAATGCCTTCCTGAGTATCTTCTTCCGGTTTAAACGTGAGGTTATCGGGCACGTCTCCAGCTCTGACCTCATCCAGCAGCGCCAGGATTGTCTTCCCGGAACCATCGCCTTGCTCCTCGCCACCCTCAGGCGCTTTGCTATCGAAGACTGTGCCTTTATACGCTTTAAGGTCCTTGTACTCGATCGCATTCCAGTCCGCGCGGGGAAACAACTGGCGGAGGTTGCGCTCGAAGTAGTTCTCCATGTGTTCACAAGCCTGCCAGATAGCGCTGTAGAGCGGTTTCTCGGTGATGATCTTGCGGAACAGTTTGGCTTTCAACAAGTCTACCGGCTCCAGCTGGATACCTGCCGTATTCATGCTGGCAAACAGGCGATTCAGGTCCATGCTCTCCGGAACGATGTTATTCACCCAGCTCACATTGCAGTAGATGTAATCGGCAAAGGCTTCAAGATTGAATTCCTTGTTATCATGCAAACCCTTTTGCAAGCCCTCTACCTGTTGTATCAATATCTTCAGGTTGGCATTCAGATGGGTAAGGTAGGCATCGCTATTAATCGCCTCTTGCCCTGGACGGTCCATTTGCTCTAAACCAGCATAGCTGCCTAGCAAGTTGCGCACGGCATCCCGAATCTCGAAGGTCAGCCTTGGCTGATCACCCAAAACCGAGGCCTCAGCCAGACGCGAGTCCACTCCTGCCGCCTTGAAGGCAAGCGACAGCAACATCAGCGTTGTGGTGCGTTGCTGGCCGTCAATAAGCTCGTAGACTCGCGCCTCTTTTTCAACCCTTACGGCGGACAGGACACTGCCGATGAAGTAATGATCCTCACCCGCCTCATAGGCTTCCCGGATATCATGAAACAGATTTTTTACATCATCATCACTCCACACATAGGGGCGTTGATAGCTGGGGATCACGAAGCCCATGGCCGCATCGCTGACACGTTTCAGTGTCAGCACTTCGGTATTTACCTGGTAGCCAGCTGCTGCGGTCATCCCTGAACTCCTTTTATTTTCTGATCTAAGGCTGAAGCAAATACCTTTTCATACTGATCAGCATCAAGATTCAGCCCGAACTGTTCGCAAACCGCTTCTACAAAGCGCCGCTTCACACTGTTCTTGTCCAGGTTGCTGGGGTCCACCTTCAGCTCGAAAGCATCCAGAAATTCGAAACATTGCTCCGGGGTGTAGCTGGCTGCAATCCAGTCCAGCACAGGCTGGTCTCTTATAAATGCGGGAATGGAGTTTTCGCGAACGGACTTCTGGTTGCTTACTCGGCGGGAGTACACCACTCGGAACAGTTTCTTTGCAGCCTGCTCTAACTGACTTTCACCAAACTGGCTGATATAGAGCAGCAAGCAAGCTTCATAGAGTTTTGCAACGTAATCACAACCTTTTCGCTTTTTCAGCCACTCAACAAATTGTTGATACCCTTCCAAATGCGGTAATTCAGGGCTTTCCCAGTAACGCTGGTGTAAAGCCTGAAAATAGGTCAGGTAACGAATACTGTTAATACCGGCATTCAGTGGCTGGCGCACCTCGTAGCCTTGCTGATCTGCCTGTTGGCTAACATCGCCAGCCAGACCAATCTGGCGGCGAATGCGGCCATAGGCAATGTCATCGCCGTCACCGGTACTTTGCGCCAGTTCATCGACAATACAGTCACGGATCAGCTGTTTCTGGTTGTGGGAGGGCAGCTCTCTTGGCTTCACACTTTGCCAGAAGCGGCCTTTCAGCAAGGCACTGACGGTGCTATCCAGTTTGCCCATGGCCTCCCACTGCCGGGCAAACTGTGGCTGGAGCGTTCTGTTCTCAATGGCCCGCAAGTGATGCGCCTTGATGATATCCGGCCCGCCCAGCCGCACCCCGCCGGAGTTCTGGGTTTCAAAGAAGCGGTAGGCGTCATCTTCGGACTGGGTAATCACCAGAGTGAATTGCAGCTTGTTGAAGTCAATCCAGTTCCTCACCCGATCCAGACGATCACGCAGCCACTGGAGGTTATGCTTGATCTGCTGCTGGCTGTTGGGGTGCTCATAGACCAGGCCGCCGATAGTTGACGGATCGGAGTCCAGCAGACAGCCCATCAGCGCCAGGGTGGTGATGCGCTGCTGGCCATCGATGATATTCAGCTTGCCGTCTTCTTTATGCAGGATCAGGCTGCCCAGATAGTAAGGCAGCTCGGCGCTTCGCTGGGTGTGCGACGCGATATCCTGCAACAGGCCATCCAGTTGCTTGTCCTGCCAGCAATAGGGGCGCTGGTATTCCGGGATGGTCAGCGCGCCTGTTATCGTCTCGTCACCGCTCGTGACAATGGCATTGGCGCTCGACGATGACTCTGGATGCAAACATTCAGAGAACAGCTGGGCAGCGCTGCAGGTGGCGACCTGGACTGTCATGCTGGATCAGGCCTCCACCATGTCGGGGGTGATTCGGATTTTTCCGGTGACGGCGCTATTGATCAGTGTAGTTTTGTATTCTTTTAGAACTAAGATTTGATCATATATTCTGTTAATAACATTTAATGTATCTCTCTCTACCGAATCCACATATTCAGAAATGCTTTTTTGCTCCTCGTAAGGAGGTAATAGCGACTTAACATCATAGAAATTCTGATTTGAAAGATTCTGCAGACCAACAGTCATGCCGTTAGACGCTCCAGCATAAATAACCTTATATGCCTCTGCATGAAATAAATGCTGGTAATATTTTGTATAGACCGCAGAATTAGACTGAAAAACCCCATAGTGGAAGGTGACGATACCATCATAGGAAGATTCGAAGAAGACACCCAGGTGACCTTTAAATCGATTAACCACCATGTCACCCTTAAGAACGAGCTTGAAATTCTTCCGATGCGCAGGACTTAATGACCTTTCTTTCATTTCCTCTGATTTAACCACTCCGTCGACTTGGGATAACGAAAGCGGAATCTCATCACCCTTTACAGCCCTGGATTTCTCTTTAAAAATCCGCCTATTGAAAACAACATCCCAGTGCTGAGGAACACTGAGGTGGACCCCATCAGTTGGACAGCCTGAAGGTGCAGTTAAGCTCTGATCCGGCTGTATTCCCGGCTCAAGCTGCCAGGGTCATGGGTTGTTGGTAGTACACCTCATCCGGTGTTTGGTAATCAA
>NZ_JAJSPB010000058.1:0-7084 GCF_021282325.1 Marinobacter sp. G11
GTTTTGATGGGGAAATCAGGCAGCCTGCCAAGGTGGCAGCTTTGCCGTGGAATCAGTGGCAGCTTTCGCGTGGAATGGGTGGCAGGCTTCGTCTGGAATCAGTGGCAACCTTGGTCTGGAATACGCAGTCGACCCACTCATTCGCAAAAAGTGCCTGCATCACGCAAGTCTGGAGTCTCAGGTTCCTTACACCATGCCCTCCAGCGTGAAAGTCTCAGAAGCGCTGTTCCAGGCAACACAACAACTTCAGTTGGGATCGGATAAAGAAAAGATCCCCGCGTCTTTCGACTGGAATACGTTGGCAGAACACGGCTTTGAAGGCCTTGATCCAAACGGCCACTTCACCGGCAAGAATCCACGGTTAGGGAAGCGATAACATGACCCAAAAACTAAAAGGGAAAGGCTACACCACGGATCTGACGCTGGGGTGGGTGACTGAGGACCTGGGGCAAGACTGGCTGCAATGGCAGCAGTACACCGCTGAATGGCTAAAAACGCAAGACAAAGGCGTTGGTAAGCGTTTGTTGAGTATAAGAAAATTTCTTCTTTACCTGAACGCGAAAGCCCCGTATGCCGCTGACGTGGCTACAATCTTCACGGGCCATCCGAGCGGCCATAAAGTGTCCAGTGAAGAGTATAAGGCGTTTTTGGTTAGCAGTGGAGCGACTGTTGATAACTCCGAATACGTTTCGCACGCGGTTGATTTATGCGACTACATCCTCCAGCACCATTTGAATGTCGAGGATGATGACGGCGTCGAGCGCCCCCTGTTCCTGAATCCGTTCGATAGAATCAAGAAAAACAAATCAAAAACCGAAACCGTCCACAGCCCGTTACCGTATCGCTATATTCAGCAAGCCAGGCACATTCTTTGCCCCTACCCAACAGATGACTCCGGCAATAAAGCGCCATGGGTTGGGTTCCACTTCCGGGACTGGCATTGGGCCATCGATCACCTCCAGTATGGCAATTTGGCGTGGATGGAAGTGCCTCCAGAGGTTATTGATCCCGATGATCCGGATTGCGTCGCCCGTACACGGTTGGTCCAACGGAAAATCGGTAAATCATACAAGTCTGTGACCATCCATGAGATCTGGTCGCCGGTGATGGCGATGTTTCTATTTACCAAACTCCATCTGCCGCTTCGTTCTTTTCAGGTACGGTTTCTGGACTCCGGTGAAGGCGATACCTGGCGTTACGAGCGCGGTCATTGGGTGGAAAACACCAAACACCCCTTCAAGTATGGGGCACCCAAGCGCCCCTATGAGAAAGGCGTCTTCCGGCGCATTTACGACTCGATGACGGAGAGCTATGCCACCGGGCTGTACGTCTCAACCAACAAAACCGCCGATCAAAACAAAGACGAACTTCAGCGCGGCTACACCATCCCTTGGCAGCACGAAGAACTGCTATATTGGCTGGAAAAACTCCGCAACTGGCAGGAAAAATATAACCCCATCGACCGGTTGGTTAAAGGTACCGAGCTTAAATCAAAAAATATTGGCAAGACCAAATCCAAGAAGCAATTAGCCGAAATGGGCGAGTTTGCGTTTCTATTCCGAGAGAGAAACTCAAGCTTCCCGATTTCCGGCGTCACACTGGGGAATCCCTGGTACCGCCTGTTGTCGAAACTGGAAGAAGATTTGTTCCAGTCGGGCTTGAGGATGAGAGACGGGCACCGTCTGCGGTTTGTGAAAGACTACGGCGATGACTACGAGGGGCCAGAAGCGAGCAAGGTGGCAACGGAATACCCACTTCACAGCCTCCGCGTGTCGTTGATCACCTGCTACACCATGGACACCGATCTGCCGTTGCCGGTGATCTCCAAGCTACTGGCCGGTCATACCCGGCTGTTAATGACGATCTATTACAACAAGATCACACCCTCGGTGATGGCCGAAAAAATGAGCGAGGCCGACTCCGCCTTGGTTGAACGCGGGGAAGCGTCCCTGAAGAACTTTCTTCAGGACGCAGAGATGAGGCAGATCCAGCTTTGCACTGCGTCGTTCGGTGATACATACAACTCTCTCGAAGCCGTGCTGGCGAACCGGAATCCGATTGGCTGGGAAGAGCGGGCCACCGGTCTGTGCCTGGTCGGCGGCAACTCCGTGCGTTCGGATGAACTGTCCATCGTTGGTGGCTGCTGGAACGGCGGCCCGTTAATCCGGAATTCAACAGCACCTGATACTAGGGTTTATGGCCCGGTACCCCATGGCCCTGAAAACTGCCCCCGCTGTCGCTGGCACATCACCGATGCGACCTACCTTCCTGCACTCAACTCTATGTTCAATCAGATCAGCTACAAAGCGCACCAGGCGGCTGAACTGGCCGCCGAGATTGAAGGCCAATTAGAGGCCCTGAAGGATGAGCTATTCATCGCCGAGGAAACCGGTAAGCCGTTCCTCAAGCACAGCGAACTTCAGTCTCTGGAGCGCCGGTACGAAAAGCAGCGCGTGGAGGCAGATGAGTACGCCAAAGACTACATCGCCATCTTCAATCTGATCAACAAAGTGGTCCAGATCGAAAATGGGCGAACTGAGGACGATGACCGTCAAAAGCTAGTCGCCGTGGGGTCTGCGGAAGACCTCAATGTTAGCATGAAATTCATCGAAACCGACTCGGAATTGCTGCACCTGTCTTTGCTCTGTGAGGACGCTGAATTCTACCCCGACCTTCACGATGACCTGCGCAAGACACCTGCGATTGCCAAGCGTACCAATGTCTTGAGTCGAATGATGGCCCGCTCCGGGTACAAGCCCGTCTTTCTGGAAATGGACGAAAACACACAGTTGATCGTGGGTAATGCGCTCGTTCGAAAGATGGCTAAGATCGCGGACCCAGAGGACAAGATGGAGGGTTATCGAATCGCAACGAACTACATCGAAGCGCAAGAGTTCCTGGAGAACGATGGGCTCCTGAAATCGGGAGTTGAGGCAGTCAAACAAATCACCCCGATCACGCTGTCTTCGGGCGCTCTGAAGCGGATTCCGGCCTTGGAGGTGTCCGAATGAACATTGATGTTGATGCGATTCTGGACACCCTTAAAGACGGCAAGACCGCGAAGACAAAGGCTTCTCTGGATAAGCTCCACGAAACGTTGAGCGCCTACTTCGACTCCGGTGCCCAGGATTTTTCCATCACCACCATTGGTCGCGTATCCGAGGAAGACGGCGGTGTGGGCTATCAGTCGATTCGTGCCACTGCAAACAAGCATTATCGGGATCTGGTCGAAGCGTGGGCCGCCAAGGCAAAGACCACCACGAAGAAACCACCGGTCGGCCCCCCCAAGAGAATGAGCCAGGACCACCAACTGCTGGAGCGCATTGAGGACGCGGCGGTGCGTGCGCTGTTCGGACAAATCATTCGGGAGCGGGATCGCTACAGAAGCGAAGCCAATATGCTCAAGAGCACAACCGAGATCGTGATTGATAAGCGACCCACGACGTATGTGGAGCCCCAGTCTGAAGCCAGTGTGGAGCTGCTGCCCTCGTTAAAGGGGATCTGTTCGGAGAACGAGATCAAGGCGTTGCAAACCGTCTGCACCGAAGAATGGCTGGAGAAACTCGGATTCAGAGCGAATGCACGGGGCCAAGTGAAAGATGAGCTGGGTACGGAAATCCTACCTCGCGGATTTCTAACTGCGATCAAAAAGATCCTGGGGAAAATGGATGAGTAATGGTCAGGAAAGAGCACGTCAGAACCTGAGTGCCTTCCAGAGCTGGGTGGCCACCCAAACGGATGACGATTTTAAGCAGATCATCTTTCGGGGCCAGTTAAACCGTGGCGAAGTGGCCAAAGCCATAGGCATCGGAAAGAGCGCGTTGCGCCAGAATCCGGCCATTAAAACGGCACTGGAGAATCTGGAGCAAAGCCTGCGTGATCGGGGTGTACTGCCAGAACTGACCGAAACCGCCCAGGCCCAGCAGTCAGAACCGAAGCGCTATGATCCTAGCGTTAACCAAAGAGCCATGGAATCGAGAAGGCTCTCTGTGCTGGAGCAGGAAAACATTGAGCTAAAGGCCCGAGTGGCAACCCTCGAAGCCAAGCTAAAACGTTACGGTGAACTGTCCGAAGTCCTCACTGAGTTCGGAGTCGCGCCCGATGCATGAGGATTATTTCCGTGTCACCAGTTGCCAGCATAACGGCTACAAATACACGATCTTCACGGGCATTCCCCTTAAAGTCGACAGTTACAAAATCAACTCGGGCAAATATATCGTTAGCATCCGATGTGAAAACCAGTCTTTGCCTATCAAGCCGTCGGTTGGCCAGCAATGGCGGGTGCGTGGTGTAAGGACGCTGGAGACCGTTCAGGCAGGCGATTATGAGCTTCAGCAGCATTTGTATGACGCCCCAGCTGAGATGGAATGCACGCTGCCGGAAACGGGTGAGGCGTTGATCCGCTTCATTGCCAATGAAAAAGAGTTCACGGGTATCGGTGAGGCCAAAGCACGAGCCCTCTGGGACGCTTTTGGCAGCGACCTGCACTCTATGCTCCAGGCCGACACTGCTAAGCACAGAGGCCTTCTCAGAAAGGTTCTCAGCGAGGTTTCAGTAACCGCGCTTTACAACGGCTACGCTAAGTACAAAAACCTTGCGCATGCGAACTGGCTGGCTTTTCTGGGAGTGCCGCTGAGCATTCAGCAACGCATCCTGAAATACCACGATGATCGCACCGTTGCGA
Organism: Marinobacter sp. G11; assembly: GCF_021282325.1. Lineage (NCBI taxonomy): Bacteria > Pseudomonadati > Pseudomonadota > Gammaproteobacteria > Pseudomonadales > Marinobacteraceae > Marinobacter > Marinobacter sp. G11. The sequence goes on from NZ_JAJSPB010000058.1 coordinate 4,685, forward strand.
TACTCAAGAGCAATCCTTACGCATTGCTCGGATTCGGGATGTCTTTTCCCGATATCGATGCCATTGCTGAACAGATGGGCATGGAGAAATCGGCACCGGAGCGGCTCGCAGCTGCTTTAGAAGGCGCGATACGAAAAGAGGTAGAAAAGGGGCATACCTACGCCTCCCATCAAGCTCTCAGGCCCGAGGTTGTCAAGCTTCTGGGCGATAAAGCCCTGGTCGCAGAGGCGTTCGCCAGCGGTTATCGCAACGGCCAGTTCATTCTCCGGCCAGAGACCGGCACCTACCATCCTACCGCCCAAATCATAATGGAGTCGGTCGTTGCGAAGCGGCTCAAGGTCTTGGCCGCCACCAAGGATGAAGATGAACCCGTCTTCACGGCGCTCACCGAGGCCGTTCAGGAGTTGCCCTACGACCTGACCGAGCAGCAGCTCCAAGCGGTCGAGTCGAGCCTGACGAATTCGGTGTCCTGCATCACGGGTGGTGCCGGAACGGGTAAAACCACGGTGCTTCGAACCGTGCTCAAAGCCTATGCTGCGCTGGGCTATAAGGTTCATGCGGTCGCTCTGTCAGGGCGAGCAGCCATGCGGCTGCACGAGAGCATCGGATTCTTCACCATGACGATTGCTCGCCTGCTGAGGGAAGAGCCGATCTCGCCGTCACTGGATCAGGTGCAGCATCTCCTGGTCATCGACGAAGCCAGTATGATCGACCTGCCGACCATGTATCGGATCGTTACGCACCTCGATCCCTCGGTACGCATCATCCTGACCGGCGACCCGAACCAGCTACCAGCCATCGGCTGTGGCAAAGTTCTCTCAGACATCGTTGAATCCGGCGCAATCGCTACGGTTGAGCTGAACATCGTCAAACGCCAAGAAGGCTCAACGGGTATCCCGGAATACTCGACCACTATCAACCGGGGCGAGATGCCTCCTTCGTTATCGGTTGGCGCAATCACGTTCCACGAGACGCCTCCGCAGAAGGTGGTCGATAAGTGCAAATCCTTGTATGCGCAGTCACCCTATAACACCCAGATCATTGGAGCCACCAAGGCTCTAGTTGGCGAGGTGAACCGTGAGTGCCAAAAGCTGATCAATCCCGATGGGGAGCGCTTGCAGTTTAGATTGCATGGCGATGAATTCTTCCTCGATATCAGAGTGGGCGACCCGATCCTCTTCACCAGGAACAACTACAACATAGGCATTCAGAATGGGTCTCTTGGCGTATTATCCTCAACAGAGCGCGACACCCAGGACGGCCAGGAAACATTTGGTGTCGTGACACTGGATACCGGCGAAGCCATTTCAATTACGGATGAAGTCTTCGATTGCATGGAGCTTGGCTACGGAATCACGCTCCACAAGGCTCAAGGGAGCCAGTTCCCGAGAATCGTCGTGGCAGTCCAGACGGGGCGTATCTCAGACCGTGCGTGGCTTTACACGGCGATTACCCGTGCCGAGGCAGAGATACATATTGTCGGGCAGGCTAGTGATTTTGCGTCCATCGTAAAATCGGTAAGCAATGCCACCAGGCGGGCGAGTTTCTTGAGGGAGCTGCTGCAAGAGAGGGATTCGGGGGTTAGCCATTAATGGCACGCCCCCTCATCGCCGGTCGCGGCCATCGGGACCTCTCCCTGTACCGCAACTTCATCTTAAACGATCATCGCTGGTCGTCAAATACCTCGAAATCAGCTCATAAACAAAAGCGAACATTCGGAGTACCTCATATCCTTGGCGTTATCTGCCCCAGTTAAGCGCTTGGTCGCTTCTCAAGAACCTGGCAAGCGATCAAATGGACTAACTGTTCCAGCTCGTCGATCGCCAATAATGTGGGTGTAGATTTCAGTCGTCCGAATATCGCTGTGGCCGAGGATTTCCTGAACTGTTCGAATATCACTCCCTGATCTCAATAACTCCGTCGCGAAAGCATGCCTAAAGGTGTGTGCTGACACTCGTTTGGTGGTGCCGCTATCCAGAACCGCCTGCCTCAGTTGCCGCGAATAAGAAGAACGATGAAGATGGTGCCGGCACACATAGCCAGCGATGGGGTGAACGCATCTTGTCGAAGATGGGAATAGGTATTGCCATCCCAAGTCCTTCATAACCGGCCCGTACTTCTTATGCAGTGAGGCGGGCACCGAAGTAAGGCCAAATCCATCGGCTAGATCAGACTCGTGCACGGACCTTGCGTGGGCGATTTGTCGTTCAAGGTTATCTCTGAGATTTCCTGGAATCAGTGTGTATCGGTCTTTCCGCCCTTTGCCGTTGAATAGTAAGCGTTCATTCCACGACGTAGTTGACCTACTTCACGTCACGCAGAGGCCTTAATAACTCCGGCGAGACCTTGTACTGTTTGGGGCCGTCCTCGGCCAGAACAATCACACTCTTGCGGTTGATC